>NZ_JBYEXN010000007.1:0-189326 GCF_057621855.1 Parazoarcus sp. PS-13 R2A
ATGTCGCGCTCCTTTGGATATTTCGTTGTCTCCCCGTTCCGCTGTTCAGCAGAAGAGCAGAACCATTATGTCACTGCGGACGAGGCTTTACACCCATGCCGATACGTATGACGTCTGCGACCATACGCATTGGTACGGGGTACATACGGTAGCGTATGGAAACAGAATCGTCAATACTATGCCGTATGGACAAATCCCCGAACAAACCAAGAACTCAACTCGACCGCGAAGCGTGGGTCAATGCCGCCATCGAAGTCCTCGCCGAAGAAGGCATTGCAGGACTGCGGGTCGAAGTACTGGCGAAGCGCCTGAAGGTCACAAAAGGCAGCTTCTACTGGCATTTTCAGGATCGGCGCGACCTCCTGATTGCCATCCTTGGCCTGTGGAAGGAAGGACGGATACGCGACATCATCAAACAGACCACCGCTGTCCCCGGCAAGGAGCTCGCGCAGATCTATCACGTCATCGACGTCTATAGTGCGAACCGAAGCCGCCGGGGCATGATGATCGAACTCGCGGTGCGCGACTGGGCACGCCGTGACGCCGATGCCGCGGCAATCGTCGCAGAGGTCGATGACGTCCGCCTGCGCTGCGCACGCGATCTCTTTCTCGCCTGTGGGGTGCCAATGGAAGAAGCGTCGAGCCGCTGCATGCTCCTTTACGCCTATGTGTTCGGGGTCTCCCTGATGAGCTACGAGAAGTTCGACAGCGATGTCGCACGCCTGAAACGCGACATTGCCGATCTTATCGCGCGCTCGTGCGTGGGCGCGGCCACCTCCACCTAGGGCGTTCCACCGCTCGCGCCGAGTCCGGGCAGGGCTGCGCGGGCGTTTGCACCGGTCGCACGAATCACCTCTTCTACGGGAAGGCCCCGCAGCTCGGCAAGAATCCGTGCATAGCGTGCAATATTGGCCGGGACATTGGGTCGCCCCTGCCCCCAGGCTGGCGCCATGTCCGGCGCATCGGTTTCAAGCACGATTGAGTCGAGTGGCAGTTCGGTCGCCAGACGGCGGATGCGCTGTGAGCCTTCAAAGCTCATCGCGCCCCCGAATCCAAGCTTGAAGCCCAGTTTGATGAAAGCGTCCGCTTGCTGCCGGCTGCCGTTGAAGGCATGCGCAATTCCTCCGCACACGGCATGCTGTCGGAGCTGCTTCAGCACCGCATCCTGCGCTCGCCGCAGATGAAGGATGACCGGAAGCTGGAAACGCTGCGCAATGCGAAGCTGGGCAACGAAGAAGCGCAGTTGCTGCTCACGATCGGCCTCTTCGACGAAATGATCGAGGCCGATTTCTCCGACCGCAACACACTTCGTGCGGCCTAACTCGTGCTCCAGAACTTCAAGATCGCCCTGGGTTGCCGCAGCGGTGAAGAGCGGGTGGATTCCCAGCGCCGGGTAAATATCGCGGTTTGCCGCAGCAAGCGCAGTAACGCGGTGGAAACTCTCACGATCCACCGCGGGAACGACAAACGCGCCAATGCCGGCGGCCCGCGCATCAATCAGCACACTATCGCGACTGCCATCGAACTCCGAGGCATCGAGATGGATATGCGTATCGATCAGCATGACCGCCGTCAGGCCCTTGCGCTCAGCACCCCTTCCATTCGGGTTTGCGCTTGGCGACGAAGGCGTCGATACCCTCGGCCGCATCGTTCGTCATCATGTTGCAGGCCATGGTTTCAGCCGCCATCTGGTAGGCCGCCTCCATGCCCATCTCAAGCTGGCGATAGAACATCTGCTTGCCCATGCTCACGGCTACCGGTGACTTCGCAACGATCGCTGCAGCGAGTCTTGCGACCTCGTCATCCAGCTGATCCAGGGGCACGACCCGATTCACTAGACCACGCCGCTGGGCCTCGTGTGCATCGATGAAGTCGCCCGTGACCAGCATCTCGAAGGCCTCTTTGCGCCCCATGTTGCGCGACAGGCCAACGCTGGGCGTGGCGCAGAAGAGACCGACATTGATGCCGGAGACCGCGAACCTGGCGACATCGGAAGCCACCGCGAGGTCGCACATCGACACCAGCTGACAACCGGCAGCCGTCGCAATGCCGTGAATGCGGGCAATGACGGGCTGCGGAATCTCGGTGAGTCGGACCATGAACTTACCGCACAGGCGGAAGAGTTCCTGCTGGAAGCCGAGGTTGTGGTTGGCACGCATCTCCTTGAGATCGTGGCCCGCGCAAAAGGCCTTTCCTTCGCCGGCCAGCACCACCACACGTACGCTCTTGTCGGCAGCAATCGCATCGATCTCGGCAAGCAGCGTTTCGAGCATCGCCTGTGACAGCGAATTGAACTGCATGGGCCGGTTCAGCGTCAGCGTTGTCACACCAGCTTCGTCTCGGCGAAGCAGCATCGGTTCATCGACCGGATGGGGAACGGCGCTCATGTCTCCTCCTTTATGTTTACGTTAACGTCAACGGCCGATCATGTTAGCGCGAAGCTTCATGATCGGCCATCCCGAACGAATGTTTATTTAGACAAACTTATTCGAACGACGCGGTAGACCTCGCCTGTTCACGCAGCACGAACTTCTGGATCTTGCCTGTCGAGGTCTTTGGCAGTTCGCCAAAGATGACCTTCTTCGGAACCTTGAAGCCGGCCAGGTGCTCGCGGCAATGGGCACGGATCTCGTCTTCGGTCGCGGATGCGCCGTTCCGGAGTTCGACGAAGGCGCACGGCACCTCGCCCCACTTCTCGTCGGGCAGGGCAACAACGGCAGCTGCCATCACTGCAGGATGCCGGTACAGCGCGTCCTCGACCTCGATCGAAGAGATGTTCTCGCCACCGGAGATGATGACGTCCTTCGACCGGTCCTTGATCTTCACGTAGCCATCGGGCTGCATGACTGCGAGGTCACCGGTGTGATACCAGCCACCGCGGAAAGCCTCTTCCGTGGTCTTTTCGTTCTTCAGGTAGCCCTTCATCACCAGGTTGCCGCGGAACATGATCTCGCCCATGGTTTCGTTGTCCCAAGGCACCGGCTCCATCGTTTCCGGATCGAGAACAGTGATGCCTTCCTGAGCGTGATAACGCACACCCTGGCGGCCGTTCTTCACGACCTGTTCCGCCAGCGGAAGATCGGCCCACTCATCGTGCTTGGCGCACACAGCGGCGGGACCATAGGTTTCGGTCAGCCCGTAAACGTGTGTGACATCGAAGCCGATCTTGGCCATGCCCTCGATTACCGCTGCCGGAGGCGGCGCTGCGGCAACCAGGCCCGACACCTTGTGGTTGATCCCCTCGCGCCACTCTTCGGGCGCATTGGCGAGCATGGAGTGCACAATCGGCGCACCACAATAGTGAGTGACCTTGTGCTCACGGATGGCGTCGAAGATCAGACGCGGATCAACCCTGCGCAGGCAAATATTGACACCGGCATTGGCCGCCATCGTCCAGGCGAAACACCAGCCGTTGCAATGGAACATCGGCAGCGTCCACAAGTAAACCGACTGCGGCGGCATGCCCCAGGAAACGATGTTCGACATCGAGTTGAGATAGGCGCCCCGATGGTGGTACACGACACCCTTCGGGTTGCCGGTCGTGCCCGACGTGTAGTTAAGCGAGATCGCATCCCACTCGTCGGCCGGCTGCTCGAAGTCGAACTCCGGGCTGCCGGTTTCCAGCAGCGCTTCGTACTCGATGGTGCCGACACGCTCCCCGGGACCGGTGTATTCGGGGTCATCCACATCGATGACGATCATGTCCGGGCGGTTCGCCAGCTCGATGGCCGTCTTCATCATGCGTGAATACTCACGGTCAGTGATGAGGACCTTTGCCTCGCCATGATTGAGGATGAAGGCCACACCCTCTGCATCAAGCCGGGTGTTGATCGTATTGAGCACTGCGCCACACCCGGGCACGCCGAAGTGCGCCTCGAACATTTCCGGCGTGTTGTTCAGCACCACCGCCACCGTGTCCTGTTTGCCAACGCCGAGCTGCTTCAGTGCCGAAGCGAGGCGGCGGCTGCGGTTATACGCTTCCGACCAGGTATAACGACGCTGACCATGGATCACCGCAACGCGATCGGGGTAGATATACGCGCTGCGCTCAATGAAGGTGAGCGGCGTGATCGGCACATAGTTTGCCGCATTCTTGTCCAGGCCCTGGTCGTAGGGCGACACTTTCCTCTCGGTCATCTTGACTCCCGCTGCAATATTTTTGTGGTCTGCATTCTTGCTGCAATGACGCGAAAATATGTCAGGCACGACATTGCGCCCGTCCATTCAACCCCTGTCCTGATGTGCGGTCAAGCTCCTCAAGCCATTCGGCAAGATCAAGCGACAGCTGTCTTGTCAGGCGACGGTAGGCTGCAACCCCCTGCTCTGCCGTGGCCGGTGTGCTGTCCTGCGTGAGCCGGAACTCCTTGCGTGCCAGCACCCTGTCACTTCGGGCCGGAAGCCAGGCCGCACGCGCCACGATCTCAACCCGTGCGCTGGTCTCGCTGTCGAACATCTGGACGAATTCGTCGAGCTCGATCCGGAGCCTGCACTCGTTGGCAACCGGACTGCCTCCCAGGATTGCACGATCAAGCGAACGCGCAAGCAGCTCGGACGGATTCGCCACCCATCTGCTCTCGACGAAAGCCCGCCGCTGGAAAGGGCGATCCCATTCCAGCCGGTACTGCATTGCGGAGCTGTTGAGCCACGACGGTGCGTGCAACTGGATCTGTGCCGGTGCCCGCCCGGGCGGCATCTCGAGCGTCTCGACGATTCCGAGGTCGTACATCGCAACCGCTTTGGGTGCCACAACCAGGCCATTGCAGGCGCCCAGCAGCATGCCGAGAAACGGAATCAACAACAGTTTGAAGTAGGCTTGCATGGTGTCCTTCATCACGGGGGGCATTTCTCGGGGCAATCAGTGGGTCCTCAGCGCCCCTGAAAACCGGCCTCGCCAGGGCCTGGCGTGCGCTCTGCCGGTCCGGTCAACAACATCTGGGGCGTCGCTTCGACTTCTTCGATCAAGCGTCCGAGCCTCCGCGAGGTAACGGTCAGGTCGCGCAGCAGTTCGTTCAGCTGGGGCAAGGTGCCGTCGATCAAACCGTCACCGGCCGCAATCGCGGCCCGATCGACGCGTGCCGACATCTCGGAAAGCTGAACCAGAAGGCCGCGCAACTCGGCTATCGTCGGCTCTGCCACAGCGCTCGTCCGTTCAAGATTGGCGAGCGTGCTCGAGAGCTTTGCCATGTTGTGCTCGCTGAACGCACTGCGGATGGCCGCCAGCGTTCGCGGCGCGTCGGCAAAGGTCTTGTCGACGCCTGCAATGGCGGACTCGAGGCGCTCGAGCGAGCCGCGCAGGCGATCCGCGTTCTCGTCATTGAACAGAATGGAAATACGGTCGGCAACTTCCTTGAAGCGCTTTGCCGCCGCCAGTGCGCTGTCGGCAATCTGGTCTATCAGCCCCGACTCCAGGGCAATCCTCGGCAGTCTGCCCGCCTCATCCACCAGCGGGACCCCGCCATCGCCTGTTTCATTGAGCTGGACATAGGCGAGTCCGGTCACGCCCTGCGTCCCGAGGCTGGCGCGGGTCTTGTCCGTGACCGGCAGGTCGGCACGAATGCGGATGCGCACCAAAATCTGGCGCGGATTCTCCGGGTCGATGCCGATATCGGTCACGCTACCGGCGGACATCCCGCGGTAACGCACACGGGCCTGCACGTTGAGGCCATTTACCGTGCCGTTCGACACCAGCAGATAGTCCCGTGTCAGCTCCCTGTCTTCCGAGAACCACCAGAGTGATAGCACCAGAATGCTGCCCAGAAAAAGGGCAAAGAGACCGGTCGCGATCGCATGGGCGCGATTTTCCATTATTCAGTTTCCTCCTTGGACCTGTGCCAATGCACGTCGGCCCTGCGCGCCGCGAAAGAAGCGTTCGATAAAGGGATGATCGACCTTGATCGTGTCTTCCAGCGAGGCGTAACTCAGTATCTTTCTGTCGGCCAGCACCGCCACCTTGCTCGACATCGCCGCGAGTGTGTCCAGATCGTGCGTCACCAGGACGACCGTGAGCCCGAGTTCGTCGCGCAAGGACAGGATCAGCCGCACAAAACTCGCGCTACGGTCGGGGTCCAGTCCCGCCGTCGGCTCATCGAGCAGCAGCAGCTCGGGCTCGAGCGCCAGCGCACGTGCCAGCGCTGCACGTTTGACCATCCCGCCCGAAAGTTCGGCAGGCATCAACAGGGCATGCTGCGGTTCCATTTCCACCATGGCGAGCTTGAGCGTCACCAGCTGACGGATCTCCTCGTCGGTGGCAATACGCTCCTCCCGCAGGGGAAAGGCGATGTTCTCTCCAACACTGAAGGCAGAGAACAGCGCGCCCTGCTGAAACAGCACACCGAATCGCCTGCGGCGCGCGATCTGCTCATGCATGGAGCCCGAATGCAGCGGCTCGCCGAAAAGGGAGACTTCACCCTGAGCCGGGCGCGTCAGGCCGATGATATGTCTCAGCAGGGTCGTCTTGCCGCTGCCAGAGCCGCCGACGAGCGAGACGATCTCACCCTTGGCGATATCCAGGTCCAGTCCGTCATGGACAAGGTTCTTGCCAAAGCGCGTCACCACACCCGACAGGGAAATCACTGCCGAGGTGTCGGATGCCGTACTCATGGTTGCCGCGCTCATGCGGGAACCCCGATGGAACGCGTGGCAATGGCAAAGATCGCGTCGACCAGGATCACGATGGTGATGGCAGAAACCACTGACGCAGTCGTGTTGGACGAGAGGCTCTCAGTGTTGGGTCGCACTCGCAAGCCGAAATGACAGGCGACGAGCGAGATCAGCAAACCGAAAGCCGCGCCTTTTGCAAGCCCGATGAACACGTTTGCGATTGGCACGACCCGAGGCAAGGTCTCAATGAAGAAGCCGAAGCTCATGCCAAGGTCGATACGTGCGGAAACCATACCGCCAAAAAGTGCGATACCCGAGGTCCACAGCACCAGCAGCGGCATCGCGAGCGTCAGCGCCACCACCTTGGGCAGCACCAGCCGCAGCGTGCGCGACACGCCCATTGCGGACAATGCGTCGATCTCCTCGGTGACCCGCATCACGCCAAGCTGCGCCGTCATCGCCGAGCCGGAACGGCCGGCCACGAGCACGGACACCAGCACCGGGCCAAGTTCGCGGATGATGCCAAGGCCAAGGATGTTGACGATGAAGACGTCAGCGCCGAAGGCCTTGAGCTGAAGCGCGGAAAGGTATGACAGGACCACACCGATGAGGAACCCCACCAGCGCCGTGACCGGCATGGCCTTCACACCCACCTTGAAAAGGTTGGCCGAGATTTCGAGCAAGGGCCACTCGCGCGGATGGCGGAGCAGATGCAGAACGTCGAGGCACAGCTGCCCAAGCAGGGCAAGGAAGGCCAGGACGTGATCGCGAAAGACGAAAAGTGCATAGCCAAGCGTTGCGGCCGCATCGAGTGCGGTGAATCCGGGCGCTTTGGGAAGCTGGCTGGCATCCGCCTTCGCAACCCGTTCGATGACCACCCGGTGGGATTCGCTGAGCTCGACCGCATCCGGCCAGCGTCGCTTCCAGCCGCCCCACAGCAGCGTCGCCCCGAAGCTGTCGATACGTCTCAGACCGGCGAGATCCCAGCGTGCATCCGTGGGCAGGGCCGCCAGCGTTTGCCGGATTGACGCAACCTGCGGCGACAGTGCGCGCAGCGTCCAGTCGCCGCTCAGCCGCCAGACCCCGGATTCCAAATCGATCGCAATCCCAGGAGAGATGGTGCCCGACATCTGTGCCTAACCTGCCATCGTGCGACTGGCCATGCTGCGAACATAGAGCCCGCGCCCGACCGACATCCACTGGCGCTGCTCCTCATCGAGCGCAGCCGCGGTCAGCGGCAGCTTTTGCAGCCAGGTTGAGGGCGTGTTTACCGCGAAGCCCCTGCCCTCGCGTGACATGGTGATTGGCGGCACGCCCCGCGCATCGCGGGCGCGATGAATCACCACCGCGAGCCTCAGGCAGGCGATCAGCAGCCAGTCCGAGCTCGCCGGATCGATCGCGGCGACCCGTTCCAGCTTGCCGCGGTGCGCCAGCACCAGCCGCGACAGCCGGCCCTGGTCCATGCGCGAAAACCCCGGCATGTCGGCATTGCCGAGAATGTAGGCGCTGTGTTTGTGATAACTGGAGTGTGCGACCGAGATGCCGATTTCGTGCAACAGTGCAGCCCAGCGCAGGAAGCGGCGATCGGTCTCGTCCGTCTTCTCGCCACTGGGGTCGAGCTGGCTCAGCAGATGGCTGGCGGTGTCGGCCACCTGCTCGGCCTGGCGCCGGTCAACCCGGTAACGCGTGCCGAACACAGAGACCGTCGCATCGCGCAAGTCGTCATGGTGGTAACGCCCAAGCAGGTCGTAGAGCACGCCCTGGCGCAATGCGCCCTCGGAGAACACCATGCGATCGAGCCCGAACTCCTTGAAGATCGCGCTCATGATTGAGAAGCCGCCGAGGATGACCGGAATACGATCACCTTTGAGACCGGGAAGATCGAGCGCGTCGATATGGCCGGCGCGCAGGAAAATAGTCTTCAGCTTTTCCAGTCCGTCGCGCGTGATGCCGCCTGCGGACAACCCGTTCTGCTCGAGAATCTCCACCAGCGCCTTTGCCGAGCCGCTCGACCCCACGGCCTCTTCCCAGCCGGTTTCACGGTAAACGTGGGCAATCGCCTGCAGTTCGCGCCTTGCCGCCAGTTCTGCCTCCTTGAGCCCGCGTTTTTCAATCTTCCCTTCGGGGAAGTAATTGAGGCTGTAACCCACGCAACCCATGTAAAGCGACTCGAGCTGCAGCGGCTCGAAGCTCTTGCCGATGATGAATTCCGTTGAACCACCGCCGATATCCACAACCAGCTGCTGCTTGTGAGGGTCGGGCAGCGTATGCGCGACCCCGACGTAGATCAGGCGCGCTTCTTCGCGGCCGGCAATGACCTCGATCGGAAATCCGAGTGCGGCCTCGGCCCGGATCAGGAACTCGGATGCGTTCTTCGCAACACGCAAGGTGTTGGTCGCAACCACCCTCACCGATTCGCGCGAGAACCCGCCAAGGCGCTCATGAAAGCGCTGCAAGGCTGCGACACCGCGTTGCTGTGAGGCCATGTCGAGCCACTTTTCGGGCGACAGGCCAGCCGCAAGCCGTACCGGTTCCTTCAAGCCATCGAGGGGGTAGATCTGGTCGTTGACGATCCGTCCCACCTGGAGCCGGAAACTGTTGGAGCCGAGGTCAATCGCGGCGATCAAGTCTTGCATCATGAGGGAGAGGGATCCGTGCCCCAAAGCGCCGTAGAGCACGCATTCTACCATCCGGGCTGGCTGCACCGCAGTGATCGAAATTGCATTAAGAATCCTGCTGCCGTCATTGAAATGCAACAGAAATGTCACATAATTAGGGGACGTCACTCCAGCGGATGCCAAATGTACAGACCGGTCCATCAATCGAATTTTCCTGCCGAGCACTTCATCAACCGCGAACTTTCGCTGCTGCAGTTCCAGCGCAGGGTGCTTGCCCAGGCCGCGGACGAGACGGTTCCGCTGCTCGAAAGGCTCCGCTTCCTGTGCATCGTATCGAGCAACCTCGACGAGTTTTTCGAGATCCGGGTCTCGGGCATCAAGGAGCAGATCAGGCTTGGCAGTCATGCATCGAGCAATGACGGCATCCAGCCAAACGAGCTGCTGGCCCGTGTCAGCACCGAAGTGCATCAGATCATTGCCAACCAGTACCTGATGCTCAACGAAGAGATCCTGCCTGCGCTTGCGGCAGAGGGTATCGTCTTCCTGCGCCGCAGCCTCTGGAATGACGAGCAGCGGGCCTGGATCAGGGACTACTTCAATCGTGAAGTCATGCCGGTCCTCACTCCCATCGGACTGGACCCGGCCCACCCCTTCCCGCGTGTGCTCAACAAGAGCCTGAACTTCGCCGTCGAGCTCGAAGGGCGTGACGCCTTCGGCCGCGACTCGGGGGCAGCTATCGTACAGGCGCCGCGCGCCCTGCCCCGTGTCATCCGCCTGCCGAACGAGATCAGCGACCAGCCCTACACTTTCGTGTTCCTGTCGTCCGTGCTGCATGCGCATGTAGGGCAGTTGTTCAGCGGCATGAACGTACTCGGTTGCTACCAGTTCCGCGTTACGCGCAACTCCGATCTTTTCGTGGACGAGGAAGAGGTCAAGGACTTGCGCGCATCGCTCAAGGGCGAACTGCAACAGCGCCATTTCGGTGACGCGGTCCGCCTGGAAGTTGCCGACAACTGCTCGGAAGAAATGGCGGACTTCCTCCTGCAGCATTTCCGCCTTGGCCGCGCCGACCTCTACCGCACGCCCGGCATCGTCAACCTGGTCAGGCTGATGCAGGTTCCGGACTGGGTCGAACGCGCCGACCTCAAGTACGGCAACTTCCAGCCCGGACTGCCCAAGCCAATCGACATCAGGCGCGACATCTTTGCTGCCATCCGCAGCCAGGACATCCTGCTGCACCACCCGTTCCAGAGCTTCGAGCCGGTGATCGATCTGCTGCGCGCTGCGGCGGACGACCCTCAGGTTGTCGCGATCAAGATGACGATCTACCGCACCGGCACCGATTCGGTGCTGATGGAACTGCTTTCGCGTGCCGCCCAGAAAGGCAAGGAAGTCACCGTTGTCCTGGAACTGATGGCGCGCTTTGACGAGGAAGCCAACATCACCTGGGCCAACCGCCTTGAAGAAGTCGGCGCGCACGTCGTGTACGGCGTGTTCGGCTACAAGGTGCATGCCAAGCTGCTGATGCTGGTGCGCCGCGAGGAAGACGGATTGCGTCGTTACTGCCACCTCGGCACGGGCAACTATCACCCCCGTACGACGCGGTTCTACACCGACTTCGGCCTGCTCACGAGCAACCCTGAAATCGGCGAGGACGTCGCCGATGTATTCAAGCAGCTCACGGGTCTCGGCAAGGCGACGACGCTATGCCATCTGTGGCAGGCGCCGTTTTCACTGCAACCCAACGTGGTTACGGCCATCAAGCGCGAGGCGGCGATCGCGGCCGAAGGACGGCGTGGTCGAATCATTGCCAAGATGAACGCACTGCTCGAACCGGAAACCATCGAGGCGCTCTATGAAGCTTCGCAGGCCGGGGTCGAAGTGGATCTGATCATCCGCGGTCCGTGCGCGCTGCGCCCCGGTGTTCCGGGTCTGTCGGACAACATCCGCGTGCGCTCGGTCGTGGGCCGCTTCCTCGAGCATCACCGCATCTTCCACTTCCATGCCGACGGTGAGGATCAGATGTATCTGTCGAGTGCCGACTGGATGGATCGAAACTTCTTCCGCCGCATCGAGATTGCCTTCCCGATTCTCGATCCGCGCATCAAACGCCGGGTCATGAAGGAAGGCCTTCGTCCCTACCTGGGTGACAACAGCCAGTCGTGGGAGATGCAGTCGGACGGCAGTTACAAGAAGAAGATGCCGCGTGGTACCCGCCGCATGGCGCAGATGATCCTGCTGGGTGAGCTGGCTGCACGCTGAGTCGTGCGCTGAGTCGTGCGCTGAGTCGTGCGCTGAGTCGTACTCACCATCGACTGAAACTGCCCGGTCTGCGACGCATGCAACCGGGCAGTCCTGTTTTTACTTGCGCTGGGCGTCGATCACGCCATTCACCTCGCGAATCAGCGTGATCGCACGCTGCAGTTGGGTGATGCCGCCAACCTCCATGGTGAAGCGCATGAAGGCCGTACCCTTCTTGGTCAGGGTATTGACCGCCGTCACATTGAGCTTTTCACGCGACAGCACTTCGGAGATGTCGCGCAACAGCCCCTGGCGATCGCTCGCCTGCACCGCGACATCAACCGGAAACACCGCCTGACGATTGTTGTACGCCTGGTCGCCCCACTCGGCGGCAATGACGCGTTCGGGCTGCTGGCGCGCAAGCAGCTGAAAATCGTGGCAGTCGACACGGTGAATGGAAATGCCGCGCCCGCGGGTCACGAAACCTTCGATCGCATCGGGCGGCGCGGGTTTGCAGCAGCGCGACAGGGAGGTCAGCAGCTTTCCAACGCCGACAATCAGGATCTTGTCGGAGTTGTCGCCCGTGCGACTGCGTCCGATCACCATTTCGGGCTCTTCGTGCGCCTCAGCCGGTGCATCGGCTTCCCGCAGGGCCATCTGAACCGAACGCGGGCCAACTTCGCCGCGTCCGGCAGCAACGTAGAGCGCATCGGCGTTCTTGAACCCGAGGCGATCAGCGAGGCCTTCGATATTGGCCTGGGAGTGACCATCGCGCTGCATCTCGCGCGCCACGAAACTCCGCCCGCGGATCAGCAGTTCTTCTTCGTCCTGCGCACTGAAAAACTGCTTGATCTTGGTCTTAGCACGCGATGTGACGACGTAGTGCTGCCGCGGATCGAGCCAGTCACGGGAGGGCCCACCCTCCTTCGCGGTCATGATCTCGACCGTCTGCCCGTTCTCGAGCGGTGTGTTCAGCGTGACCAGATGACCGTCGATCTTGGCCCCACGGCAATGGTGGCCGACGTCGGTGTGCAGGCGATAGGCGAAGTCGATCGGGGTGGCGCCGCGGGGCAGGTCGACGACCCGCCCCTGAGGCGTCAGCACGTACAGGGTGTCGTCGAGCGAGGCGCGCTTGAACTGTTCAAGCCATTGCGCAGAATCCGCCACTTCGTCGCGCCACGACAGCAGATTGCGCAGAAGCGCGATCTTGTCGTCGTAATCGCCACCGTGGCCACTGCCTTCCTTGTAACGCCAGTGCGCTGCGACGCCAAGCTCGGCATGTTTGTGCATGTCGTAGGTACGAACCTGCACCTCAAGCGCACGACCATCACCGGCCAGCACAGCCGTATGCAGCGACTGGTAGTTGTTGCCCTTCGGTTTGGTGATGTAGTCGTCGAATTCCTTGCTGATCGGCTGCCAGATCTGATGCACCAGGCCAAGCACGGTGTAGCAGTCGCGCACCTCTTCCACCAGCACGCGCAGCGCACGGATATCGTACACCTGCGAAAAATCGAGCCGTTTCGCCCGCATCTTGTTGTAGATGCTGTAGATGTGCTTGGGCCGGCCGGTGATCTCGGCCTTGATCCCGACCGCAGCGATCTCTGTCCGCAAACGCTCGATCGCGTTGTGGATGAACTCCTCACGTTCGGAGCGACGCTCGTCGAGCATCTTGGCAATGCGTTTGTAGGTCTCCGGCTCGAGAAAGCGGAACGACAGGTCTTCCAGCTCCCACTTGAGTTGCCAGACGCCAAGCCGGTTGGCAAGCGGTGCATAGATGTCGAGGCTTTCGCGTGCCACGTCGACACGGGACTCGCTCGGTGTTTCCGTGAAATACCGCAGCGTCTGGGTGCGCGAGGCGATGCGCAGCAGGACAACGCGGATATCCTCGACCATCGCCAGCAGCATCTTGCGCAGCGTTTCGGTCTGGGCGCGAATCTCCGGCCCGGTCGCGCTCGTGGTCTTGCGCGTGATCACGCGCAAGCCGTTGAGCTTGTGCAAGCCTTCCACCAGACGCGCCACGTGCACACCAAAGCGCGACGCAACCTGCTCGGTCGCGTCGTCGATGTACTCGCCGACTGCAAACAGCAGCGCAGCAATCCGGGCGTCGGCGTCGAGCCTGAGGGACGCGACGATCAGTGCGGTGCCGAGCGCATGCGTCCATGCCGACTCGCCCGTGCCCAGCACCCTGCCTTCGTAAGCTTCGGCGGCCAGCTCGAGCGCCTGCTCGATGGTCGCCCGCTCAAGCGGCGTCAGCCCTTCCGCGAGCAGTTCGATTGGTGGCCCTGACGCATCCTGGGCAATAGCGTGTGTAACGAAAACCATGCGAGCGATTATCCCATATCGGATGCGGGGCAGTGCTAACATCCACACGGATTTCCTCCGATGCCCACGGCATCGCTCTACCTGTCACTCAATTCCCGCCCCTCATGCAGCAAACTTCCGAAGCCCGTCCCGCCCAACGCGCCCGACCGCTGCGATGGCTCGTCCTGCTGTGTATTGTCGCCGCCATCGTCGCCGGCATCATGCTGCTTGCGGAGGAGATGCGCACCTCCGCCCTGCAGGCGCGCCATCTCAGCAGGATTGCAGCTGAAACCGGTTTCCAGCTGGCGCCGGGTGCAGGCGAACTCCTGCCCGCACCGCCCGGCCCCTACGACAGCCGCCTTGGATACAACCAGATGCCTGCCTTCGTGCAGCGTCTCAGCAGCAGGGGCTATACCGTCATGCAGCAGGCGCGCGCGAGCGCGCGCCTCGTGGAGCTGAACGACCTCGGTCTGTTTCCGATATACCGCGAAAAGAATCAGGGCGGCCTTACCCTGCTCGACTGCCAGGCGAACCCGCTGCACGTCTCACGCTACCCGGAGCGCACCTACCCAGGCTTCGAGGATGTGCCCCGCGTCCTTGTCGACACCTTGCTGTTCATCGAAAACCGCGAACTGCTCGACCCAGGTCGCCCCAAACGCAATCCCGCGGTCGAGTGGGACCGCTTCGCGCGTGCCGCCTTCGACCAGCTCGTCGGCCTGATCGACGAGGACCGCAGCACTCCGGGCGGCAGCACGCTGGCCACACAGATCGAGAAGTATCGCCACTCGCCCGATGGGCGCACCACCTCACGCGAGCAGAAGCTCAAGCAGATGGCCAGTGCGTCCCTGAGGTCCTACCTCGAGGGCGAGGACACCCTTACCGCCCGCAGACGCATCGTCACCGACTACCTCAACACCGTGCCGCTTTCGGCAAAGACCGGCTTTGGCGAGGTCAACGGCATCGGCGACGGACTGTGGGCGTGGTATGAAAGAGACTTCGGCGAAGTCAACGCCTTGCTCGAGGCACAGTCAAACACTTCAGGAACGCGCAAGATCAGGTTTCAGGATTCAGCCGATGAAGATCTGCTGAGACAGGCGCTCGCCTACAAGCAGGCCCTGTCCCTGATGATCGCGCAACGTCGTCCGTCCTACTATCTTGCCGGCAACGCACAGAGCCTCGGCGGGCTTACCGACAGCTACCTGCGCCTCCTTGCTGAAGCCGGCATCATTCAGCCAGCGCTTCGCGATGCGGCGCTGGCTGTGCCGCTCAAGCTGCGTGAGGGGCCCGCAGTCCCTCCCCAGACCGCCTTCGTTACCCGTAAGGCGGGCAACGCGCTGCGCACTCATCTGTCCAGCCAGCTTGGCGTTGCGCGCTTCTACGATCTCGACCGGCTCGATCTCACCGCCGGCAGCACGCTGCACGGTGGCATTCAATCGACAGTGACGAGCCTGTTGCGCAGCATCAGCGATCCCGCCCAGGCGGAAGCGCTCGGACTGATCGGGCCGCGCATGTTCGCCCCCGGGCAGGACCCTTCCCGCGTCCTGTTCAGCTTCACGCTTTACGAACGCGTCGGCACGGCCAATCTCCTGCGTGTTCAGACCGACAGTTATGATCAGCCCTTCGACATCAACGAAGGCGCCAAACTCGACCTCGGATCAACCGCCAAGCTCAGAACCCTGGTGACCTATCTGGAGATCGTCGCCGAGCTTCACAAACTGTACGGCGCGCACAGCCGCGAAACCCTGCGGAGCACCCCGCGCAGTTCGAACAACCCGCTGCTGAACTGGGCGCTGGACTATCTGGCCTCGACCGACGAACGCAGGCTTCGTCCCATGCTCGACGCCGCCATGCAGCGCACCTACTCGGCCAATCCCGGCGAGAGATTCTTTACCGGCGGTGGCCTGCACAGTTTCGAGAACTTCAGCCGCGACGATAACAACAAGATCCTGCCGGTGCAGGTCGCCTTCCGCCACTCGGTCAACCTGGTCTTCATCCGCATGATGCGCGACATCGTGCGCTATACCGTCAGCAACAATCCCGCCGTAGCCGACATCTTCGAGGATCCCGACGATCCACGCCGCAAGGCCTACCTCACCCGTTTTGCCGACCGGGAGGGCAGGGTTTTCCTGAACGGCTTCTTGCGCAAATATCAGGGCAAGACCGGCGACGAGGCGCTGACACGCGTACTCGAAGGCATTCGCGTCACGCCGCGGCGACTTGCGGTCATCCTGCGCTCGGTGCGCCCGCAACTCGATGAAAAAGCCTTCGCCGAACAGATGCGACAGCATCTCGATGCACCGGCACAGCTGAGCGACGGCGATCTTCGGGACCTTTACTCCCGCTTCGGCCCGGAGCGCTACTCGCTCCCGGATCGTGGCTACCTCGCGGGCATCCATCCGCTCGAACTGTGGCTGCTCGCCTTCCTTCAGGCCAACCCCGGCGCGACCCACGCACAGGTCACCGAGGCCAGTCAGGAGCAGCGCATCGAGGTCTACACCTGGCTCTTCCGCACCCGTCACCGCAATGCCCAGGACGTGCGCATCCGCAGCCTGCTCGAGGTCGAGGCATTCATCGACATCGCCCGCCGCTGGCGTCGGCTTGGCTACCCCTTCGAAGCTCTCACCCCCTCGTACGCCACGTCGATCGGCAGCTCCGCCGACCGCCCTGCAGCGCTTGCCGAACTCGTTGGCATCCTGGTGAATGACGGCCTCCGGCTCCCCGTCGTGCGGATCGAGCGACTGCACTTCGCCTCAGACACCCCTTATGAGACCTACATGGAGCGTGCGCCCGGACCCGGCGAACAGGTGCTGCCGCCCGAGGTCGCCCAGGTTGCACGTGAGGCCATGATCGACGTCGCGACACAGGGCACGGCGCGACGCCTCAGCGGCGCGTTTGTCCGCGACGACGGAAGCCCGCTCGTGGTCGGCGGCAAGACGGGAACCGGGGACCATCGCTACGAGGTCTATGGTTCGGGCGGTGTCCTGGTCAGTTCGCGTGTCGTCACCCGTTCGGCGACGCTGATCTTTCTCGCAGGCGACCGCTTCTTCGGCACGCTGACAGCCTTTGCAGCCGAACCCCATGCAGCCGATTACCAGTTCACCAGTTCGCTCGCGGTGCAACTCCTTTCCCGCGGCATTGCGCCACTGCTCAAGCCACTGTGGAGCGAAACCGCGACGAGTCACGGGGCGGGCTGCCCGGCACCACTGTCTCAGGCTGGCAGCAGCCAGGATTGAGGCTGCCAGCCACCTTCCCTGTATGGCAGCGGGCGCGGCTGTGCCATCATCCGGCCTCGTCATGATCAAGTGCGCGCAATGAAACGCTTCACCGCCAACCCCTATCTGCTGCTTTCGCTCACCGCCCTGTTCTGGGCGGGCAACATGGTGCTCGGCCGCGGCATCCGCGGCGACGTCCCTCCGATCGCACTCGCGTTCTGGCGCTGGTCGATTGCCCTGGCCCTCGTGCTGCCATTCGCCCTGCCGCACCTGCGTGCGCAATGGCCCAGCCTGCGCGCCGCGTGGAAGGAAGTGCTCGTCCTCGGGGTTCTTGGCGTTGGCTGTTACAACACCTTTGCCTACCTTGCCCTGCAACACACCACTGCCACCAACGCCACCCTGCTCAACTCCTTCATTCCGATCGCCACGATCGCGCTCGCCTTCGTACTGCTGGGCAAGCGCCTGCACCGACTCGAGGCCGCTGGCGTCATCGTCTCGCTGGCAGGTGTCACCGTCATCGTGAGCCGTGGCAGCATCGACACCCTGATCGGGCTCAGTCTCAACACCGGCGACCTGTGGATGCTCGGTGCGGTGCTGGTCTGGGGGCTGTACACCGTCGGCCTGCAGTGGCGCCCGCAAGGCGTGCACCCGATGCTGATGCTTGCCGCGCTCACCCTTGTCGGCCTCACTGCGCTGGCACCGGTCTATCTTTGGGAACTGAGTACCGGTCGCCACATCGTGCTGTCCGCGGCATCCCTGACCGGCATCCTTTACACCGGGGTCTTTCCGGGCTTTCTTGGCTACATTTTCTACAACGCCGGCGTGGCCGCCGTCGGACCCAGCAGGGCTTCACTATTCATCCACCTGATGCCGGTGTTCGCTACCATCCTCGCCGCGATTTTCCTGGGTGAGCGGCCATACGCCTACCATTTCATCGGCATTTCGCTCGTGTTCTCCGGCATCCTGCTGACAACCCGGCGGCCCGCCACCTAGCGCAATGCTGAAGCGCCTCAAAAAATGGTTGGGACTCGAAACGCCACGACCCGTGGTCGCTGATGAAGTCTGGGACAGGATCGAATCCGGCCTGCCGTTTCTCGACTTTCTGACAGCGTCAGACCGGCTTCGTCTGCGCGAACTGGCGCTGGAATTTCTGGCCGACAAGGAGTTCCATGGTGCGCAAGGGCTCGAACTGACCGACGAGATCCTTCTCGGCATCGCCTTGCAGGCAAGTCTGCCGGTACTCAATATCGGCCTCGAGGCCTACCGCGGCTGGGTGGGCATCATCGTCTATCCGGGTGATTTCGTCATTCCACGCCACGAGGTCGATGAGGCCGGCGTGGTGCACAGCTACGACGACGAGGTGCTGGGTGAAGCATGGGCTGGCGGCCCGGTGCTGGTGTCCTGGCTCGGAGGGCATCACCCGATTGGCGTGAACGTAGTGATTCATGAATTCGCGCACAAGCTCGACATGGCAAATGGAGAGGCTGATGGGTTTCCGGCACTGCCCGCCCGCATGTCGCGCAGGGACTGGGCTGCCGCATTCACGCCAGCCTACGAAAAACTCTGCGCCCAAGTCGATGCTGACGAGATGACTGCGCTCGATCCCTACGGCAGTGAAAACCCCGGAGAGTTCTTTGCCGTCGCGTCCGAAGCCTTCTTCGAAACGCCAGGTCAGCTGCGCGACGCGTTTCCCGCAGTCTATGATCAATTGAAGTCATACTACGGTCTGGATCCTGCAGCGGGTGAGGCTGGCCTGAGGGCAGAGCCGGACCCGCACCGCGGCGCGACATGAGTGCGAAAAAACGTCTGCTGATTGTCTATCACACCCAGTCCGGCAACACCGGGCGCCTTGCCGATGCCGTGCTGGCCGGCGCGCGGCGCACGGCCGAAACCGAGACCACGATGCTGCGCGCTTTCGATGCCGGCACCGACGATCTGCTCGCATGTGACGGACTGCTGCTGGGAACGCCCGAGAATTTCGGATACATGTCAGGCGCACTCAAGGATTTCTTCGACCGCACGTATTATCCTTGCGAGGGCAAGACCACCGGACTGCCCTTTGCAGTCTTCGTCAGCGCAGGTAATGATGGTACCGGCGCGGTGCGCGAGATCGGCCGGATCGCCAACGGATATGGCTGGCGCGCCATCAATGAGCCCCTGATCGTGCGCAAGGAAATCACCGCAGCAGACCTCGAAAATGCCGCAGATCTCGGTGAAGCGATGGCCAGCGGATTATCAATGGGTATTTTCTGAACGGCGAAATCGCGCAGAGGACGCCATGGCGTGCTTGTGTCAAGGCACTGGCTCACAGCACGTTTCAGATTTCCCGAAACAGTAATAATAAGGCTTGCCAGTCCTGCACCACCCTGTCTAAGCTGGAAGTGCTGTTACCCAACACAGCAACCCGCTTCTCTCTCAGTAACGGAGGGTGTCACATGGCTATTACCTGGATTCTGGTTGCCAACGCCAGCCTGGCAAAACTGTATGCGAACCTCGGCCCGAACAAGGGTCTCAAGCTGGTCAAGGAGCTGATCCACCCCGAAAGCAGGCAGAAGAACGCCGAGCTTGCAAGTGACCGCACCGGCAGTACCGGCGGTAACGGCGGTCCGATGGAACCGCACTCGGTTCCCAAGCAGCACGAAGCCAAAGTGTTTGCACAGGAGATCGCGACAACGCTTTATAACGGACGGGCGAGCAACGCGTACAAGCGCGCAATCATCGTCGCCCCGCCGGCGTTCATGGGAATGTTGAATAACTCCCTCGATGCGCCCACTGCCCAGCTGGTCAGTGACCGTTTCGAGAAGGACTACACCAAGGCACCCGAGTCGGAACTCGCAAGCCGACTGTCAACAGCCATCTTCCTTTGATTCTTCGAGCGTCTTCTGACCGAAGACGATGGTGAGGGCTCGTCCCCACCGAAGAGCCGCGGGGCGCTTTGCGCCCCGCAATTTCGTTTACCGCACGGAGAATGCACGACGGGTCCTGTCCCGAACCGATGCAGGGCGGCGATAATGCAGGCCTGTCTCCATTGCCTGCCCGCACATGTCCTCATACCCCCACGTCCTGTTCGACCTCGATGGCACGCTGATCGACTCCGCACCCGCAATTGTTGCCAGCTTTCGCGATGCCTTTGCCAGCGCTGGCCTGACTCCGACGGTTGCAATCGAAAGCAGCATCATCGGCCCACCCCTGCTCGAAACGCTCGAACTCCTGAGCGGCACCCGGGACCCAAAGCTGATCGCCACCCTGGCCGAACATTTCAAGGCCAGTTACGACACCACGGGCCTGCTGCAAACCGCAGCGTACGATGGAATCGGCGACATGCTCGCGCAGCTTCATCGCGCCGGACGCTCGCTCTCGATTGCCACCAACAAGCGCATCCACCCTACCCGCCTGATCCTCGACCATCTGGGCTGGACTGACTACTTTGACGCGGTCTATGCGCTTGACCTGTTCCAGCCCCGGCTCGCCAACAAGGCGGCGATGATCGGCCGCCTGCTTGCAGATCGCAGCATCCCGGTCTCGGCTGCGGTCTACATCGGCGATCGCGCGGAAGACGGCGAATCGGCCGATGCCAACAAGCTGCCCTTCATTGCCACAAGCTGGGGATACGGGAGCCTGGAGCAGGATGAGCTGTCACCGCACTGGCGCGCAGCCGCAACGCCTGCGGATCTGCTGAAACTGCTGCTGGACTGATCGAACGGGCGGCAGGCAGCGATTGCAGGTTCGCTGCCTGGCTCCGCAGCAGACCGTCGGCCGGCGGCAGGGTGCCGCAGACCAGGCTCCAAGGCTGTGCTCAGGCCGTCAAGGCCCCGAGCATCACGACGACCTGGGCGGCGATACCCTCACCGCGCCCGGTAAAGCCGAGCTTTTCGGTGGTCTTGCCCTTGATGTTCACTGCAGCGCCATCCATTTCGAGATCAGCCGCAATGTTGCCAACCATAGCCGGCGCATGCGGCAGGATCTTCGGCGCCTTGCAGATCACTGTCGCATCGACGTTCACAACGCCCCAGCCAGCCGCTTTCACACGCTCAAAAGCCGTCCGCAGGAGCACCCGGCTGTCGGCGCCCGCATGCGCGGGGTCGGTATCGGGAAACAGGCGGCCGATGTCGCCCAGACCTGCCGCCCCAAGCAGGGCATCGGTCAGGGCGTGCAGAAGCACGTCGGCGTCCGAATGCCCGAGCAGGCCGCGCTCATGGGGAATGGTGACGCCGCCAACCACCAGCGGGCGCCCGGCGACGAGGGCATGCACGTCGAAGCCCTGCCCGATCCGAAACGGAATATTCATCAGTTCATGCCTTCACGGTTGTTCAGGATCCACTCGGCCAGATGCAGGTCGAGCGGATAGGTCACTTTGAGATTGGTGGCGTCGCCCTCGATCAGACGCGGTCGCAGGCCGGCAGCCTCGATTGCGCTGGCCTCGTCGGTGACGTTTCTCGCGCCTTCCAGCGCGCGCCGCAGCATGATGTAGCGGAACATTTGCGGCGTCTGCGCCTGCCACAGGCTGTCACGCGGGACGGTCGCTACAACATGCCGATGTTCGTCCGCGCGCTTGAGGGTATCCGCAACCTGCACACCGAGCAGACCGCCAACTTCATCGTGGGCGAGTTCGCGCACGAGTTTGTCGATGTGCCAGGGCGCCAGGCAGGGACGCGCCGCGTCGTGCACCAGCACCCAGTCGGCAGCAGACGCCTCGCCCGCAATCGCCCGCAAACCGGCTAGCACCGTATCCGCGCGGGTCGGACCGCCGCAGAACAGCGGCACCAGCTTGGGTTCGAGATCACGCCAGTCGTAACGTGCCCATTCGGCATCGCCGACCGAGAGAATGACAAAGACCTTGTCGATCTCGGGCGCCGCACACAAGGTGGCCAGTGCATGGCGAATCATCGGCTGCCCGAGCAGCGGGAGATACTGCTTGGGGCGGTCGGATGCCATGCGCGCACCACTGCCGGCGGCCGGGACGATGGCGAAATGTTTGGGGGGAGAGGTCTGCATGGCGCGGATTCTAACTGCAGCGCACGATTACGCCATAACCCGGAATCGACTAGAGTGATCACCATATCGCGCTCAGGCGCTTGCCTGGCACCATCGAGCATCGTGAACGCGTATTACTGAAGGACGGCACGCATGCCATTCAATGCGTCAATTCCGGTCGATCCGGCACAAATCGAGACTTTCCTGACCGCAATCGGCATCGGCTTGCTGATCGGGCTTGAGCGCGAGCGCGTTCCGTCCGCACGCGCAGGCCTGCGCACCTTTGGTCTCGTCGCCCTGCTTGGGGCCCTCGCCGGCCTGCTCAGCCAGCACCTGCAGAGCATCGCGCCCTTTGCAGTGGGGATGGCAGTGATCGGGGCGATGATCATCGCCGCCTACGTGCGCCACCCCGACCCGAACGACCCCGGCACGACCTCGGTCGCCGCGCTGATGGTGTGCTACTGCCTCGGGACGGCCGTGTGGCTCGGCTATGCCAAGATCGCCGTCATGCTTGCCGTTGGTACCACCGTGCTGCTGTACTTCAAGACCCAGCTGCGTGGGATCGCAACCCGGCTCGGGCCGCGCGACTGGATTTCCATCCTGCAGTTCAGCGTGCTGTCGCTCGTCATCCTTCCCATTCTGCCCAACGAGGAGTTCGGCCCCTACGGAGCGCTCAACCCGTACCAGATCTGGTGGATGGTCGTGCTGATCTCGGGGGTGAGCCTCGCGGGCTACGCCGCGCTGCAGCTCGTCGGCGCAAAGCATGGCGCGGCCTTCGTTGGCATCTTCGGGGGCCTGGCCTCGAGTACGGCCACCACCATGGTGTATGCACGCAATGCGCGCGCATCGGAAGGGCTGTCGTCGATGGCGGCCCTTGTCATCGTGCTCGCCAACCTTGTCATGGTCGTGCGCGTCACCGTGGTGGCAGCGGTTGTCGCCCCCGGCGTCCTGCCCGCCCTGTTCCATGTCGTGATACCGGCGCTGAGCCTGGGGGCCATCGCGCTGCTGATGAGCTGGCGACAGCTGAGCAATGGCGGCCATGCGGTGCTGCCCGAAACCAGTAACCCGACCGAGTTGCGCACCGCGCTGGGCTTCGGCGCACTGTATGCCGTCGTGCTCTTCTGTGCCGCATGGCTGTCCGACTATGCAGGCACCCGCGGGCTGTACGTGCTGGCGATCGTCACCGGCTTCACCGACATCGACGCCATCGCCTTGTCGAGCCTGCGTCTGTTTGCCCTCGACAAGCTCGCACTGGAGCCGGCGGCAATCGCGATCGGTCTCGGCATGATTGCAAATCTCAGCTTCAAGGCCGGCATGGCCGCCGTGATTGGCGGACAGTCGCTGGGACGAAAGGTGTTCGCGGGGATGGGTTCGGTCGCGCTCGGGCTGACGCTGGGAATTGGCTGGCACGCGCTGGGTCTATAATCAGAACCGAACCAGCGCAAGGGGAAGGTCTGTTCATGGCGATTGCTTCGATACGCCCGGCTGCCGTTGCCGGTCAATTCTATCCCGCCGACGAGCGCGTTTTGCGCATGCAGTTGAGCGAGCTGCTGGCCTCGGCCGTTCCACTGGAACAGGTAGCGCCACCGAAGGCGATCATCGTTCCGCATGCGGGTTACATCTATTCGGGCCCCGTCGCCGCCGCGGCCTACGGGGCCTTGCTCCCCTTGCGCAGCCAGATCCGCCGCGTGGTCATGCTCGGCCCGACCCACCGCATGGCAGTCAACGGCTTTGCCCTGCCCGCCGCACAGTCATTCGAAACACCACTGGGCCGGGTCGCGATCGATCGCGAGGGCTGGAGTGCGCTGCAACGGCGCCCGGACCTGATCGTCGACGATCGACCCCACGCGTATGAGCACTGCCTGGAGGTGCAACTGCCGTTTCTGCAGACCGTGCTGGAGCGCTTCACCCTGCTGCCGGTGCTGGTGGGCGACGCCTCCACCGATGCCGTCGCTGCGCTCATCGAGTCGGTGTGGGGCGGACCGGAAACCCTGATCGTGATCAGTTCGGACCTGTCGCACTTCCACTCCTACCAACAGGCGCAGTGTCAGGACCGCGAAACCGTTGACCGAATCCTTGCCATGCGCAGCGGTCTGGGTCACGAACAAGCCTGTGGTGCAACGCCGGTCAACGGCCTGTTGCGGACTGCAGCACGCCACGGACTCGTGCCTCACCTGCTGGACATCCGAAACTCCGGCGATACCGCCGGCGACCGCAACCGTGTCGTCGGTTACGCCAGTATTGCCTTCTGTGACCCGGTGCCCCATGCAAGCAAACAACACTGAACAGGACGATCCCGGTCCGCGCCTTCTCGCCCGTGCGCGCCAGGCCATTGGCCACTACCTTGGCATCGCCCCCGAGCCGGCGGGCGATGCCCGGCTTGCACAGCGCGGGGCATGCTTTGTCACGCTCACCATCGATGGCGTTCTGCGCGGCTGCATTGGCAGCATCCGTCCGCAGCGCACCCTTGCTGACGACGTCGCCGCCAATGCAGTGGCGGCAGCCAGCCGTGATCCGCGCTTCCCACCGCTGACGGCAGACGAGTTTGCACAGGTACGGATCGAAGTCTCCCTGCTGTCCTCGCCGGATTTCATCGAGTTCACGGACGAAGCCGATCTCCTCCGCCAGATCACGCCGCACGAAGACGGTCTCATTCTGTTTGCCGGATGCCGCAGCGCGACTTTTCTGCCTCAGGTATGGGAGCAGCTGCCGCAGCCCGAGCATTTTCTTGCCGCCCTGAAGCAGAAAGCCGGGCTTGATCCCGAGCGGCCTGTCAATGGCATGATGGCGGCCCGCTTCAGCGTCAGAAAGTGGGAGGAAACTTCCCGGGAGGCATGATGAACCATGCGGCGCAGTACTGGCATCGGCTCGCGGACGAGCGAATCCAGTGCGATCTTTGTCCGCGATACTGCAAACTCCACGAAGATCAGCGCGGTGCCTGCTTTGTGCGCATGCGCGAAGGCGACGCCATGGTGCTCACAACCTATGGGCGAAGCTCCGGATTCTGCATCGATCCCATCGAGAAGAAGCCGCTCAACCATTTCTACCCTGGCAGCAGCGTGTTCTCCTTCGGCACAGCAGGATGCAATCTCGCCTGCAAGTTCTGTCAGAACTGGGACATCTCCAAGTCACGCGACATGGACCGCCTGATGGATGCAGCCTCGCCCGACGAGATCGCTGCGACGGCGGCGGCTCACGGGTGTACGAGCGTCGCTTTCACCTACAACGACCCGGTGATCTTTGCCGAGTATGCGATCGACGTGGCGGAGGCCTGTCATCGACGCGACATTCGAACCGTTGCGGTCACCGCCGGATACATTACCGAGCTGGCGCGCGGCGATTTCTTCTCCTGCATGGACGCGGCGAACGTCGACCTGAAGGCCTTCACCGACGATTTCTATGTGCAGTTGTGCGGCGCCCACCTTCAGCCCGTACTCAACACCCTGGTCTGGTTGCATCATGAAACCCAGGTATGGGTCGAACTGACCACCCTGCTGATTCCCGGACGCAATGACAGCGACGCGGAGATCAAGGCGATGTCGCGCTGGGTGCACGACGAAATGGGCCCCGAAGTACCACTGCACTTCACCGCTTTTCATCCCGACTTCAAACTCGACGACCTGCCCCCAACCCCGCCGCAGACGCTAACGAGGGCGCGCAAACTGGCGCTGGACGCCGGCCTGAAGCACGTCTACACCGGCAACGTGCACGACCTGGAAGGGGGGCGCACACGCTGTACGCAGTGCAACGAAGTCCTGATCGAGCGTGACTGGTACGACATCCTGGCGTACCGACTCACCGGCAAGGGCGAGTGCCCAAGCTGTCATGCGCCGCTTGCTGGCCGCTTCGGCGAATTCGTCGGCGCCTTTGGCCCGAGACGGATCAGCGTGCCGATTCATCGCGAGCCCGGCTGACACACGCCAGGCGTGGCGGTTGCGACGCCCCTCGACGCTGTGAGATGCTGTGCGAGACGCCCCGGCTTATTACTTCAGGTCGATACAAATTGAAGCTGCGAACCACCCCGATCAGCATACCGGCAGAAAGCATCTGGCTTGACGGCACGCTTTCGCACGCACCGGACGTCCGCGGCCTCGTGCTGATCCTGCAACCGGGTGCAAACCCGATCGTTCACAAGCGCCAGGCCCTGATCGCCGGCGTTGTTCAAGGCGCTGGTTTCGCCACGCTCTCGCTCGACCTTCTGACCCGCCACGAGGAACAGCACGATCCGGACGCCAGTTTCAACGTTACCCGGCTTGCAGAGCGTCTGCTCGCTGCAAACGACTGGATCGAACACCAGCCACCACTCGAAGCCCTACCCATCGGTCTGCTTGCATTCGGTACGGCGAGTGCCGCAATCGTGCGAGCGGCTGCCAAGAAACCTGATCGGTTCGGCTCACTCGCCTGCCTTGCAGGTCGTCCAGACCTCGCGGGCGCGGGCCCGTTGCGCAGCCTTCAGGCACCGACCTTGTTCGTGGTCGGACGAGAAGACCCCGGTACTGCGATACTGCGTCAGGCCTTCGACATGATCCCCGCCGACCGCGAGTGGCGGGCTGCTGACGGCGGCGAAATTGAACACCTCGCCCCCGAGGATCTGAGGCAAAGCGCCAGCCTCGTCGCGGAATGGCTGCGCAAGAAGATGCCGCCAAGGCGGGATCAGGTTCCAGACGAGTTCGAGTTCGATCTGCCCGAAGACCACGCGCTGCCACCTGAAGCGAGCTGAAGAGCACGCCGCCGCGGGGCACACGCGAGGCGACTTGGCCTGAACCCGGTCACCGGTCACGGACGCTGTCACATGACGGAGTTTGCGGCTTTTCGCGAGGTGAAACGCCGTCTAGAATCGAAGAGGTCATTCGAGCAGCGCATACGCAAATGATGACATCCGGTGTCACTTCATCGCTCACCGCCTATACACCTACGGTTCAGGGCAACGCCGCGAACCGTCGCGTCCCCGATGAAACCGCATTAAGCGAATCGGAACAGCAGGCACTGACTCAGCTCGAGGCGCGAGACAAGCAGGTCCGCGCGCACGAGCAGGCGCACGTCTCGGCCGGCGGCGAGCTGATTACCTCCGGCGCCAGTTTCACTTACCAGGTCGGCCCCGATAACAAGCGCTACGCGGTTGCGGGCGAGGTCGGCATCGACACTTCGCCCGGCAGCACGCCTGAAGAAACGCTCGAACGCGCGACAAGAATCCGCGCCGCAGCCCTCGCACCCGCCGACCCTTCCGCGCAGGACCGCCAGGTCGCAGCGCAGGCGGACCGCATGGCAATCGAAGCACGCCAGGAGATCAACGCCCAGGCCAAAGCGGACCCCGCACTCGCCGAGCGGCGCGAGACGGCGTTAAACCAGCTTGTTTCGCAGGTCAGCGCGACGCCCACGGCACGCCCCACCATCGACACTTACGCCTGAGATCACCGTCTGACGGCCCCATCGGCCGTCATGCGTGACTGGTTCGCCTATAATTGGGCGCTTTCCTGCTGCAAGAACGCCTCCGCGAAGCCCCATGCCCCGCTCAATCGACACGCTGCTCCCCACCGTCTCCGCCCTTGCATTGCCCAAGGCCGGCAAACGGATCGACCTGCCCCAACTGAGCGGGTCGGCTGACGCACTCGTGATTGCGCAGCTGGCAGGGCGCGGCCGGATGCTGGCGGTGGTGACCGCGAATCCGCTCGATGCACAGCGCCTCCAGGACGAAATCGCATGGCTTGCGCCAGGCTTGCGCCTGCATCTGCTGCCGGACTGGGAGACCCTGCCCTACGACAGTTTTTCGCCCCACCAGAACCTGATCTCCGAACGGCTGTCCACCCTGTACGCGATCACCCGCAGTGAGGCCGACGTCGTCCTGGTCCCGGCCAGCACGGCCCTCTATCGCATGGCGCCGCCAGCCTTTCTTGCGGCCTATACCTTTTTTCTTAAGCAAGGCGAGCAGCTTGACGTCGAGCAGCTGCGCATGCAGATGGCCGTCGCCGGCTATGCGCACGTCACCCAGGTCGTCAGCCCGGGCGAGTTCTCGGTACGCGGCGGACTGGTGGACCTGTACCCGATGGGTTCGCCCCTGCCTTACCGGATCGATCTCTTCGACGACGAAGTCGAGAGTATCAAGACCTTCGACCCCGACACGCAGCGCACCGTGTACCCGGTCAAGGAGATCCGCCTCTTGCCCGCGCGGGAATTTCCGCTCGATGACAAGGGCCGCAGCCGCTTCCGTGGACAGTTCCGTGAAACCTTCGAGGGCGACCCGACCCGGGCGACGATCTACAAGGACGTCTCCAACGGCATCGCGCCGGCAGGGATCGAGTATTACCTTCCGCTGTTCTTCGACGAAGTTGCCACGCTGTTCGACTACCTGCCCGCAGATACGCCGGTGCTCTTGCATCGCGACGTGCCCGGCGCGATTGCGGAGTTCTGGCGCGACACACGCTCACGCTACGATCTGCTCAAGGGAGATCGAACACGGCCGGTGATGCCACCGGAGAAACTCTTTCTCAGTGACGAAGCCTTCTTCGTCGCACTCAAGGATCACCCCCGGCTGGTCCTTGGCAGCAGCAGCGAGAGCGCCAGTACGCCGGCCGCCCTGCCCCTTCCCGACATCGCGGTGGAGCGCAAGGCGAGCGATCCGCTGCACAAGCTCAAGGCCTTCTGCGCCGCATTCGACGGTCGGGTGCTGCTGCTCGCGGACTCACCCGGACGGCGCGAAACCATGGCCGAGTACCTGGCCGAATATGGCGTCTGGCCCGAAGCCAGCGCCGATTTCGACGGCTTCGCCGTGTCCGGAGAGCCGATCGCGCTCGGCACGGCACCACTGGGTGCGGGCTTCATCCTGCCCGAAGCCAGGCTCGCGATCATTACCGAAACCGAGCTGTACGCCGCGACTGCACGCACCCGTGCCCGCCGCGACAACCGCAAGGCCGCAACGATGGAGGGCTGGCTGCGCGATCTGTCGGAACTCAAGATCGGCGATCCGGTAGTGCACGTTTCGCACGGGATTGGGCGCTATCTTGGGCTGATCCACATGAACCTCGGTGAAGGGGATACCGAGTTTCTGCATCTCGAATACAACGGTGGCGACAAGCTCTACGTACCCGTATCGCAACTTCACGTCATCACGCGTTATGCAGGCGCTGACCCGGAGAACCTCGACCTCCACCGGCTCGGTTCGGGACAATGGGAAAAGGCGAAGAAGAAGGCGGCGATGCAGGTACGCGACACCGCTGCCGAACTGCTCTCGCTCTACGCCCAGCGTGCTGCCCGCCCGGGGCACCGCTTCGACTTCAAGCAACATGATCTGGAAGCCTTCGCCGAGGCCTTCGGGTTTGAAACCACCCCCGACCAGCAGGCGGCCATCGACGCCGTGGTAACCGACATGAAGTCAGGCCGCCCGATGGATCGCCTCGTCTGTGGCGACGTCGGCTTCGGCAAGACCGAAGTCGCGCTGCGTGCCGCCTTTATCGCGGTCGCGGACGGGAAGCAGGTGGTCGTCCTGTGCCCGACCACGCTCCTGGCCGAACAGCACTACCAGACCTTCGCCGACCGCTTCGCCGACTGGCCGATCAAGATTGCCGAACTGTCGCGCTTCAAGTCGGCCAAGGAACAGACGGAAGCACTGCTTCAGCTTGGCGAGGGCAAGGTCGACATCATCATCGGTACGCACCGCCTGTTGCAGAAGGACGTGGTGTTCAAACGCCTCGGCCTGGTGATCATCGACGAAGAGCACCGCTTTGGTGTGCGTCAGAAGGAGGCCCTCAAGCAGTTGCGCAGCGAGGTCGACATCCTCACCCTCACCGCCACCCCGATTCCGCGTACGCTGGGCCTCGCGATGGAGGGGCTGCGCGAGTTCTCGGTGATCGCCACCGCGCCGCAGAAACGTCTGGCGATCAAGACCTTCGTACAGCGCTGGAGCAAGGGCATCGTGCGCGAGGCGGTGTTACGCGAGTTCAAGCGCGGCGGTCAGGTCTACTTCCTGCACAACGAAGTCGACACCATCGAGAACATGCGCAACGACCTCGCCGACCTGCTGCCCGAGGCCCGCATCGTGGTCGGGCACGGACAGCTGCCGGAGCGCGAACTCGAGCGCGTGATGCGCGACTTCACCCAGCAGCGCGCCAACCTGTTGCTGTGCACCACCATCATCGAAACCGGCATCAACATCCCGACCGCCAACACCATCATCATGAATCGGGCCGACCGCTTCGGTCTGGCCCAGCTCCACCAGCTGCGTGGCCGCGTCGGACGCAGCCACCATCAGGCCTACGCCTACCTGCTGACCGACGCCAACGCCAAGCCGTCGGCTCAGGCACAGAAACGTCTGGAAGCCATCGCGATGATGGACGAGCTGGGCTCGGGTTTCTATCTGGCGATGCACGACCTCGAGATCCGGGGCGCAGGTGAGGTACTGGGTGAACATCAGTCCGGGGAGATCCAGCAGATCGGCTTCAGTCTCTACACCGAGATGCTCAAGCATGCAGTCCGGGATCTTCAAGCCGGCAAGGAGCCCGACCTCAGCCAGCCGCTGGAAGTGGTCTCCGAGATCAACCTGCACACCCCCGCCCTGCTCCCCACCGAATATTGCCCTGACGTTCAGGAGCGCCTGACGCTATACAAGCGCCTGGCCAACTGCGAGGCCGAGGAAGAACTGCGCGATCTGCAGGAAGAGCTCATTGACCGCTTCGGCGAACTCCCGCCACAGGCCCTCGCGCTTCTCGAAACCCACCGCATGCGCCTTCTGCTCAAGCCCTGGGACGTACAGAAGCTCGACGCATCCGATGCGCAGATCAGCATCCAGTTCGGCAAGGCTGCGCCCATCGATCCGGTCAAGGTCATCTTCCTGATCCAGAAGGACCGCAGCACCAAGATGGCCGGGCCGGACAAACTTATCCGCCGCGCCAGCCTCCCCGACCTCAAACAGCGAGTGAAAGCCGTACGTGAGCTGCTGGACGCGGTGAAGGCTTGAGCCTGAACCAGTTACCATCGTTCCGGCTTTCCCTCGCGTACATCCGGACGCTGGTCTTCTGTCTTGCCCTTCTGCCAGCACTTGCGCTGGCACAGGCCGGCGAACCCGTTGCCCTGGCCGTTCTTGTCGATCCGGATGGAACGGAGACGATCGAGCGCATCAGCGCGCCAGCGCGTGCACACGAGTTTGTCGAGGTCACGAACGGGTTTTCCGCCGGTTACACGCGCAAGGTGCATTGGTTCCGTTTCACGCTCGGCGCTTCAGTGCATGACAACGCACCGATCTGGCTGGTCGCTCACCCCCCGTATCTCGACGACCTGCGACTGTTTGTCCCCGACACGACCCGTCCGAATGGTTTCGAGGTACGACGCGCAGGTGACCACCTCCAATTTTCCGCACGGGAGATTCCATACCGGGGATTCGTGTTCGCGCTCCAGCCGGATCCCGAACAGAGCCAGACCTACTACATGCGTCTCGAGACCAGCAGCTCGTCGGTGCTAAGCCTGACGAGATGGTCGCCCAAGGATTTCCAGGACTCGGCAACCCTCGAATACGGCTTGTTCGGACTGTTCTACGGCGTGATCGTAATGATCATTCTGGTCAATCTCTGGCCCAGTCTGTGGCGAACCGAGGCCGTGTTCCGCTATTACCTGATCTACCTCGGGACGACGGTGCTGAACCTCCTTGGCACAAACGGTTTCGTCGGGCAATACCTGCTCCCCGAGATGCCCTTGCTTGAAAACGCCTGGACTTCAGTCAGCACCCTGCTGCTGCTTGCGAGCGGAGCGCGCTTCTACCAACTCGTGCTTGAAGTCACGGACAAGAACCCGGCTCTCCACATCTTCTACCGCTTCATGTGGTGGTTTTCCTTGTTCGGCATCCCGCTGGCCCTCGTGGGCTACTATACGGAAGTGGTTCGCATTGCCATGGCGTTCGCCGTCGTGCTTACGCTCATCAGCCTCTGTCGAAGCCTCGCGCTTGTTCACACCCGCCGCGCTGGCGCAACCTTCGTTGCGCTGGCCTGCGCATCCGGCCTGTTCGGCAGCCTGGCCGGCGTTCTCACGCTGCTTGGCATCCTGCCGGGCAACTTCTGGCTGCGCCATGGCTTTCAGACTGGGACGCTGGGTACGGTGCTGGCCTTTCATCTTGCGTTGAGTGCGCGCTTCCGGACTCAGGAGCAAGAACACCGCAACGCACTCGACCGCGCGGCAAGAGCCGAAATCCGCGCCGAGCAGGCGCACAGCGCAAGAACCCAGCAACAGCAGTTCATGGCCATGCTGTCACATGAACTGCGCACACCGCTGGCGATGATCCAGGGCGCCGCGCATGGGCTCAAGCTCCTCGATGCCGACGCAAATCCGGAGACGTCCAAGCGTCACGGCCGAATTCAGCGCGGCATCGCGAGGATCACTGACATGCTCAACCAGTTGCTTACCAGTGACCGCGTCGACGACGAGGGGCTGGTGGCGCAATTCGAGGAGGTGAATCTGACTGAGGCCTGTCGGCAGGTGGTCAGCGGCCTCGAATCGCAGCAGCGTGTGCAGTTCAACGCCGACTTTGCCATCCGGGCGCGGGTAGACATCGCGCTTTTCCAGATCGTGGTCGGCAATCTGCTTGATAACGCACTCAAGTACTCACCAGCGGGGAGTCCGGTCGCCTTGTCCGTCGTCGAATCGGAAAACGCCGTGCATGTTCGCGTCAACGACCACGGAAAGGGCATTCCGGAAGAATTGGTGCAAAGCCTGTTCCTCCGATATATTCGAGGCTCCTCCCAAGGAGATATTCCGGGCACCGGCCTCGGGCTCTACATCGTGCGCAGGATTGCACGTCTCCACGGCGGCGAGGTTTGCCTTGAACGCAATGCACATGGTAGCTGCTGTTTTAGGGTGACATTTCCGCGCCAACCGGTTGCCGACTCTCCAAACCCATGAATATCGTCATCGTCGAAGACAACAACGACCTGCTGGACGATCTCTTGTTCGGGCTTGAGCATGCCGGTTTCAACGCACGCGGGGTGACCAGTGCAACGGCGCTGGACGACTTGGTCGGTGGAGGCGCGTTTATTCCGGATTTATTGATTCTGGATATCGGCCTGCCAGGTGAGGACGGTCATTCCATTGCCTACCGAATGCGCGCAGACCAGGCGGCACTGGGAATCATCATGCTCACCGCACGCAGCGATACGCGTGAAAAGCTGAAAGCACTCGATGGCGGTGCCGATCACTATCTGGTCAAACCGGTGAGCATCGATGAACTGGTTGCAGTCATACGAGCACTCGGACGTCGCATTCCCGCCGCGGACCAGCCAAGCGAGCAATGGCAGTTGAATTGTCGCCAATACGGTGTCGCAGCACCCTCTGGCGAACAAATGGACCTGACGGCCCTCGAAATGACGCTGATGCGTGCATTGGCCGCGCAGCAAGGCGGGCCTGTAAGCCGCCGTTCGATCGTTTCCGCAATGGGGCACGAATGGCTGGACTACGACCAACGCCGACTCGACACACTGATCAGTCGCCTGCGCCGCCGTTGGCGGGAGAAGACAGGTTTTCGACTGCCACTCGAAACCGAACGGGGAGAAGGCTATCGGTTCAGCGCGCCAGTCGTGTTGATCGCCTGAAATGCGCCCGGTTGCCCGGCGGCCGAAGTGCGAAATTCTCATTAGCACTGACTAATTCAATAGTAGTAATGCCGAGCAACCCGTCGTTTTTTTGCAAACGACCGTGAGTTTTTACCGTTTTCTGGCGTCTTGCCTGGCAATTGTCAGGAAATGTAAGTTTCAGCAATCCGATAGCACCTAGCATCCGGGGCAGCTAGAAGCCACCGGACTGCCAATGACTCGCCTCGCCGCCGTAACCGCACTGAAGAAATGGGTAACGCCCCAACTCCTCCATGGTTTCAACCGCAGCCTGCCCGTGCTGGTTGCGCTCGCTCTGACCCTCACTCTGATCCCTCAGGCACGTGCTCAAGCCCCGGCTCAGCCTGATCGGGACGCAGCCGCCCGTCAGGCTGAGATCCTGCAGCGTCAGGACGAACTCAGACGACGTCAGGAGCTTGAGCGCCAGATTCCGCCTGATCGCAGTGGTGGCGGCATCGATACGCGCGGGCTGATGCCGCCGGTGGACGCCTCGGGCGCAGGCCTTACTTGCCGGGAGATCAAAAAGATCTCCATCTCGGGCGCACCCAATCTGAGCTCCTCGACGAGGGAACGGATCGAGTCAGAGTTCTCCGGTCGTTGTCTCGGCGTTTCTGAGATCGAGCAAATCCTTGCGCTCATCACTCAGGACTACATATTCCGTGGCTTTGTCACCACACGCGCCTATCTGCCGCAGCAGGACCTCAGCACCGGTCAACTCGAGATCCTCGTCATCGAAGGCGTCATCGAGAAGATTCTGCTTGAGGATGGCGCAGAGGGCAGCGTGCGCGTGTCAAACGCCTTCCCCGTCTCGGCTGGGGAGTTGCTGAACCTGCGCGACATTGAGCAGGGCATGGAGCAGATTAACCGCCTTGCGTCCAACAACGCGGTCATGGACATCCGTCCGGGAGACGCACCTGGCGGCAGTGTCGTCGCTGTCCGCAATGAACCGTCCACACCGTTTCACGCCTCGCTGTCGTACGACAACCAGGGCTCGAAGTCCACGGGTGACGAACAATACGGCGTCAGCCTTAGCGCCGACCGCCTGTTCGGGCTGAACGAGTTTCTGCTGTACTCCCACCGTCAGTCCGCGCCTCACGATGAAGATCGCAAGCTGTCGGAGAGCAACAGCCTGACCTTCGTTCTGCCGCTTGGATACTCGACCTTCACCTTCACCAAGAGCGAATCGCGCTACGTCAGCATGGTCAATGCCCCGAGCGGGCTCGACCTGCAAACGAGTGGTACCAGCGAGAGCGATATCTGGCGTCTGGATCGGACAGTGTTTCGTGATCAGACGAGCCGAGTCGGCCTCGCAGGCACCCTCACCATGAAGTCGTCGAAGAACTACCTCGAAGGACTCCTGCTCGGAGTCAGCAGCAGGCGTCTTTCCATCTTCGATCTCGATACCACGCTCACGACCGGTTTTCTGGGTGGTTCGCTGACGCTTGAACTCGGTTACGCCAGAGGCCTCGATTTTGCGGGCGCGCTCAAGGATGGTCCGAATCTCCCGCGCGAAGCGCCGCGTGCGCAGTTCGAGAAGTACAAGTACGGCTACTACTTCAGTCGCCCTTTCCAGGTCGGCGAGCTTGATCTTGCATTTACCAGCCAGCTGACCGGACAGATCGCAAAAGACACCCTCTACGGCTCGGAGCAGTTGCTGATCGGTGGCATCTACACCGTGCGTGGCTTCGTTGACAACACGCTGTCGGGTGATCACGGCTACTACGTGCGCAATGAGCTCTCACTGCGCCGCACGTTCAGCGTGAACGGCACGGCAATGCCGATGCGCTTCTACATGGCGCTTGACCAAGGCGAGGTCAGCAACCGGGTTGCTGGCATTCCGCAGGGCCTTCTGCAAGGCGGCGCCGTCGGGGTGACGCTGTCCATCAAGGGCGGGAGCCTGGATGTCTTCACCGCCTACCCGATCGACATGCCTGATTTCATGACGGCCGAAGAGCCCCAGACCTGGGTTCGCCTCAGCTACTCGCTATAAGAGAAAAATTGCCATGAACGGACACGCCACCATGAACCGCGCCTTTCGCCTGATCTGGAGCGCCGCCAGAGGCGCTTATGTCGTTGCCCCGGAAAGCGCCAAGGGACACGCAAAGAGCAGTTGCTCCCCCTCCAGCCGCGCAATGCTGGTCGCGGCCATCGGCTCGGGCCTGTTTGGCGTGTCGTCCTGTGCCTTCGCACAGGTTAACGCAGCCACTACCGTGGTGCCGACCGGTGGAAACACGAACGCCTATATCGCGCCCAACGGCGTCCCGGTCGTCAATATCAACACCGCGAACGCGGCCGGACTGTCCCACAACACGTACACCCGTTACGACGTCGAGTCAGTTGGCCTTGTGCTCAACAACGGCAATACGTCCGAGATCGCACGCCAGTCGCAACTCGCGGGCCAGGTCATGGCCAACGTGAACCTCGCGGCCGAAGCCCGCGTCATCCTCAACGAAGTGGTGTCGACCCGGCGCAGCACGCTCGCCGGCTTCACCGAAGTCCTCGGCGGGAAGGCCGACGTGATCGTCGCCAACCCCAACGGGATTACCTGTTCGGGTTGTGGCTTCATCAATACCGACCGCGCCACGCTCACCACCGGCATGCCCGGCTTCAATGCTGACGGCAGTCTTTCCCATTTCACCGTGACCCGCGGCGATATCCTGATCAACGGTGCCGGGCTCAATGCGAGCGCACAGCAGACGCTGGACCTCGTAACCCGTTCGATCAGGATCGACAGTCAGATCAACACCGCTGCCGACGGCTCGATCGGGGTCACGACCGGCACCAACAAGTGGAGCTACGCAAGCCGTTCAGTCACGGGAACAGCAACCGGAGAAGGCGCCGCACCCGAATACGCGATCGACTCCAGCGCTCTGGGCGGCATGTACGCCGGCCGCATCCGGCTGATCGCGACCGAGGCTGGCGTAGGTGTGCGCATGCTCGGCGAAGCCGCAGCGACGGTTGACGATTTCACCCTGACCAGTGCCGGAAAGATCGAGGTTCAGTCGACGATCAGCGCGGCCCGCGACAACCGCATTGCGTCCTCCGCAGCGAGCGGAACCGACGATGTGCTGCTCAACGGCAGCGGCGCGAAGCTCTCGGCGGCCAACGACCTCGCCATCACCGCAACGGCCGGACAGGTCCGTCTGGCAGAAGGCGAGCTGTTCGCATCCAGCGACCTGAGTGTCGATGCTGCAACAATGAGCGACGCCTCCACAGGCAAGGTGCGCTTTGCCGGCAAGGATTCGAGCATCAACCTCAGTGGTGCAGCGAGCGCAAACGGATCGGTCTGGGGCGCGGGTGGCGATCTCGAGATCACCGCCGCAGACATTCAGACCAGCAACGGCGCCCGGCTTTACAGCGGCGCCAATAGTGCAGCGACAAGCCGCAGTCTGAGCATCCAGGCTACGAGCGGCGATATCGACCTCGCCGATACCGAAGTCCTGAGCACCGATGATGTGACATTGGCCGCGAGCAACGGTGAGGTTGCACTTTCAGCCAGCACTGACGTTCAGGTTGCCGACGCGCTCTCGGTCACTGCGATTGTCGTCGACAATCGTGGCGATGTCGCGGCCGGTGGTGATATCGAGGTCATTGCCCAGGGTGGCGGTTTCATTAACAGCGGTCGTGTTGAGGCAGGCGGCGAGCTTGGCGTGGGCGACGCTACCCGCGCCACCGACCTGTTCAACCAGTCAGGCGGCGAACTGCTTGCCAAGACCCTTTCGGTGAACGCAGACACCGTTGAAAACAGTGGTACGGTACAGGCGGTCGATCGCAGCACGGTCGATGCCACACGCTTCATCAATAGCGCCGGCTCGAGCTTCATCGCATCAACAACCTCGGCCGTTTACGGCGCTGGTGACTTCAACATCGGTAGCACTTTCGACAACCAGGGACTGGTCCAGTCCGCTGGCGCGCTCGACATCCAGGCGGGCACCACACTCACCAACAGTGGTCAGATTCTGGCGCTCCGGACCGGGAATGGAGGCAGTAACGGGACACTCGACCTCGAAGCGCGGACCATCGACAACAGCGGCACCATCGACGGAGGCGGCCTGCTGAACGCAACGGCAACGGCCACCACCGGAACGAGCTTTGCCAACAGTGGCGCATTGCAGGCGGGCGGTGCGATGCGCCTCGATGTCGGTAACGCGTTTCAACAACTTGCGGCAGGCAGGATCATCGCTGACAGCACCCTCAATGTCAGCTCCGCAAGAACCAGCTTCCTGCTCACCAACGCCGGACGTCTCCAGTCCGCTGCGCTGCTGACAATCGGCGGCGTCGGCCATCTGGTCAACCTGAACAACCTCGCCGGTGGCAACGTCCTTAGCCAGGCTTCACTTGCCCTCACCGCGGGCACCATCAGCAACGCAGGGACGATCCAGGCCGCCACCGGCAGCACGGTGAATGCGACGAGCTTCACCAACAGTGGCAGCGCGTCGCGCCTCATTGTTTCAACGGCAGCCAATGCAGACGGCAGCCTTGCGGTCAGCGGCGCAATCGACAACCAGGGCACGATCCAGTCCGCAGGCGGCCTGACCGTGGTGGCCACGGCAGCGATCGCCAACAGCGGCACAGTCAAGACGACTGGACTGAACGACACCCTTGCCCTGCAGGGCAACACCCTGAACAACACCGGGTTCATCGACAGCGCAGATCTCGCCACGCTCACCGCAACCCGGACGGTAGGAGATGTGCTGACCAACAGTGGTCAGGTTCGCAGTACCGACACCCTGACGATCGTCAGTGGGGATGGCGTGTCGAACGTGGCGGGTGGCACCATGATCGGCGACGGCGCGGTCGACCTGACCGCCCTTGTCCTTACCAATGCAGGTCGCATTCAGTCCGGCACAGCCATGACGCTGGGTCGTGGCAGCCGTGTCGAAACGCTCGACAATTCGGCCTCAGGCGTCCTTTTCGCCGGCTCGACGATGAACATCGTCGCCGGATGGATCTCAAACCAGGGCAAGATCTATGGGAGCAGTGGCACGACGCTCACCGCATCATCCCTGACCAACGGCAGTGCCAGCAACAGCAGCGCCCTGCTGTTTGGTGCGATGAACTCCGGTGCCAGCCAGATGACTGTCAGTGGCAGCGTCAGCAACTATGGCGCCATTCATTCGAACGACGATCTTGCAATCACGGCGGCAGGCGTGACGAACCGCAGCACCGGCGGGATGTCGTCTCTCTCTACCTTGAGCGTGCTTGCTACGGGCGGCAGCGATATCGACAACTACGGCGCCTTCTATGCGGGTAATCAGCTCACCCTGCGGGCGACAAGCGGAGATCTGAACAACTACACAAGCACCGGCACGTTCGACTCCGGTGGGGACATGACGCTCATCGCAGGCGGCACCTTCACCAACAACAGCATGATCAACGCGAGCCGCGATATCGCTATCTCGGCAACGACCTTCCGTAACGAAATCCCGGGGGGAGTGCCTTCTCGCCAATGGTCATCAACGAGTTGGGGCAGTACGAAAGACGATGGCTACTGGTGTAACGGTGCGTGCCCACCACCCGGTGACGAGCGGTGGTACTACAAACGCACAGGCACGCGGTACCAGTACTTTACGTCCGCCATCCCGAATACGAAGCCGCAGATCATCGCGGGCCGCGACATGAGCATCTCCGGGTTCAGCGCTGCGTTCAACTCAGGGGCGGTCCTCGCGGCCAGCGCGGGCACGATGACCATCAGCGGTTCGGGCAGCTTCACCAACGACGATCTCTCGCTGCAAAGCCAGCAGATTACGGAGTATTGGCACACCTACAAGGACTGGGCCCTCACGGGCAGTGACTGGTATTACAACCAGGGCTACAGCAGTACGACTGCGACCGCGACCTCCTATTCGTACGGCGCCGGGATCTTTGCGGGCTCGCTCATTGCGACAGGGTTCTCCCTTCACAACCAGAGCTCACCCTGGAATGCCAGCCCTTCGAGCATCGGGGCCGGTACCACTGCACAAAGTGGTGCCACAGGCGTCGGCTCGGTCTCCGGAACCTCGGCGACCGGCAGCTCTGCTGTCGTGGCGGGCTCGACGGTGCCCCTTGGCGGCGTCAGCATCGTCCTGCCAACCAACCCCAATGGCTACTTTGTGGTCTCGAAGAACCCGGGCTCGGCTTACCTGATTGAAACCAATCCCCTGTTCGCCGTTGGCTCCAACTTCGTTGGTTCCGACTACCTGCAGAACCGCTATGGCTACAATCCCGACAACGTCCTGAAGCGCCTTGGTGATTCAAACTACGAAGCCTATCTGATTCGTCAGCAACTGATTGCTGAGACCGGCAGCAACGTACTCAAGGGCTACGGCGACGAAGCGGGTCAAATGCAGCGATTGATGGACCAGGCCCTTGATCAGGGCAAGAGTCTGGGCCTGGTGTACGGAAAGCCGCTGACTGCCGCGCAGATTTCCGGGCTTTCCCAGGATATTGTCTGGATGGTGGAAGTCGAGGTTGCCGGGCAGAAAGTGCTCGCGCCTCAGGTCTATCTCGCCCAGAGCACGCGTGACATGATTACGGGTGGAGCGGTGATTGCGACCGACGAGGCCACCCTTAACCTCACAACCCTGACCAACACCGGCGGCACGATATCGGGCGAGAAGAGCCTGAGCATCACCACCAAGGGCGACATTTCCAACGTGAGCGGGACGATCAGCGGCGGCGATGTCAGCCTCAGGTCGACCGAGGGCAACATCACCAATGAAACCCTTACGTCGGGAAGCGGAAACGAAGAAAACTATATAACGACCATCGGCAAGACTGGCGGAATTCAGGCCACGGGTTCGCTGGACCTCGACGCTGCCAAAGACATCAAGGTCACTGGCGCTAACGTGACTGCCGGTGGTGACGCTTCGCTGACGGCCGGTGGTGATATCACCTTCGACACCATCGTCGACAAGACCACCACGACGACGCGCGAATCTTTGTACCTTGGTCCTGCACACAACTCGTCCACGACCACCACCACCACCGCCGAAACCAACATCGGCTCGAACCTTCAGACTGGCGGCAACCTCAAGCTCAACAGTGGCGGCGACACTACGATTGCGGGTTCCAACGCCAACGTCGGCGGCGACCTTGATATCGACACCGGAGGTGATTTCAATGTCATCTCCCGTCAGGACAAGCTCACCACCAAGAGCGTAACCGAGACATCCGGCGTCGGCGTCGGTGGAGGCGTCTGGGGCACCGAAAAGACCACGACGGACAGCTTCAAAGGCACCAACGCGGGTTCGACGCTGAATGTCGGCGGCAATGCCGACATCGAAGCGAAGAACGAGATGACCATTCAGGGATCGGATGTCGCGATCGGCGGTGATGCGAACATAACCGCGACCAAGGGCATCAATATTCTCGACGGACTGGACGAGGAACGCACGACCACGGTTACCGAAACCACGACCTTCCTCAAGACTGGCAGTTCGGGTGAGAGCGATTCGGGCAGCAAGTCGGCATCTGCATCGGAAAGCGCGTCCGGACGTGCCAGCGCCGACGCAAGCGCCAATGCCAACGCGGAAGCGTCCGGCTCAGCCGATCTCAAGTTTGCGGAAACCACGGTCAGTACGACAAATGCGGGCTCCAACACCAGCGTTGCTTCCAGCCTGACGGTCGGTGGAAACCTCAATGCAAGCACCAAGGGCACACTCAGGGTGCAGGGATCGAACGTCGAGTCGGGCGGGGACATGAACCTCGAAGCCGAGAACGTCGAAGTTCTCGCCGGGCGCAACGAGACCTGGAGTAACACGGAGACAACCCGGACGTCGGTGGGCATCTACAACGACGGCGAGTCTTCGGCAGGTGCCAACGCAGAAGCCCAGGCAAGAGCCGGCACAACCGGAACCAACGCCAGCGCGGGTGCGGACGCATCGGCCGGGGCCAGCGGTACGACGACGATTGGCGCGCGCACTGAGAACGAGAGTACAACCGAATATACGTTGAGGAACACGGGCTCGACACTCAAGTCAGGCGGCAGCATGAACATCACCGCTGGGCAGGATGCGACCTTCGTCGGTGCCGAAGTCGAATCCGGCGGTGACATGAACATCGAGGCGACGAACATCGTCAATCGGGCAGCACAGGATATCGACGAACGCACTTCCTCGAAGACGACGCAGACTGCGGGCGTGTATGTCGGCGCGGATGCGAAGGCCGAGGCAAACGCAGGCACCGAGGCCAATCCAACACGGCTGAGCAACAGCGCGGCAGGCACGGCAGAAGCCGGCGCCGGCGCGGAAGCAAACGCGAGCACCGGCCTGCGCTACAACAGGGAAGAGGAGTCCAGTGCCGAGGGCTCTGTCACCCAGGTCACTTCGAGCTTCAAGTCAGGTGGCAACATCACCCGGACCGCGAAGGACACCATCGTCGATCAGGGGACGCAGATCGAAGCGGCCGGAAACATTGATCAAACCGCGCGCGAGATCCGCGAGATCGCGGCCGAGGACAGCAGCTACTCCAGTTCGAGCAGTTCCAGTCACGATGCCCGGATCGGCGTCGGTGCGGGAGCATCGGCGGAGGCCGGAGCCAGTGCGAACTCCAAGGGTGAATCCGAAACAGAATCTGGCGCAGGCGCTGGCGCAGGTTTCCGTGCCAGCTATACCGGCGCTTCTGAAGGCGAGAGTGAAGCCAGCACGACCGCCGTCACCACGCGCTACAAATCTGGCGGCAGCATCACGTCCACGTCGGAAGAGAAGACGACCCTGATCGGAACGCAGTTCGAATCCGGCGGTGACATCAACCTCGAAGCGGGCTCGCTGGATTACCAGGCAGCGAAGGACACCACGACCAGCAGCAGCTCGTCGCAGGACATCTCCGCCGAACTCAAGGTGGACGTGGTCGGCAAGGCGGGCGGCAGTCTCGATGCCGAATACGGCATGGGGAACGAGGGCGAGAAGACGAGCACCGCACGTGCAGGTGGCATGGCAGCGGGTGGCAGCATCAACATCAAGACCACGGGCGACGCGAGCTTCGAGGGGACACAGCTGGAAGCCGGCGATGCTGTCGGCATCGATGCAGGGGGCAATGTCGACTTCAAGGCCGCACGCGACACGACCGAATCGTCGAGCCAGGCCGCAAACGCCAGTCTTTCCCTGAGTTCCGAAAAGGGTGGCGACAAGGCAATGGGTCTGGGCGGTGGCTATGAACAGGAGAACGGCAACAGCAGCACAGCGCAAGTCGGGTCGATCAAGGCTGGCAGCGGTGGCATCAGCATCTCGGCAGGCAAGGACGCCAACTTCGAAGGTACGGCGCTCAGCGCTGAAGGCGACACGGGCATCGCCGCCGGAGGCGACGTCAATCTGCGTGCAGCCAGGAACACCGAAACCACGACGTCCTTTGGCGTTCAGGCCGAAATCGGGGCGACCTCGGGTAGCGAAGGCAAGGAGAAAACCGGCGCCGTTGGCGGCAACGTCGGCTACGCAGACAAGGTAGAGTCGACCGCCACGTCGATCGGCTCGGGCGGTACGGTGACGATCAAGGGCAACAACGTCATCAACCAGGAGGCCGACATCAAGGCAGAGGGCGGCACGCAGATCATCGGCAATGAAATAAAGCAGCAGGCCGAGAATCGCGATATCGCCGTCGGTATCGAGGCAGGTTACGAGACGTCGAGCGAGTCAAAGACACCGGAAAAGAAGACCGGCTCGAAGACGACAGACGACATCCCTGACAGCGGAACCCGGACAGCCGTCGATGACACGCCGCGAAGCAAAACGACTGACGACCTTCCCGCTGCGTCGACCGACACCGGACAGTCGGCTGAGGACAAGGCCGCCGAACGGCGGGCGACGATCGACCAGCTCAAGGCCGACAAGCTGAAGCTGGACAAGGCCATGGAGTCCAAAGCGGCACCAGCGGAAGCACCCGCGAAGTAAGCATGAGGTGCGGCGGATGTGACACTGCGCCCGCCGCACCACAGCCGCTGCCCCGCTGCCCGAATCGCAAAGCGGGTTAGACTTGCATGAGCTCAACTGCGCCATGATCTCATGCTCATAAACTGCACTGCCTACCAGCACGGCCGCAAGCTGGCCGATCTCCCGATCAGCGAAATCTCCTCCTACCTTCACAAGCAGGACTGCTTCGTCTGGGTGGCGCTCAAGGATGCAACCCCTGAAGAGATGGCGCAGATGAAGGCGGCTTTCGGGCTGCATGAGCTCGCAGTGGAAGACGCCAATCACGGTCGCCAGCGCCCCAAGGTCGAGGAGTACGACGACGAGGTGTTCGCAGTCATGCACCTGGTCGAAGAGCAGGAAGGAAAGCTCGCCGTCGGTGAAGTGCATACCTTCGTCGGGCGCAACTACATCCTTTCGGTCCGCAACCGCAGCCAGCAGAACTTCCTCGGCGTCCGCGCGCGCTGCGAACGTGAACCGAAGATGCTGGTGAAGGGGCCGGGCTATGTGCTGTATGCGCTGATGGATGCGGTGGTCGACCGCTACTTTCCGCTCATCGAAAAGCTCGAAACCGATCTCGAAGCGATGGAGGAGCGGATTTTCACCAAGGGCGCTGCGCCCACCAACATCCGGCGTCTGTACCGGCTCAAGCGCAAGGTCACCCTGCTCAAGCACGCCGTCACGCCCTTGATGGAAGCGGCCGGAAAGCTGCACAGCGGCCGTGTCCCCGAGGTGTGCAGCAACAGCCGCCACTACTTCCGCGACGTGTATGACCACCTTACGCGCCTCAACGCATCGCTCGACAGCATTCGCGACACCATTGGCACGGCCATCCAGGTGAACCTGTCGATGGTCACCATCGATCAGACCGAGGTCAGCAAGCGTCTTGCGGCCTGGGCCGGTATCTTCGCCGTGGCAACTGCACTCGCCGGCATCTGGGGGATGAACTTCAGCCACATGCCCGAACTTCAGTGGGAATACGGCTACCCCGCCGCACTGATCGCGATCGTGCTGGCGTCGGCTGTTCTGTACTGGCAATTCAAGCGGGCAAAGTGGTTGTAGGAGCCTTGAAGCCCGGTCTTGCGAGCCAAGTCCGGGCGCGATGTGCCCGGGACGGTTAGAATGCGGGGCCCTGCCCCCGAAACCGAAGTCATGTCAGCTGCCCCCGAAATTCGCCCCGATCAATCCGTCGAGTTGCTCAAGGCGCTGCACATCCTCACCCGCGACGGCAAGCTCAATCAGGACAGCCGGCGCAAGCTGAAGCAGGTCTACCACCTCTACAACTTCATCGAGCCCCTGCTTGAAGAAGCCTTTGCCACCTCAGCCGAGCCCGTACTGGTCGACCACGGCGCAGGCAAGTCGTATCTGGGCTTCATCCTTTACGACCTGTTTCTCAAGTCCCGCGACAAGGGCAAGGTCATCGGCATCGAAACCCGGGCGGAGCTGGTAAAGAGCTCGCGGGCGCTTGCCGACAAGCTGGGCTTCAGGCGCATGCGTTTCTACGATCTCTCGGTGGAGGCATCGATCACGTCCGACGCCCTGCCCGACCGCGTCGATATCGTCACCGCACTGCACGCCTGCAATACCGCAACGGACGATGCGATCCGCTTCGCCCTCGCCAAGCAGGCACAGTTCATCGTGCTGGTGCCGTGCTGCCAGGCCGAAGTGGCCGCCATCCTGCGCCAGCACAAGGCCGAATCGCTGTCGCAGACGCCGCTCGCGGAAATTTGGCGCCATCCGATTCATACCCGTGAGTTCGGCAGCCAGATCACCAATGTACTGCGCTGCCTGCTGCTCGAAGCGCATGGGTATTCGCTCACCGTGACAGAGCTTGTTGGCTGGGAACATTCGATGAAGAACGAGCTGATCGTTGCGCGCCGTACCGGCGCCCCGCGAGGCAATGCACGAGAGCGTCTCGCGGAGATCCTCGACCAGCTCAACCTCGGCGCGCTGACCGAACGTTTCAACTACTGAGCGCGACACGCAGGACGATCGCGCCCTGCGTCTCCCCTCGCCACACGGCCTTGCAGACCGTATGCGCGACTGGCAAGCGTGCTGTCATGTTCGAAAGTTCCAGTCCAAGTCCGGCCTGAGCCCGCCTTCGGGTTACAATTCCGCTCTTTCTTGGAGCCTTGCGGAGCGCTCAATGCCTGTCGCCCAGACCGAAAACCTCAATATCCTGGCTGTCGATGACATGCCGTCGCCCGAGCAGATCAAAGCGCTCGTGCCGCTCACCGACAAGGCCGCCGCCTCGGTGCTGGCCGGTCGCAGGGCGCTGATGGACATCCTTGACCGCAAGGACAAGCGCCTTTTCGTCGTTGTGGGTCCGTGCTCGATCCACGACCCGGTTGCCGGCCTCGACTATGCTCGCCGCCTGCGCGCGCTGGCGGACGAAGTCGCGGAAACGATGGTGCTGGTGATGCGGGTGTACTTCGAGAAGCCCCGCACCTCGACCGGATGGAAGGGTTACATCAACGACCCCTACATGAACGACTCCTTCCGTATCGACGAGGGCATGGAAAAGGCACGTCGCTTCCTTCTGGACGTCGCCGAAACCGGCCTGCCGATCGCCACCGAGGCGCTCGACCCGATTGCGCCGCAGTTCTACGGCGACCTGATCTCGTGGACCGCCATCGGTGCCCGGACATCCGAATCGCAGACGCACCGCGAAATGGCCTCGGGCCTGTCGACACCGGTCGGATTCAAGAATGCGACCGACGGCGACATGGATGTGGCAGTCAACGCCATCATTTCGGCGGCCAGCCCGCACAGTTTCCTGGGCGTCAGCGGACAGGGCCAGTCGGCCATTCTGCGCACCCGTGGCAACAAGTACGGCCATGCCGTCCTGCGCGGCGGTGGCGGACGCCCGAACTACGATACGGTATCGATCTCGCTGGCCGAGCAGGCGCTGGTCAAGGCCAAGCTGCCGGTCAACATCGTGGTCGACTGCTCACACGCCAACTCCTGGAAGAAGCCCGAACTGCAGCCGCTCGTAATGAAGGACGTCGTCCATCAGGTGCGCGAAGGCAACCGCTCGGTCGTTGGCCTGATGATCGAGAGTAACCTCGAAGCCGGTAACCAGCCCATTCCTGCGGATCTGTCGCTGCTCAAGTACGGCTGCTCGGTCACTGACGCCTGCGTCGGCTGGGACACCACTGTAGACATGATCAAGCGTGCCGATGCAGAACTGCGCGAGGCACTGGCTCTCCGGGAGCGCACTGAATGAGCCTTGTCGTACAAGGGCTCGACGTTGACAACCTGGCCCTGAAATCGCTTGCCAAGCTGACCGGCGCGCGAGCGATCGAGCAGATCACGCCGCAGGCGTTTCGCCTGTGCGGTGCGCAGTCCGACCCCGGCGTGCCCACGCATTGTGCGCACGCCGCGCTGGACTGGGCCTGGGTTGCTGAAGATCGCCGGCTGGGCGATTTCGGCCTGTTCGTGACCGACATGGACTCGACGCTGATCAACATCGAGTGCATTGATGAGATCGCCGACATGCAGGGCCTGAAGGCTCAGGTTGCCGAGATCACCGAAGCCGCCATGCGCGGCGAGCTGGATTTTCGCGAATCGCTGACCCGGCGTGTGGCGCTGTTGCGTGGCCTGCCAGAAGATGCGCTGGCAAAGGTGTACGAGCAACGGCTGCAGCTCAATCCAGGCGCCGAGCGCCTGATGCGCGGGCTGAAGCAGGCCGGCATCCGCACCATGCTGGTGTCGGGCGGCTTCACCTACTTCACCGAGCGCCTCAAGCAACGGCTTGGCTTCGACTACGCCTGGGCAAACGAACTCGAAGTTGAAGGTGGTTATCTGACCGGCCGCGTGACCGGCGATATCGTCGATGGCGATGCCAAGGCCGAGCACCTCGAGCGCACGCGCGACGCACTTGGGCTGAACGCCGAACAGGTGATTTGCGCGGGCGACGGCGCCAATGACATTCCGATGTTCCAGGCCGCAGGATTTGGCGTCGCCTATCGTGCCAAACCGGTGTTGCGTGCCGAGGCGAATTGCTGCTTCGACCACGTCGGCCTTGACGGCATCCTGGCCTTGTTTCCTGCCTGACACTCCCCAGCTCTGGCAGCCTGCTGACACGCCCCGCCAAGGGCGCCAGCAGGCTTCCAGACTGCGAACCGCGTCAGCCTTCCGCCGCGACGTGGCTGAGGATCGGGTTCAGCATTGCGCCTCCAAGGCGGCGGCTGCGAGCGCCGTTCCAGCCGGTCTGTCCATCAGGCATGTTGGCGTTGTCCTTGAACGGCATCTCCAGCGTCAGCGACACGCAGCCAAAACGGTGCGCCACCCACTTGCTGGCGAGTGTCAGCATTTCCTCGCCGAAACGGCCATTCACATACCCGTGCTCAGTCTGAAAGTCGGGGCTGACTGCCTGTAGACCCTCAATGAATCGCGCCTGCTGCTCGGCCATTTCGGCCGTAAAGCCGGGCACCTCGTCAGCGGTGGCAAGGAACACATATGGCAGTGACTCGTCGCCGTGGATGTCGAGGAACAACTCGCATCCAGTTTCCTCCATTGCCTGCCGGACAAGATGGACTTCGGGGCTCATGACGGGATCAGGTGCACGCCACTCCCGGTTCAGGTTGCGCCCGGCTGCGTTGGTACGCAAATTTCCGCGCACCGCACCGTCCGGGTTCATGTTTGGCACGATGTAGAGGACGGCATGCTCGCGAATCTTGCGTGCGACCGGTTCGGCGCTGTCGAGCAGGCGCTTCAGCAAGCCCTCGATGAACCACTCGGCCATCGACTCCCCGGGATGCTGGCGCGCAATGATCCACACCGGCTTGCGCCCCGCCACCGGACGTCCGACGACCACGACGTCGAGGTCCCGCCCTTCCACGGTTGTACCAAGGTTCTGCACGGTCGCATAAGGCGACATTTCCGCCCAGCTGATCAGTTCCAGATGGCGTTCGTGTGAATACGGCTCGAAATAGGCGTAGTAAATGATGTCGCGTTCGGGCGTGTGCTCGACCACGAGCTCGCCGTTCTCGTAACTGGTGCCGGACACCCGGAACCAGTTCTTGCGGTCGTAGGACGCAACACAGCGATAGTCTGGCCACCCGTCCGGATAGGCCGCGTCCGCCGCGTTCTCGAACACCATCCGCACGGGCTTCCCACCCGCCTCGTGCAGACGGAAGTGGAACCACTGGCGGAAATCCGCTGCGTTGTCCGCACGCAGTCGCAGCCGGATGTTCTGTGGATCGTCGAGGCTGACGACTTCGATTGAGCCTGAATCGAAGCTGGAACTGATCTTCATGCTTTCTCCATCCTGTGGCGCGGCCGGACGCATGCCGTCGCGCGGTTCAATCCAGACCGCCGTGCTTCTCTCAGTCCATGCGTCGCCGGAACACCCAGGTGTCAGCGTCCGAGGCCTCGGCGGCAAAAGCGTAGCCCTCACTATCGAACTTGCGCAGGGCGTCGACGTCCTCGGCACGATGGGTGATCGCATATCGGCTCATGAGGCCGCGCGCGCGCTTGGCATAGAAGCTGATAATCTTGTAGCGCCCCGCCTTCCAGTCTTCAAACACGGGGGTGACCACCCTGCCTTGCAGCTGCTTGCGGCGTACCGACTTGAAGTACTCCTCGGATGCGAGATTCACCAGCACCCGTTCGCGTCCGGCCTCTTCTTCACGCGCCAGCAGGGCGTTGAGCTCGTCGGTGATACGGTTGCCCCAGAAGGCGTAGAGATCCTTGCCGTGCGCGTTTGCCAGCTTCGTGCCCATCTCGAGGCGATAGGGCTGCATCAGGTCCATCGGCCGCAGCACGCCATACAGCCCGGACAGGATCCGCAGATGCGCCTGCGCCCAATCCAGATCTGCGGGTGACAGCGAGGCCGCATCGAGCCCCTCATACACATCACCATTGAAGGCCAGCACCGCCTGCTTGGCGTTGTCGGGCGAAAACGGACGCGTCCAGCTCGCGTAGCGGGCAACGTTGAGACTGGCGAGCTGATCGGAAAGCTTCATCAGCTGGGCAACCTCTGCCGGTGTGCGCTGACGCAGGATGTCGATCAGTTCAGATGCCTGATCGAGGAAGTCGGGCTGACTGTGAGTGGCAACAACCGGGGGAGTCTCGTAGTCGAGCGCCTTGGCGGGAGAGATGACGAAGATCATGGTGCAGCTCAAATGAATCGAGACCTCGATCTTAGCAAATCCGTCCGGTTTGACACGCACTGCCTGATTACGCAGTATTGACCGGTTTCACTTTTCACCGAGTCTCGATGTCCGTTCATTCTCCTCTCCTTACCCGCTCACTCGCTGCCGTATGGCATCCTTGCACGCAGATGAAGCAGCACGAGACACTGCCGCTGATCCCGATCGTGCGTGGAAAAGGTCCCTGGCTGATTGATGCCGACGGCCGGCGGCTGCTCGACGGCATCAGCTCGTGGTGGGTAAACCTCTTCGGACATTGCAATCCTCGCATCAACGAACCGCTGCGTGCGCAGCTGGAAACACTCGAGCACGTGATGCTTGCCGGCTTCACTCATCCACCGGTCGTAGAGCTCTCAGAGCGGCTGGCTGCACTCACCGGACACCGCCTTGGTCACGCCTTCTACGCGTCCGACGGTGCTTCGGCGACCGAGATCGCGCTGAAGATGAGCATGCATAGCTGGCGCAACCGCGGTCGCCCGGGCAAGACCCGCTTCGTCAGCCTGGCGGGGAGCTACCATGGGGAGACCGTAGGTGCGCTTGCAGTGACCGATGTGGCAATCTTTCGCGATGCCTACGCCCCGCTGGTGAGAATGGCGAGCACGGTACCGTGCCCCGACGCGCGCCTCGCGTCATCGGGTGAAGATCCTGTCGACCTTGCTCGCCGGGCAGCGTCAGCACTGGAAGCCTGTCTCGCCGAAAGTCACGACGAGATTGCAGCCCTGATCGTCGAACCCCTCGTGCAGGGGGCGGCAGGCATGGTGATGTATGACCCGGAATACCTGCGCCTCGCACGCGCACTGTGCACTCGCTACGAGGTACATCTGATCGCTGACGAGATCGCCGTCGGCTGCGGGCGTACCGGCAGCTTCTTCGCCTGGGAACAGGTTGCAGACTCGACGCATGAAACCGGCGGCGACTGGCCGGATTTCATCTGCCTGTCCAAAGGCATTTCCGGCGGATATCTGCCCTTGTCCCTGGTGCTCAGCACCGATGCCGTCTATGACAGCTTTTACGCCGACAGCAGCGCGCGCGCGTTCCTGCACTCGCACTCTTACACCGGCAACCCGCTGGCCTGCCGTGCCGCCCTCGCCACGCTCGACCTCTTCGAGCAGGACGATGTAATCGTTGCAAACAGGACTCGTTCGGCGCTGCTCGGGAAGCTGGCCCGCGAGCGCTTCGGCTCACGGCCGGAGGTCGAGCACCTGCGACAACGCGGCATGATCCTGGCGTTTGATGTGAAAACCGCGATGAAAGACTTTTCGACGCGCTTCTTCCGCGCAGCGCTCGATCACGGTGTGCTGCTGCGCCCCATCGGCAACACGGTGTATTTCATGCCGCCCTACGTTGTCGAAGAGACCGAACTGCGACACCTTATCAACGGTGCAGCCGCTGCGCTCGATGCAGCTCTCGTCTGAACACATGACTCAACTCGATCTCCTGCGCGACGATCTGCGTGATCTGGAGCAGTCACACCTGATTCGACAGCGACGCAACAACGCGCTGCCGTGCGCGCCACGTGCGGTGGTCGATGGACGTGAGATGCTCGCCTTCTGCAGCAATGACTACCTCGGTCTGGCCGGCGATCCTGCACTTGCCGATGCGCTTGCCGAGGGTGCGCAACGCTGGGGCGCAGGGTCGGGTGCCTCACACCTCGTCAGCGGCCACTACGATGTTCAGCACTCGCTCGAACAAGGCCTCGCCAGCTTCATCGGCTGTGAGCGGGCGCTTTACTTCTCGACCGGCTACATGGCCAACAGTGGGGTAATACCGGCACTGGTGGGACGTGGTGGTGCAGTATTCGCTGACCGTCTCAACCATGCCTCTCTGGTCGATGGCATGTTGCTGTCGCGCGCGGAGACGCACCGCTACCCGCACCTCGACCTCGCCGCACTCGAACGCATGCTGCAGGCGAGCACGGCCCGCCGCAAGCTGATTGCGACCGACAGCGTGTTCAGCATGGACGGTGATGTTGCGCCGCTGCCCGACCTCCTCCGGCTCGCGGACACCTACGATGCCTGGCTGATGGTGGATGACGCGCATGGTTTCGGCGTACTGGGTCCGAACGGACGTGGTGCGGTGGCAGAGGCTGGCATAGCATCCTGGCGCCTGATCCTGATTGGCACCCTGGGCAAGGCAGCGGGTGTCTCGGGCGCCTTCGTTGCCGGGCAGACCGAGCTTGTCGAATGGCTGATGCAGAAGGCTCGGACTTACATCTTCACTACGGGTGCGCCACCGGCGCTGGCGCATGCACTTCTTTGCAGTCTGGAACTCATCTTGCACGGCAATGAACGCAGGACACATCTTGAGCATTTGATCGCATTGTTTCGCGGTCGATTGCAGCTGAAACGCTGGCAGCTGATGCCGTCGAGAACGCCAATCCAGCCCATTCGGGTCGGCGACAACGCAGAAGCACTCACGCTGGCCCGGGCGCTGTGGGACGAAGGACTCTGGGTGCCGGCGATCAGACCTCCCACTGTGCCCGTAGGCAGCGCGCGCCTGCGAATCTCGCTCTCTGCTGCCCATACCGAATCCGATGTTGAACGACTGGCATCAACGCTCAACCGTCTGGAACACAGCCTATGAATGCATCCCCCTTGGTGTTCCTCCACGGATGGGCGATGACCCCCGCCGTGTGGCAGCCGTTGATCGCCCGGCTGAACAGCGACAATGCGGTGTTTGCCCCTGCACTCCCCGGACATGGCGGCGCACCCGCCGCAGCGTCCGCGATCCTCCAGGCCTGGACCGATGCGATACAGGCCGCGCTGCCCGACGACGCGGTCGTCACTGGCTGGTCGCTTGGTGCCATGCTCGCTCTCGATCTCGCAGCCCGCTATCCGCACAAGGTATCGCGGCTGGCCCTGATCGGCGCATCACCAAAGTTCGTCAGCAGTGCCGACTGGCCATGCGGTTTGCCTCCAGACACCGTGTCGTCCTTTTTGTCCGGTTATGTCGCCGAGCCGCAGCCAACACTGAGGCGCTTTCTTGCCTTGCAGACGCTTGGCGACAGTGCTCGCCGCGGTCTCTTGCCAATGCTGGAGCAATCTCAACAGGCACATCCTGAAGGTCGCGCCCAGTGTGCGCTTGCAGTCGGCCTCTCCATTCTGGCAGAAGCCGACCTGCGCCCGTCGGTCGCGCAGGTCAAACAGCCGGTGCAACTCATCCACGGTGACGGCGATGCCCTGATGCCAGTCGCTGCAGCCCAGTGGCTTGCCCAAGCCCTCCCCAACGCAGGTGTCGAGATTGTGAGCGGCTGCGGCCACGCGCCGCTCCTTTCCCGCCCTGATCGCTGTGCCGACCTGATCCGCGCGCTCGCCCATGACTGAGCAGCGCAAGCGCAAACGCGCGGTGCGATCCGCCTTTGATCGCGCAGCCTCCACCTACGATGCCGCCGCCGCGGTACAGCGCGAAGCGTGCGCCCGGCTCCGAACTTTTGCCGGTGCTCATTTGCTCGCGCATGAGGCGTCGCGGGTTGTGGATGCCGGTTGCGGCACCGGACACGCACTCGCTGCATTGATGGAGCGCTTCCCGCAAGCCCAGCATATCGCGCTCGATTTTTCGCCGGCAATGCTTCTGCGCGCCTGTCAGGACGGTGCGAAGGCCCTCCCGCTCTGCGCAGACATCGAGCACCTGCCACTGCGAAATGCCAGCATCGACGTCATCTGGTCGAGCCTCGCCGTACAGTGGTGCAGCAGCGGGCACGTGGCAGCTGAGATCGCCCGTGTGCTCACGCCCGGCGGCATGGCATGGATCGCCACGCTCGGCCCTCGCACCCTGCACGAGCTGAGCGACGCCTTTGCCCAAATCGACGATGTCGCACATGTGATTCGCTTTCAAGACGCCACACACTGGCGCAGCGCTGCCGAGCAGGCAGGGCTGGAAACACTGGCAGTTGAACAAAGTGACATTGCCGGGCTCGCGGCTGATCTGCGCAGTTTGCTGCGTGACATCAAGGCGATCGGCGCACACACACTGGACGATCGCCGCCGGCAGCCCCTTGGCAAGTCCGCATGGTCGACGCTTCAGTGCGCATATGAGAAATGGCGCCGGGCAGACGGCCAGCTCCCCGCCACCTATGACCTGATCCTGATCGCACTGAGGAAACCTGCATGAATGAATCCCGCGCCTGGTTCGTAGCTGGTACAGATACCGGCATCGGCAAGACCTTTGCCACCGCCGCGCTGATTCACGCGGCCCGCAAGCAGGGCCATCGGACGCTCGGCATGAAGCCGATCGCAGCGGGCGCCGAGCTGGTTGGCAGTGAGCGGATTAACGAAGACGCGGCCCTCCTGCGTGCGGCGGGCAGCTTCGATCCGGGTCTCGGGCTCATCAATCCATACTGCCTGATGGCGCCAATTGCACCGCATATCGCAGCCGCAGAAGAAGGCCTTTCAATCGAGCCCGGTCGCATCATCGACTGTTTCAATACTCTCAGCGCTGCTGCGGACCGGATCTTCGTCGAGGGCGTGGGCGGATTTCGCGTGCCTCTAGGGCCCGCATATGACACCGCAGATCTCGCCAGTGATCTCGGACTTCCCGTCATTCTCGTTGTTGGTCTGCGCCTGGGGTGCATCAGCCATTCGCTGCTGACGGTCGATGCAATCCTGGGCCGCGGCCTCAGCCTGGCAGGCTGGGTGGCGAACTGTATTGATCCCACCATGCTGCGCAGGGAGGAGAATATCGACAGCCTGCGAACACGGATTGATGCACCCCTGCTCGCCCGACTGCCCTTCGTCGAGGGCGGCGATGCGTCGTCGGTCTCACAGCTGTGTGCGTTACCGGGTTGATTCTTTGGCGATCAGTTGTCGCTTGCGCGTGCAAACTCGCGCTGACGCATCTGCTCAAACAGACAGACCGCCGCCGCCGCTCCAACATTGAGCGATTCCACCCCCTCGGCCATCGGAATGGTCACGATCTGGTCGGCCCGTCGCTGCAGCGCTGGCGAGACGCCCTGCCCTTCAGCACCAAAGAGCCAGGCAATTGACCCAGCGAGATCGAGTGCGTAGAGCGGGCGGGCGCCGGCGCTGAGGCCGGTGGCCAATACCCTGCCGGGAAAGCTGGCAAGCGAGGTCAGTGCATCCACCTGCTCGTTCAGCTCAAGTTTGAAATGCGCGCCCATGCCGGCGCGGAGTACGCGCGGTGACCACGCCTGTGCGCAACCGGGCGTCAGCCAGGCTGTCCGGATGCCGGCCGCAGCGGCCGTGCGCAGAATCGTGCCAAGATTTCCTGGGTCCTGCACGGCGTCGAGCACGATTACCGAGGTCGTGCTTGTCGGCGCTGCAGTCTGAGCCGGCACGTCAATGAGCGCGAGAACGCCCGACGGGCTGTCAACCGGGCTGACGTGGGCAAATACGGGGTCTGTGAGTTGGGTCAGCGATGTAGCGGACGGCAGCTCATCGACGAGCGTCGCGATCTCGGCAGTGGCAAGACCAGTCTCGGAGACGAACACCGACTTCAGCGGCATGCCTGCTTGCAGCGCAGCCTCGATCAGATGCGCGCCGTCGAGCACGGTTTCGCCATGCTTGCGCCGGTCCCGTGCGCTACCTGCCAGCGCATGAAGATGCTTGACGCGGGGGTTATCGCGAGAGCTCAGCCGTTCCACGCCCGGATTCCGTTCAGAAAGCCAGGCCGAGCGTGGCGATTGCGGTGGTCAGCAGCCCAAGTCCGAGGTTAAAGCCCACACGCTGGCGGATCGTATTCATCGCCACGGCCGCGCGCGCCCAATCCTCATCGGCGACCGCCTGCTGCATCGAACGCCAGGGCCCGAACCAGATCGACGCAAACACCCCGATCATCACCACGCCGGTCAGCAGCATCACGTGCCACGCAAGTGGCGCCCGCGCAAAACCGGTTTCGATCAGCATGCCAAAGCCAGACACCACGATCAGTGCAATCGAGATCCAGACCATGGGAAAAAATGTCCGAAGCACACCAGCCCAGAGTCCCAGCCGACGATCGGGCGGCAGCTGCATCGCGGCGGGGCGGAGACAGAACCACGCGAATGCCATACCGCCAACCCATACGACGACACCACAGACATGCAGGAAAAGCATCAGATGGTGCAGGGTCACGTATCGTCTCCCTCGGTCCAGAGCGGCGGGTTTTCGAGAATATTTCGAACCGGTCCGAAACTGCGCCGGTAAAAATCCTGCACGCCATGTTTTCGAATCGCTGCCAGGTGGGCTGCCGTCGGATAGCCCTTGTGCCCGGCGAGTCCGTATTGCGGAAAGCGTAGATCGAGTTCACGCATCTGTTCGTCCCGCGCGGTTTTTGCCAAAATCGATGCGGCCGAAATTGCCGGCTCAAGACTGTCGCCCTTCACGATTGCCCGCACGGGAATATCGAGCGCTGGACAGCGGTTGCCATCGACCAGCGCCTCGTCCGCCTTTACCGGGAGCGCCTCCACTGCGCGCTTCATGGCCAGCATCGTTGCATGCAGGATATTGAGCCGATCGATCTCCTCGACCGAAGCCTCGGCGACTGCCCACGCCAAAGCACGTTCGCGGATCAGGGGCGCGAGGCGGTCCCGTGCGCGTTCGCTCAGTTTTTTGGAGTCGGCCAGACCTTCGATCGAGCGTGCCGGGTCAAGAATGACCGCTGCTGCAACGACAGCGCCACACAAGGGGCCGCGCCCAGCTTCATCCACGCCGCAAATCAGCGCAATACGGTCGGTATCAGACACGGGTCACTCCCGTCTTGCCCTGAAGGTAAGGCAGGATCGCTGCAGCAGCCTTGTCCGCAGTGTTTTGGCGCAGCGTGAGATGAAGCTCGGTGAAGCGCTCTTCCAATGCCGCGCAACCTGCAGGGTCGAGCAGCCAGCGATCGAGCGCATCGGCCAGCCTGACCGGCGTCGCGTCGTCCTGAAGCAGTTCTGCAACCAGAGACTCGTTGCACAGGATATTGGGCAATCCGACCCAGGGCAGATAGGCCATGCGCTTCATCAGCCGGTACTGCCAGCCGCCCATCCGGTAACTGATCACCATCGGGCGTTTGAGCAAGGCTGCCTCGAGCGAGGCCGTACCGCTGGCAACCAGCACCACGTCCGCTGCCGTCATGGCGTCGACAGAGTGTCCGAAGAGCATGCGGATCGGCAACTCGCGCGCACTGTTGAGGCGTAGCGCGTCCTCGAACAGCGTTCTCGTTTCGCGCGTTGCAAGCGGCACCAGGAACACCGCGTCCGGATGACGTTGCGAGAGAATGGCTGCCGCACCGATGAAGGTATCCGCGAGATTGCGCACCTCGGACTGCCGGCTGCCGGGCAATACCGCAATGACCTTGGCGTCGGATGAAACATTCAGCCGCTCCCGGGCCGCTGCGCGGTCAGGCTTGAGCGGAAACACGTCCGCCAACGGATGACCGACATAGGTCGCAGGAACGCCGGCCTTGTCGTAGATCGGCGCTTCAAATGGAAACAGGCACAGCATCCGGCTCACCGAACGCGCGATCATCTTGATCCGGCCACCGCGCCAGGCCCAGATCGAAGGGCTGACGAAATGGATCGACGGAATTCCGGAATCCTTCACCCGCCCTTCCAGCCAGAGATTGAAATCAGGGGCATCCACGCCGATGAAGGCATCGGGACGATCACGACGGATCTCGGCCAGCAGCTTCTTGCGAATGCCAGAGAGCTCACGATACCGCTTCAGCGCATCGACATAACCGTGCACCGCAAGGCGCTCGGACTGCCAGCGCGCCTCGAAGCCCTCCGCCTGCATCTTGGGACCACCGATACCGTAGAACACGGCATCCGGAACGTGCTGCTTTACGGCGCGGATCAGGTGACTGGCGAGGAGATCGCCGGAGGCTTCTCCGGCCACCATGGCGATTCTGGGCGCCATGTGATCAACGCACCAGACCGCGGCCAGACTGGCTGATGAAATCGGAGAAAGCCTGGACCTCGGCGTGTTCGCCGGCGAGTGCCGCAATCTGCTCCCGTGCTTCCTCGAGTCTCAAGCCCGAACGGTAAAGGAGGCGGTACGCGCGCTTGATCGCGGCGATCCCATCCGCGGAATACCCGCGGCGCTTGAGACCTTCACTGTTGATGCCGTGCGGCGCAGCCGGGTTGCCCGAGACCGTGACGCACGGGGGCAGATCCTGCAGCAGTACGGTACCGACACCGCAGAAACTGTGGGCGCCAACCCTCACGAACTGGTGCACGCCGGTGAAACCGCCGAGAATGGCCCAGTCTCCAACATGCACATGGCCCGCAAGCGTCGCATTGTTGGCAAAGATCGTGTGGTTGCCGACCTGACAATCGTGTGCAACGTGCACATACGCCATGATCCAGTTGTCGTTACCCATGCGGGTGACGTACGCATCCTGGCTGGTGCCCACGTTGAACGAACAGAACTCCCGGATCGTGTTGCGATCACCAATCTCAAGCCGAGTCGGCTCCTCGACGTATTTCTTGTCCTGCGGCTGAGCGCCGATCGAGCAGAACTGGAAAATCTCGTTGTCGCAACCAATCGTCGTATGTCCTTCGACCACGACGTGAGGCCCGATCCGCGTGCCGGCGCCGATCTCGACGTGCTCGCCGATAATCGAATATGCGCCGATCGATACGTTCTCGCCGATCCGCGCGTCCGGATGGACGATGGCAGTCGGATGAATCATGACAGGGTCTTGAGCGCACACATCAGTTCAGCCTCGGTTGCGACCTGATCACCGACCCTGGCCACACCCTTGTACTTGTAGATATTGCGTTTGCTCTGAGTAATCTCGACATCGAAAATAAGCTGGTCGCCAGGAACAACGGGGCGCTTGAAGCGGACGTTGTCGATACCCGCGAAATACACCACCGAGTTTTCGTCAGGCTTCACGCCCATGCTCTTGAACGACAGCAGCGCGGCGGCCTGCGCCATCGCCTCGACGATGAGCACACCCGGCATGACCGGATGATGCGGGAAGTGACCAGGAAAGAACGGTTCGTTCATGGTCACATTCTTCAGCGCCAGAATACGTTTGTTCTCTTCAAGTTCGAGCACCCTGTCGACCAGCAGAAACGGGTAACGATGGGGGAGGTATTGAAGAATTTCGTTGATATCCATGGTATTCAGCTCTGTTCCCGTTCTTCCAGGCGTTGTTCGAGGGCGCGTATTCTATCCACGAGCGTGTCGAGATGGCGAAGGTGCGCGAAATTTTTGACCCAGTCGGCGTGTCCCTGAACCGGCAGATTGGCCGTATAGACGCCAGGCTGACGGATCGACTTGGTCACCAGCGTCCCTGCCGAGATCACGACGTCGTCGGCAATCGTGAGGTGGCCAATGATGCCGGCCTGCCCGCCGATCATGCACCGCGCACCGATCCGCGTGCTGCCCGCAATGCCGACACAGCCGGCAATCGCAGTGTAGTCGCCGATACGGACGTTGTGACCAATCTGGATCTGGTTGTCGATCTTTACGCCGTTGCCGATCACCGTATCGTCCAGCGCACCCCGGTCAATCGTGGTGTTTGCACCGATTTCGACATCATTGCCGATGACGACACGGCCAACCTGCGGAATCTTCACCCACGCACCGTCACGCTGGCGTGCGAAGCCGAAGCCATCCGAACCGATCACGGCACCCGCATGAATAATGCAATCCTGGCCAAGCACACAGCCGGCATAGATCGTGGCACGCGGTGCAATCCGGGTGTTCGCGCCGATGTGGGCACCACGGCCGACGTAAGCGCCAGCACCGATGTGCGCGCCTTCACCCAGCACGACACCCTCTTCAACAACCGCGCCCGCATCGATCGCGACCGAGGACGGCACCGAGCAGGATACGGCAGCCAGAAGATGAATACCGCCCAGCACTGCTGCGGGCGGGTTGAAGTGTCTTGCAACGTGCGCGAAGTAGAGATAGGGATCGTCTGCGACGATGCGCGGCCGGTCGGTCAGCGCATCCCGTGCGCTCTTGCCAACAATGACTGCCGCCGCACCACTGCTCTTGACCTGACTCAGGTACTTCGGATTGGCCAGAAAGGAGAGGTCGCCCTCTCCTGCCTGGTCGAGTGTCGCAACCCTGCGGACACTGACGCTGCCGTCGCCAACCAACTCACCACCAAGTTTTTGGACCAGTTCGTCGAGGCGAATCATTGCCGAGCGACGCCCTTACTTGGCTTCGGACAGGGCCTTGACCACTTTGTCCGTGATATCGATACGCGGGCTGGCGTAGACCGCCTCCTGCAGGATGATGTCGTATTTCTCGGCTTCGGCAATCTGCTTGACCGTGCGGTTCGCCTTGTCCAGCACCGAAGCGAGTTCCTCGTTACGGCGCTGGTTGAGATCCTCACGGAACTCGCGCTGCTTGCGCTGGAAATCACGGTTCAGATCGTTGAATGCACGTTCCTTGTTGCGACGGTCGGACTCGGCCATCGTCACGCCGTTGCGCTCGAGATCTTCCTGCATCGCCTGCAGGTCCTTTGCCATGCGCTGCATTTCCTGGTCGCGCTTCTCGAATTCCTTCTCAAGGCGCTGCTGCGCACGGACAGCCGGGCCGGCCTCGCGCATGACGCGATCGGAATTAACAAACCCGATCTTTGTTTCAGCCGACGCAGCCTGGCTCAGCCCCATCAGGGCCACTGCGATCACGGAGAGAGTACTGACTTTCACATGTGTCTCCACAAATTATCCGGGGGCGGCGCGATCAGAACACGCTGCCAAGCTGGAACTGGAAGCGCTGAATGTCGTCGCCCGATTCCTTCTTGAGCGGGAAGCCAAGACTGAACTTCAACGGACCGATCGGCGAAGTCCAAGCAAAGGCCAGACCGGTACTGTAACGCAGGTCGGCAAAGTTGATCTTCTCGTCCTCGCCCGTATCCGCATCCTTACCCCAGACATAGCCAGCGTCAAGGAAGGCCGAGATGCGGAAGGAACGATCCTTGCCCGAACCCGGCATCGGGAAGAAGAACTCGGCGTTGGCCACGGCCTTGCGCGTACCACCGATGGAGTCGCCATCCGAATCCTTGGGTCCGAGCGAGCTCTGGTCAAAGCCGCGAACGGAACCGATACCGCCAACGTAGAAGTTCTTGTAGAACGGCACCGGCTTGCCGCCGAATCCCGCTGCCCAGCCGATATCTCCGTTGAGCATCAGCGCGTAGTCCTTGCCGATCGGGAACCAGTGCTGGTACTGGTAGTTCAGCTTGGTATAACGCAGATCGCCCGGCGGCAGGGCCATTTCACCGTAGACGCGCTGATACACACCCTTGCGCGGGTACAGGAAGCTGTCGCGGCTGTCCCGCGACCAACCCGCCGTCAGCAACAGGCTCGACACCGTGACGTCACCAATCCCGCTCGAATCGCTACAACCGAAATCAATACAAAACTCCTTGTACTGATCCGTGCTGTCGTCATAGGTCGTGATACGCGTGCGGTCAATCCCCAGGCCGAAGCTGATGCTGTCGTCTTCCGCAATCGGGTATCCCAGCCGCAATCCGGCACCCGTCGAAACCGTCTTGTACGGCGACACCGTAGAGTAATCCGTCGTGTCGTAGGTACGGTGATAGATGTCCCAGCCCAGACTCACACCGTCAACGGTGTAATACGGATTGGTGAACGACAGCGACAGTGTGCGGCTGGAGCTGCTCGTATTGAGCCCGAGCGTCATCGCATTGCCGCTGCCGAAAAGGTTCTGCTGCGAAATCGATGCCGACAGCACGATGTTCTCCGAACTGGAGAAGCCCGCGCCCAGCATCAGGTTACCCGTGGGCCGTTCCTTGACGCCGAAATTCACGTCCACCTGGTCGGTCGTACCCGGAACTGCCGGCGTCTCGACCGTCACTTCGTCAAAGAAGGCCAGCTTGTCGACACGTTCGCGCGAGCGATTGATCGCTGCGGCATCGTACCAGGCACCTTCCATCTGGCGCATCTCACGACGCACCACCTCGTCGCGGGTCTTGGTGTTGCCGCCAACGTTGATCCGGCGCACATATACGCGACGACCCGGATCGACGAAAATGGTGAAGGCCACTTCGCGCTTCGCCTTGTCGACTTCGGGCGCAGCATTGACGTTTGCAAACGCATAGCCTTCGTTGCCGAGCCGGTCGGTGACCGCCTTGGTGGTCTCGGTCAGCTTCTCACGCGAGAAGATCTCGCCCGGACGAACCGTGCTCAGCGCGAGATACTCGGACTCAGGAAGAATGAGTTCGCCGGTGAAACGCAGCCCGCTGACCGTGTATTGCTCACCCTCGGTGATATTCACCGTGATGTAGATCTCTTTCTTGTCCGGCGTGATCGACACCTGGGTCGAATCGATATTGAAATCGAGATAGCCCTGGTTGAGATAGTAGGAACGCAGATTCTCAAGGTCGGCAGACAGCTTCTGGCGCGAGTACTGATCGTTCTTGGTGTACCAGGTCAGCCAGCCCGGCGTCGTCAGCTGGAACAGATCGACGAGGTCCTCGGTATCGAAGGCCTTCGCACCAACCACGGTGATGCTGGCGATCTTGGCGACTTCGCCCTCTTCCACGCTGAAGTTGATTCCGACGCGGTTGCGCTCCAGCGGCGTCACCGTGGTGGTGACCGCTGCAGCGTACTTGCCGCGACTCAGGTACTGGCGCTTGAGCTCCTGTTCGGCGCGATCAAGCAAGGCACGGTCGAAGATGCGTGACTCAGCGAGCCCGACTTCGCGCAGGCCGGCCTTGAGCTGGTCCTTGTCGAACTCCTTGACCCCGACAAAATCGATCTGGGCAATGGCAGGCCGCTCATCGAGCAGGACCACCAGCACGTCGTTTTCGGTTTCGATGCGCACATCGCTGAAAAATCCGGTAGCGAACAGTGCCCGGATTGCTTCGGCGGCCTGCCCTTCATCGAACGTGTCACCGACACGGACCGGGAGGTAGTTGAAGACCGTACCAGCTTCCGTACGTTGGATACCCTCTACCCGGATGTCCTTGACCACGAAGGGGTCAAAGGCGAACGCGGGAAAAGAGGCAAAAAGGGCCATGATCAGCCCTGAAAGGCGCTTGCGATTCATTCGGTTATTCAGCCGGAGATTAGACGATTGATGTCGTTGTAGAAGGCAAATGCCATGAGCATGACAAGGAGCGCAAGGCCGATCTGCTGGCCGATCTCCATGACACGTTCCGAGACGGGACCGCCCTTGATGATTTCGATCACATAATACAGTAAATGCCCGCCATCCAGCACCGGGATGGGTAGCAGGTTGAGCACTCCCAGGCTGATGCTGATGAGCGCCAGGAACTTGATGTAGTGACCCAGTCCAAGCTGCGCCGACTGCCCCGCATAGTCCGCAATCGTGACCGGCCCGGACAGGTTCTTCCACGAGATCTCACCGGTGAACATCCGTCCGATCATCTGCAGGCTGAGTACGCTGGTATCCCAGGTCTGCCGCACGGCCTTCTCAAGGCCGTCGACGATGCCGTACCGAACCTCGGCGAACATCGTCAGCCCGCCAAGCACCGGTTCCGCGACCGCAATGCCGATGCGTCCGATGCTTTCGCCATTCTCAGAGGCCGCGTCGGGCACGATGGCAAAACTGCGCTCCACGCCGTCGCGTTTCACCCCGAACACACGCTCGCGCCCGGCAGACTCGCGCACCTGCGCCACCATTTCACCCCACGATCCGATGGGCTCGCCGTCGATCGCGATGATCTCGTCGCCCGCCACCAGACCGGCGCGAGCGGCGGGACCGTCGTCGACCAGCCTCCCAACGACAGCGGGAATCTCCGGTCGCCATGGGCGCAGACCGATCCGTGCGATGAGGTCCGTGCTGCTGTCATCGATATCCAGACCGGCAAGATCCAGCGTGCGCATGGTCTCGACTTCCTCGAGCGTTCGAATGCGCAGGCTCACCTTGTTACTGTCGAGGGCATGGCGCAGAAGAACCCAGCGCAGATCCTGCCAGCTCTGCACGGGCTCGTCGTCAATCGCGACAACGAGATCCCCGTCGCGAATGCCTGCCAGTTGTGCCGGGTTCGAGCTCGCAGCGTCACTGACCTCCACGGTCGAGATCCGGGGACGAAGTTCGTCAGTGCCGACGACGAAAATGCCCCAGTAAAGCACGATGGCCAACAGGAAGTTCGCAAGCGGACCAGCCGCGACGATCGCAAACCGGTGCCAGACACTCTTGCGATTGAAGGCCCGGTGAAGTTCGTCCGCGGCAACCGAACCCTCGCGTTCGTCGAGCATCTTGACGTAGCCGCCAAGCGGAAACGCGCCAAGCGCCCACTCCGTCCCGTCAGCACCAGCGCGCTTGACCACCAGCGGCTTGCCGAACCCGATGGAGAAGCGAAGCACTTTCACACCACACCACCGCGCGACAAGGTAGTGGCCAAGTTCGTGGACCAGGATAAGCAGGCCGAGTGCGAGGGCAAACGGAATCAGGTAGTGAAACAGGGTCATCGGGTCATGGCACGCTTGGTAATTTGGTCTCGGGCGATTTCTCGCGCATGGGCATCTGCAGCCAGAACTGCCTCCAGCGAATCGACCGCCATTACCCCGACACGTTCCAGCGTCGCAGAAATAACATCGCCAATACGCCGATATCCGAGGTTTCCGTCCAGGAATGCGGCCACGGCCTCTTCGTTTGCAGCGCTGAGCACGGCGGGTGCGGCGCCACCTGCACGCAAGGCCTGGTATGCCAGGGCAAGGCAGGGAAATCGCTCGAGATCCGGACGCTCGAACGTCAGCCGCGAGATCTCGACCAGATCGAGTGCCCCAACGCCGGAATCGATCCGTTCAGGCCACGCCAGTGCATGGGCAATCGGCGTGCGCATGTCGGGATTGCCAAGCTGGGCGATCACCGAGCCGTCGATGTAATCCACCATCGAGTGGATGACGCTCTGCGGATGAATTACGACTTCGATCTGGTCCGCCGACGCACCAAACAGCCAGTGCGCCTCGATGACTTCGAGCCCCTTGTTCATCATCGTGGCCGAGTCGACGGAAATCTTGCGCCCCATCACCCAGTTCGGGTGCGCGCAAGCCTGATCGGGCGTGACATGCTCAAGATCTTCGACCGCCGAATCTCGGAAGGGACCACCTGAGGCCGTCAGCAGAATGCGCCGGACACCGCTCGCACCCGGATTGCGCTGATAGCTGACGGGCAGGGACTGGAAAACCGCATTGTGTTCGCTATCAATCGGGAGCAGGCAGGCCCCTGATGCCGCAACCGCATCCATGAACAGCTGCCCGGAGAGAACCAGCGCTTCCTTGTTCGCCAGCAACACCTTCTTGCCTGCGCGTGCCGCTGCAAGCGTAGGCTCAAGACCGGCAGCGCCGACGATTGCAGCCATGACCGCGTCAACCTCGGCAGCGGCCGCGACCTCTGCAAGCGCAGCGGCGCCGGACAGCACCTCGGTTGCGCAACCGGCCGCGCGTAACCGTGCACGCAGTTGCAGCGCCGCGTCAGCATCGACCATCACCGCATAGCGCGGGCCAAAGCGACTGCACTGCTCAACCATCTTGTCCACCTGGCGATTGGCCGTGAGCGCAAAGACCGCATAGCGTTCGGGGTGACGGCCGATGACATCCAGCGTACTGACGCCGATCGAACCAGTGGCGCCAAGAATGGTGACGTGCTGCAGACGTGAGTCAGGCATGAAGGGTCAAATTGTCAGCGTGCGAGCCAAAGGGCCAGCAGGCCTGCCATTGGCAGGGTTGAAGTGAGACTGTCGATGCGATCGAGAATACCGCCATGACCGGGGAGGATGGCACCGCTGTCCTTGATCCCGGCCTGACGCTTGAGCAGCGATTCGAACAGGTCACCGATGATGCTGACCGCGGTAAATGCGAGCAGCAAGGGCAAGGCAGCCGTATACAGCCATCCCGGCGTATCGAAAGCGGCAAAGAAAAAGAGCAGCACGTAGCCGAAAACACTTACGCCCACAGCGGCGCCGAACGCACCTTCCCAGGTCTTCCCAGGACTGATCCCGGGCGCCAGCTTGCGCCGCCCGAATGCGCGACCGCTGAAATAGGCGGCAATATCGGCAACCCAGACCATTGCCATGATCGCCAGTAGCAACCATGGACCGAGCTGTCGGAGATGCGCCAGCGCCAGCGCCGGCGGCACCATCACCACCAGCCCTACCGCGATGGCCATGCCAGCGCTCGACAGGCGCCATTTCAGCCGCAACCAGAAGGGGATGGCAAGCAGCCAGAAAAGCGCACTGGAGAGATAAAGCGGCGCCAGCAGGCCGATAACAGGCGTCGACGCTCCACCAAGTCCGGACAATGCCCCGAGCACTCCGCACAGCACGCCGGTCAGAACCGCAAAGATCGTGCGACCGGGCATGGCGAAGCGTGCGAGTCCGCCCCACTCCCACGCGGCCCCGCCGCAAACCAGCGCGCAGAACGCGAGCCAGAGCGAGGCGGGCAACATGAACACGGCAGCAAGCAGACCGAAAAGCAGAATGAACGCAGTGATGATCCGCGTTTTAAGCATGACGCCCCGCACTTGCAGCATCCTTCACCTGATCGCTGGTGCGACCAAACCGGCGTTCACGCCCCTGGTAGGACTCGATGGCACGGCCAAGCGCCTTGGCATTGAAATCGGGCCAAAGCGTATCGGTGAAGTGTAGTTCGGTATAAGCCAGTTGCCAGAGCAGGAAATTGCTGATGCGCTGCTCGCCACCGGTACGGATGAAAAGATCCGGCTCGGGCGCGAAGCTCATCGACAGCTCGGCCTCAAGCGCCTCTTCCGTGACGGGTAACTCTTCGCCCAGATGCTTGGCCAGTACTTTTGAAACGGCCTGAAGAATGTCCCAGCGACCGCCGTAGTTTGCCGCGATCGTGAGGTTGAAGCGGGTATTGCCTGCAGTCAGGGCTTCGGCTGCATGGATCACATCCACCAGTTTCCTGTCGAAACGGGAGACATCTCCGATCACACGGAAGCGAATACCGTTCTCGTGCAAGCGATCCACCTCTTTCTGCAGCGACTTGATGAACAGCTGCATCAGAAATGAGACTTCATCGGCGGGACGGCGCCAGTTCTCGGAACTGAAGGCGAACAGGGTCAGGTACTCGACCCCCCGATCCATGCAGGACCGGATGGTAGCGCGGACCGTATCGACGCCCCGGCTGTGGCCGGCGACGCGCGGCATGAATCGCTTCTTCGCCCAACGCCCGTTGCCGTCCATGATGATCGCAATGTGCCGGGGCACGCCGCTGGCTGCCGGAACGGCACGGGTGGAACTGGTAAAGCCAGAATCTGCCATCAATGGACTCCACGCATGGCCCTTGGCGGGCCATTCGGTTGTGGCAGATCAGATCTGCATCAGCTCCTGCTCTTTTTGCGCGAGCAGTTTGTCGATCTCGCCAACGTGGCGATCCGTCAGTTTCTGGATTTCGTCCTCGCCGCGACGCTCGTCGTCTTCAGAGATCAGTTTCTCCTTGACGGCATCCTTGAGCTGCTGATTTGCGTCACGACGCAGGTTGCGCACCGCAATCTTGGCGCTTTCGCCTTCGGTACGCACGACCTTTGTCAGGTCACGGCGACGTTCTTCGGTCAGCGCGGGCATCGGAACGCGGATGATCTCGCCCATGTTCGCAGGGTTGAGACCCAGATCGGAATCACGAATCGCCTTCTCGACCTTGGCCAGCATCGGCTTTTCCCAGGCCTGAACGCCGATGGTACGGGCATCGATGAGGGTGACGTTTGCGACCTGATTGACCGGCACCATGCTGCCGTAGTACTCGACCATCACATGATCGAGCAGGCCCGTGTGTGCGCGACCGGTGCGCACCTTGGCCAGGTCGAGCTTGAGTGCCTCGACCGACTTGTTCATTTTCTGTTCGGTCGTCTTCTTGATTTCGGAAATCATGGTTGTCCTTTCGTGAATCAGGAATGAACCAGTGTGCCCTCGTCCTCACCCATGACCACACGCTTGAGTGCGCCCGGTTTGAAGATCGAAAACACGTTGATCGGCAACTTCTGGTCTCGGCAAAGTGCAAATGCGGTCGAATCCAGCACTGCGAGATTGCGGCCGATTGCCTCGTCGAAACTGATGCGGTGAAAACGCTGGGCAGCGGGATCCTTCTTCGGATCAGCCGTATACACACCGTCCACCTTGGTGGCTTTCAGCACGATCTGGGCGCCAATCTCGGCACCACGAAGCGCAGCGGCCGTATCGGTCGTGAAGAAGGGGTTGCCCGTACCTGCGGCAAAGATGACAACCCGCCCCTCTTCAAGGTGACGGATCGCGCGGCCGCGAATATAGGGTTCGACCACCTGGTCGATGCGAAGCGCAGACTGAACACGCGCTTCGAGCCCCATCCGGCGCATGGCATCGGCAAGCGCCATGGCATTCATGACCGTAGCCAGCATGCCCATGTAGTCAGCCGTGGCACGGTCCATACCGGACGCTGCGCCTTTCATGCCGCGGAAAATGTTGCCGCCACCGATCACCACCCCAACCTGCACACCAAGACGCGACACCTCGGTGATCTCGGCGACAATGCGGCTGACCACATCCTCGTTGATCCCGTAGGCGTCATCACCCATCAAGGCTTCGCCCGAAAGCTTGAGCAGAATGCGGGAGTAAGCAGCAGCGGTCATTTTCAAAGCTCCTTACTTCTGCGCAGCAGCGGCAGCCTGGGCAGCCACTTCAGCAGCGAAGTCGTTCACTTTCTTCTCGATGCCTTCACCAACCACATACAGCGTGAAGCTGGCAATCGAAGCCGAACGCGACTTGAGCAGCGCCTCAACGGTCTGCTTGTCATCCTTGACGAAAGGCTGACCCAGCAGCGTGACTTCCTTCAGGTACTTCTGGACGGTACCGTCGGCAATCTTTTCGAGCATGGCTTCCGGCTTGCCGGCTTCGCGCGCCTTCTCGATCGCAATACGACGCTCTGCTTCGATCAGGTCGGAAGGCACGCCAGTGGAGTCGAGCGACTTCGGCTTGGACGCGGCGATGTGCATCGCGAGATCCTTGCCCATCTGCTCGTCACCACCAACCAGGTCGATCAGCACACCGATACGGGCGCCGGCGTGGATGTAGCTGGCGACAGAGCCCTTCGCTTCGATACGAACAAAACGACGCACGGTGATGTTCTCACCGATCTTGCCCACCAGTGCCGAACGGAACTGCTCGACGGTCTGGCCGTTGAGTTCGAGCGCAGCAAGCGCGTCGACATCAGCCGGGTTCTTCTCGGCGATCAGGGTCGCGAGCGACGCAGCCAGCGCGATGAAATCATCGTTCTTGGCGACGAAGTCGGTTTCGCAGTTGAGCTCGACCATTGCTGCGAGCTTGCCGTCGGCGGAAAGATGCGTGCCGACGATGCCTTCAGCGGTAACACGGGCTGCTGCCTTGGAAGCCTTGTTGCCGAGCTTGATGCGCAGGATTTCCTCAGCCTTGGCCATGTCGCCAGTTGCCTCGGTCAGTGCCTTCTTGCACTCCATCATCGGCGCGTCAGTCTTCTCGCGCAGTTCCTTGACCATGCTTGCGGTGATTTCCGCCATGCTAACTCCTGAATGTTCGTTTACAGCACACGGCGGGCACCGGCCCGCCGCGGAAAACTATCGTTTCAACCCCGAGGCAGGATCAGGCCTGTTCCTGGGAGTTCTCTTCTTCGACTTCAACAAACTCGTCGCCGCCGGCAGACACGATTTCCTGCAGCACCTGGCTGCGACCCTGCAGCACAGCATCGGCCACGCCGCGGGCGTACAGGCGGATGGCGCGCGAGAAGTCATCGTTGCCGGGGATCTCGTAATCCACGCCTTCGGGCGAGTGGTTGGTATCAACCACGGCCACGACCGGAATACCAAGCTTCTTGGCTTCGGTGATGGCAATCTTGTGGTAACCAACGTCGATCACGAACAGTGCATCGGGCAGGCCGCCCATGTCCTTGATGCCGCCGATACTCTTCTGCAGCTTGTCCATTTCGCGCTGGGCGGTCAGGGCTTCGCGCTTGCTCAGACGCTCCATGGAACCGTCTTCGACCATCGCTTCCATTTCCTTCAGGCGCTTGATCGACTGCTTGACCGTCTTGAAGTTGGTCAGCATGCCGCCGAGCCAGCGCTCGTCAACGAAAGGCATGCCTGCACGACGTGCTTCCTCGGCGAGAATCTCGCGAGCCTGACGCTTGGTGCTGACAAACAGGATGGTGCCGCGGTTTGCCGACAGCTTGCGGGCAAAGTCCATGGCTTCGTTGTACTTGACCATCGTCTTTTCGAGGTTGACGATGTGGATCTTGTTGCGGTGGCCGAAGATGTACGGGGCCATACGCGGATTCCAGAAACGGGTCTGGTGACCAAAGTGAACGCCCGCTTCGAGCATCTGACGCATTGTTACTGACATGTGAAACTCCAGATCTAGGGTTAGCCTCCGCCGAACCGGATGCGAAGCGCTGCCGGACACCCGTCCTGACAAGCTTTTCGCACCTGCGCCGCAACAGACGTAATACCTGCATGCGGACCCCGATCGATTCGGCGTGTGGATTTTGCCTGCGCAAGCAGACAAGCCCGTGATGATAGCACTGAGACATGACAGCGCTCAAGCCAAGATGCAATGTCGAGTTTGCCCGCAGAGGACGCATGCGCTAGCCTAGAGACCTTTTACACCCCCTCTTCCCCACCATGAGCATCACGATAAAGACCGCAGAGCAAATAGAACAGATGCGCGTCGCCTGCCGCCTGGCCGCAGAGGTCCTTGATTACATCGAGCCCTTTGTACAGCCTGGCGTCACCACGGGCGAACTCGACCGCCTGTGCCACGACTACATGGTCAACGTTCAGAACACCATCCCCGCGCCGCTCAACTATGCGCCGCCGGGTTACACGCCCTACCCGAAGTCGATCTGCACCTCGATCAACCATCAGGTCTGCCATGGCGTACCGGGCGACAAGGCGCTGAAGAAGGGCGACATCGTCAACCTGGATATCACCGTGATTACGCCCGAGGGCTTTCATGGCGACACCAGCCGCATGTTCATCGTCGGCAAGGAAGGTTCGATTCTCGCCAAGCGCCTGTGCCAGGTGACCTTCGAATGCCTCTGGCTCGGCATCGCAGCAGTTCGTCCGGGCGCGCGACTGGGCGACATCGGCCACGTCATTCAGCGTCACGCGGAAGGCAACGGTTTTTCCGTCGTGCGCGAATTCTGCGGGCACGGAATCGGACTCAAGTTTCACGAAGAACCGCAGGTGCTGCACTACGGCAAGCCGGGCACTGGCGTCGAGCTCGAAGCCGGGATGATCTTCACCATCGAACCGATGATCAACGCAGGCAAAGCCGCGATTTCCGAGCTGCCCGACGGCTGGACCATCGTCACCAAGGATCGCAGCCTGTCCGCGCAGTGGGAACACACCATCGTGGTGACCGAGACCGGCGTCGAAGTGCTCACGCTGTCCGCCAACTGCCCGCCGCCGCCCGCACTCGTTGCAGACCGATTCGCCTGAGGGCGCACAGCAGGAAAGACAACTTTGACCTCAAGCGATCCACTGCAGCAAGCCATCAACGACGAACGCCAGCACCTGATCGACGGACACGCAAGCCTGCGAGCCGCCTATGAAGCGCACCCCCTCACGGCCCAGCTGCTTCATGGCCGGTCGAAGCTCGTAGACAGCACGATCGGGCGGCTATGGAAGGCCAGCGGCATTCCGGCCAGCGTTGCGCTGGTCGCAGTGGGCGGTTATGGCCGGGGCGAGCTCTTCCCCTGCTCCGACGTAGACCTGCTGATCCTCCTGCCCGCCCCCCCTGACGAAGCACTGCAGTCCCAGCTGTCGATGCTGGTCGGGGCGCTGTGGGACGTTGGCCTGGATATCGGGCACAGCGTGCGCACCATCGAAGAGTGTCTCGACGCGTCGCTTGGCGACATCACGGTGCAGACCACGCTGCTCGAGGCACGCCTGCTCACTGGCAACGCCGAGCTGTTCAAGGACTTCACCGAACGCTACCGTGAGCAACTCGATGTTCGCGCCTTCTTCAAGGCCAAGCAGCTCGAACAGGAGCAGCGCTACGCCCGCTATCACGACACCCCCTACGAACTTGAGCCCAACTGCAAGGAGAGCCCCGGCGGCTTGCGCGACCTGCAGATGCTGGGCTGGATCTCGCGCGCGGCGGGACTAGGGCGAAACTGGCGCGAACTTGCCCGCCGTCGCCTGATCACCGGCGAGGAGGCGAGCGACCTGCGCAGCGTCGAACGCTTCCTTCAGCACGTCCGGATCCGCCTGCACTATCTCGCGGGCCGCGCCGAGGACAGACTGCTGTTCGATCATCAGGAAAGACTGGCCCACATCATGGGCATCGAGGCTACCGCCGCAAAGCGCGCCTCCGAAATCCTGATGCAGCGCTACTACCTTACGGCGAAGACGGTCACCCAGATCAACGGCATCCTGCTGCAGAACTACGGCACGGAGATCTTCCCGGACCGAAACTCACCCGCGATCGTCATCAACAGCCGCTTTCAGGCGGTTCGCGAACTGCTGGACATCCGCAATGACAATGTTTTCGAGCGCACGCCGTCCGCCCTGCTCGAGTGCTTCCTGCTGCTGGAGCAGCGCTCCGAACTGAAGGGAATGACCGCGCGAACGCTGCGCGCCGTATGGCTCAATCGCAAGCGCGTCAACGCGGCGTTCCGAGCCGACCCAAAGAATCGTGCCCTCTTCATGGAGATCGTGACCCAGAAGCGCGGCGTCGTTCACGCCTTCAGGCAGATGAACCAGTACGGCATCATGTCGCGCTACCTGCCGCCCTGGCGCAAGATCCTGTGCCAGATGCAGCACGACCTGTTTCATGCCTACACGGTCGATCAGCACATTCTCATGGTCCTGCGCAACGTCCGCCGCTTCAGCATGGGGGAGCATGCGCATGAATACCCGCTGATGACCCGCCTCATCCTCGGCTTCGACCGCTACTGGCTGCTCTACATCGCAGCCCTCTTCCACGATATTGCAAAGGGCCGTGGCGGCGATCACTCCAAGCTCGGCATGACCGACGCGCGGGATTTCTGCCGCGATCACGGGATCGACAAGGATGACGCCGAACTGGTCGTCTGGCTGGTTCAGCACCATCTCACCATGTCGCACGTCGCGCAGAAGGAGGACACCTCCGACCCGGATGTGATTCACGCCTTCGCAACCACCGTGGGTGACGAGCGGCGCCTGACCGCGCTCTATCTTCTGACGCACGCAGACATTCGCGGCACCAGCCCCAAGGTATGGAACGGCTGGAAAGGCAAGCTTCTGGAGGATCTCTTCTTCGCCACCCAGCGCCTGCTCCGAGGCGCCACGCCGCAACAGGCGCTTGGGCTTGACGACCGCCAGGAGAACGCAAGCCACCTGTTGCGTTACCACGGCCTGCGTCAGGGCGTGGAAGATGCGCTCTGGGCCCAGCTGGACGCGGTGTACTTCATGCGCCATTCGCCCGAGGAGATTGCCTGGCACACCAGGGTGCTCTACTTCCGCCCGAACGCAGAGGAGCCCGTCGTCAAGGCACGCGTCTCCGACGAGGAGGACGGTGTCCAGGTCATGGTCTTCGCCCGCGACCAGAAGGATCTCTTCGTTCGCCTTACCGGCTTTTTCGGCCGGCTCGGCTTCACCATTCTTGATGCCAAGGTGCATACGACCCGTCACGGCTATGCGCTGGACAGTTTCATGCTGCAGGACAGCGGGCGCAGTGCGAGCTATCGCGACATCGTCGCCCTCATCGAGCACGAACTCAGCATCCTGCTGGTGAACCATGACGAGCCGCAGCGGCCCGGAAGCGGGCGCGTCTCGCGCCAGGTCAGACACTTTCCGGTCACGCCCAAGGTCAGCCTTCGCGCCGACGAAGCCGGGCGCCACCACATCCTGTCGCTCACTGCTTCGGACCGTCCCGGCCTGCTGTACGACGTTGCGGAGATTCTGGCGAAGCATGGCGTCAGCGTCGAAACCGCCAAGATTGCAACACTTGGCGAACGCGTCGAAGACACCTTCCTGCTTAGCGGAGGGGGACTGTCCCAGGACGCGCGAGTCCTGCGTATCGAACAGGAACTCATCGACAGACTGCAGGTGTGAACGCAGTCGGGGCGACTCTCACGAGCCGCCCCGACTGCTTGCAGACATCGATGCGCCGGGCGACCGTTCAGTGCCCTTTGCTGCCGTGCAGGCGATCCATCAGCGCATACAGCACACCTGAAAACAGGAAGGTGATGTGGATGCCGACCATCCATCCTAGCTCGCGGTCAGTCAGGTTCTGGACGTTCATGAAGGCCTTGAGCAGCTCGATTCCCGAAATGGCAACGATCGAGCCGATGAGCTTGATCTTGAGATCCGAGAAGCCGATGTGCCCCATCCAGTCCGGACGGTCCCGATGGCTGTGCAGGTCGTCCATCTTGGAGACGAAGTTCTCGTAGCCGCTGAACATGATGATGATCAGCAGGTTCATGATCAGTGCGATGTCCACCAGCGACAGCACCCCGATGATCAAATCGCCACCCGTGGCGGTCATGATGCTGCCAAAGATCCCAAACACTTCCTTGGTGAACTTGATCAGCAGAACGACCATGGCAAGCACCAGTCCGAAGTAGACCGGTGCCATCAGCCAGCGACTGGAAAACAGCAGGTGCTCGAAAGCGTTTTCGATTCGTTTCATGGGTTTCCGCAACGCGAATTGAACAGCGATGGATTGTAGCAGCGCAGCATTACACCACGCTCAGTCCTTGCAGACACGCTCCAGCAGATTGTGCACCCGCACCATCGCAGCCTGCAGAACCACTTCGATATCGTCGAAATGAATGCCCTGCTCGCTCGACGAACGCCCTGCGGCACAGTTCACCACGACATTGATCGCCGCATACGGCACGTCGAGCTCACGCGCAAGCACTGCCTCCGGCATGCCGGTCATGCCGACCAGGTCGGCGCCGTCACGCTCAAGCCGGTTGATCTCGGCCGCAGTCTCGAGCCGGGGTCCCTGGGTGGTCGCATAGACGCCGCCATCAAACACGGTCTCGCCAGCTGACGCCGCCGCTGCAAGCAGTCGCTGGCGCAGCGCCTCGTCGTAGGGACGCGTGAAATCGATGTGGCGAACGGGCTTGTCGACGCTGTCGAAATAGGTGCTCTTGCGGCCCCAGGTGTAGTCGATGATCTGATCCGGGATCACCAGCGCGCCGGGTACATAGTCGTCACGAATGCCGCCCACCGAAGCCACCGACACGATGGCACTGGCCTTTGCTTCCTTGAGCGCCCAGATGTTCGCCCGATAGTTCACCTGATGCGGCGGAATCGTGTGGCCATAGCCGTGCCGCGCAAGAAACACGACAGGCGTGTTGCACAGGGCGCCAAACGTCAGCGCCCCCGAGGGCTCGCCATAAGGAGTGCGAACGACTTCGCGACGGACGATCTCGAGACTGGAAAGCTGCGTCAGACCGGTGCCGCCAATGATTGCGAGCATTAGAATTCTCCGCTGAAAAACGGCGCGAATTCTATCACGCGCCCACTTTGCCGCTCCGCACGCGACCGCAAGCGAAATGACGCGGAAGATTCATGCTGCGCCGCGATAGCACGTGTTAGAATGATCGACTTTTCAAAGACTTCCCTTTCCCATGTCCCGTTCCATCCGCAACATCGCAATTATTGCCCACGTCGACCACGGCAAGACGACCCTGGTTGACCAGCTCCTGCGCCAGTCCGGCACCTTCCGTGAGAACCAGCAGATGGGCGAGCGGATCATGGACTCGGGCGATATCGAGAAGGAACGTGGCATCACGATTCTGTCGAAGAACTGTGCCATCCAGTACGGCGACACCCACATCAACATCGTTGACACCCCGGGACACGCTGACTTCGGCGGTGAAGTCGAGCGCGTGCTGTCGATGGTCGACAGCGTGCTGCTGCTGGTCGATGCGGTCGAAGGCCCGATGCCCCAGACCCGCTTCGTGACCCGCAAGGCACTTGCCCTCGGCCTCAAGCCGATCGTTGTGGTGAACAAGATCGACCGTCCGGGCGCACGTACCGACTGGGTGATCAACCACACCTTCGACCTCTTTGACAAACTCGGCGCGACCGACGAGCAGCTCGACTTCCCGGTCGTGTACGCCTCCGGCCTGAACGGCTTTGCCGTGATCAACGAAGACGACGAGCGCACCGACATGCGCCCGCTGTTCGAGGCCATCCTCAAGCACGTACCGCAGCCCGAAGTGGATGCGGACGGCCCGCTGCAAATGCAGGTGTGCTCGCTGGACTACTCGACCTACATGGGCCAGATGGGTATCGGCCGCATCAAGCGCGGTCGTGTCCGCCCCAACCAGGAAGTCGTCGTGATGTACGGCGACGAGAACCGTGGCAAGGGCAAGATCAGCCAGATCCTGACCTTCAAGGGTCTCGAGCGCTCGCCGGCCGAATCCGCCGAAGCCGGCGACATCGTGATCGTGGCCGGCCTGTCGCAGGTCAACATCGGCGTCACCATCTGTGACCCCGAAAACCTTGAAGGCATGACCCCGATCGCGGTGGACGAGCCGACCCTGACCATGAACTTCATGGTCAACTCCTCGCCGCTCGCCGGCCGTGAAGGCAAGTTCGTTACCAGCCGCCAGATTCGCGAGCGCCTGGAAAAGGAACTGCTCAAGAACGTCGCACTGCGGGTTAACTTCACCAGCGACTCCGACGTGTTCGAAGTCTCCGGCCGTGGCGAACTGCACCTGACCATCCTGCTCGAAAACATGCGTCGCGAAGGTTACGAACTGGCCGTGGGCCGCCCGCGTGTCGTGTTCAAGGAAATCGACGGCGTCAAGTGCGAGCCGTACGAAATGCTGACCGTCGACGTGGAAGAAGATCACCAGGGCGGCGTAATGGAAGAGCTCGGCCGCCGCCGTGGCGAGCTGCAGGACATGCAGCCGGACGGCAAGGGTCGTGTCCGTCTCGAGTACCGCATCCCCGCGCGTGGCCTCATCGGCTTCCAGGGCGAGTTCCTCACCATGACGCGTGGTACCGGCCTGGCCAGCCACGTGTTCGACGACTACGGTCCGATGGCCAGCGCCATGGCCGAGCGTCGCAACGGCGTGCTGATCTCGCAGAACGACGGCGACGCAGTTGCCTACGCACTGTGGAACCTCCAGGATCGCGGCCGCATGTTCGTGAGCCCGGGTGAAGCACTGTACGAAGGCATGATCATCGGCATCCACACCCGCGACAATGACCTCGTGGTCAACCCGATCAAGGGGAAGCAGCTGACCAACGTGCGTTCGTCCGGTACCGACGAAGCGGTTCGCCTGATTCCGCCGATCGGTCTGTCGCTGGAGTCGGCAATCGAGTTCATCGCCGACGACGAAATCGTCGAGATCACCCCGAAGAACATCCGCCTGCGCAAGCGTCACCTCAAGGAAAACGACCGCAAGCGTGCAGCCAAGAGCGACGCGGCTTAAGCCAGTTCAGCCAGTCCGCTTCTGACAGCAAAACGCCCCGCCTGAGTGATCAGGCGGGGCGTTTTTCGTTTCCGGCTGGGCCTTGGGCGAAAGGCACGCGGCACAGCGGGACATTCAGCATCGCTGCAGGGGCGCGCGCTGCCTTCGACTTTTCCGCAGGGGAATCGTGAAGGCAGACGACAGTCCGGTGCTTACTTGTCCTTCTTCTTGGTGACGGCGGCGCCAAAGCGCTCGTTGAGGTAGCTCGAAAGCTCTTCGCCGATCTCGTGATGGCGCAGACCAAGCTCGATCGTCGCCTTCAGATAGCCCATCTTGGAGCCGCAATCGTATCTCACCCCCTGGAACTGGTAAGACAGGACCGCCTCTTCCTTGAGCAGGGACGCGATCGCATCGGTCAGCTGATACTCGCCACCGGCGCCCGGCTTGAGCGCACGAATGTGATCGAAGATACGCGGGGTCAGGATGTAGCGTCCAACCACGGCCTGCGTGGTCGGCGCATCTGCGGGCTTCGGCTTCTCGATGATGCCGGTGACACGCTGTACATCACCGTTCTGGTTCTCGGTGCTGACGATACCGTACTGGCGGGTTTCCTCGCGCGGTACGTTCATGGTTCCGAGCACCGAGCAACGATGGTAGTTGTAGACACCAACCATCTGCTGCATCACCGACGAGGAGCCCGGGTTGTCGAGCAGGTCATCGGCGAGGATGACCGCAAAAGCCTCATCGCTCACAACATGGCTTGCGCACAGCACCGCATGCCCAAGGCCGAGCGCTTCGGACTGGCGGATGTAGATGCAGTTGACGCCTTTCGGCACGGTCTTCTTGACGATCTCGAGCAGCTCGTTCTTGCCGCGTGCCTCGAGCTCGGTTTCCAGCTCGTACGCCTTGTCGAAGTGATCCTCGATCGAGCGCTTGGTGCGCCCCGTGATGAAGATCATGTCGGTGATACCCGCCGCCACTGCCTCTTCGACCGCGTACTGGATCAGGGGCTTGTCGACGATCGGCAGCATTTCCTTCGGACTCGCCTTGGTGGCGGGCAAGAAACGCGTGCCCATGCCGGCTACGGGAAATACGGCCTTGGTGACTTTCTTCATGTATTCGACTCCTCGGTGTTCCTGTTCTGTAACGTTGGGAATGCTTGATCGTGTACGTGGAAGACCCTAACCCGCGCTGGCCAGCAGTGAGAGCAGGCCGGCCTCATCGACAATGTCGATACCCAGCGCCTCCGCCTTCGTCAGCTTCGAGCCTGCATCCGCGCCCGCAACCAGATAATCGGTCTTCTTTGAGACGGAGCCCGTCACCTTGCCGCCCTTGGCTTCGATCAGCGCCTTGGCCTCATCGCGGCTCATCGTCGGCAAGCTGCCTGTCAGCACAAAGACCTTCCCCGCCAGTGCGCCAGAAGGGACAGGTGCGGGCTCACCCTCCGCCCACTCGACACCTGCAGCGCGCAACTGCTCGATGATTTCGCGGTTATGTGCCTCGGCAAAGAATTCGACGATGCATTTCGCAACAATCGGACCGACGTCGGGCACCTGCTGCAGGCGCGTCTCGTCAGCCGCCATCACCGCATCCAGATTGCCGAAATGCAGTGCAAGATCGCGCGCCGTGGCCTCGCCGACGTTGCGGATGCCAAGCGCGAAGATGAATCTTCCCAGTGTTGTGTGACGGCTCTTCTCGATCGCGGCCAGCAGGTTCTGCGCAGACTTTTCGCCCATGCGTTCGAGATTGGCCAGCGCAAGAATGCCGAGGCGATAGATGTCGACCGGGGTCTTGATGATCGCGGCATCGACAAGCTGTTCGACCAGCTTGTCGCCCAGCCCTTCGATATCCATTGCACGGCGACCGGCAAAATGCAGCAGCGCCTGCTTGCGCTGTGCCGGGCAGTATAGCCCGCCAGTACAACGTGCAACTGCCTCGTCTTCACCCCTGACCACATGCGAGCCGCACACCGGACAGCACGGCAGGCCGTCACGCTGGGGCAGACTCTCAAGCAGGTTGAAGCGCGGCAGATCCTGGTCACGACGCTCGGTCACCGGTGCAACGATCTCGGGGATGACATCGCCCGCACGGCGCACAATGACCCAGTCGCCCAAGCGAATATCCTTGCGATCGATCTCGTCCTGATTGTGCAGGGTGGCATTGGTCACAGTCACCCCGCCGACGAACACGGGTTCGAGCCGGGCGACGGGCGTCACCGCCCCTGTACGCCCCACCTGCACCTCGATACCACGCAAACGCGTCACGGCTTCCTGCGCCGGGTACTTGTGTGCGACAGCCCAGCGCGGCTCACGCGTCACGAAGCCAAGCTGGCGCTGCAGGGCAAGCGCATTGACCTTGTAGACGACGCCGTCGATATCGAAGGCAAGACTGTCACGCAACGCGCCGACCCGGGTGTGAAAGCCTGCCAGGCCAGCACCACCTGCAACCACGTCACGATGCTTGCACACCGGAAAACCGAAAGCCTCCAGTGCATCGAGAATGCCGGCATGCGTGGCCGGCGTGTTCCACCCCACGGTTTCACCCAGGCCGTAGGCGAAAAACGACAGGGGGCGACGTGCTGCAATACCCGGATCGAGCTGGCGGATGCTGCCGGCTGCGGCATTGCGCGGATTGACGAAGACTTTTTCGCCCGCTGCGGATTGACGCGCATTGAGCGCTTCGAAGTCATCGCGGCGCATGTAGACCTCGCCGCGCACTTCCAGCACCGGCGGCACATCACCGCGCAAACGCAGCGGAATCGCCCTCACCGTGCGCACGTTGCTGGTGACATCCTCGCCATTCTCGCCGTCACCGCGGGTTGCAGCCTGAACCAGCACCCCATCCTCGTAGCGCAGGCTCATGGCGAGGCCGTCAAACTTGAGCTCGGTCGCGTACTCCACGTCCGGATCGCTTTCGTCGAGACCGAGCTCGCGGCGCACCCTCGCATCGAAGGCATGCGCCCCGCTCTCTTCGGTGTCGGTCTCGGTGCGGATCGACAGCATCGGGATGCGGTGCCTGACGGCGGGAAACTGGGCCAGCGGCTTGCCGCCAACCCGCCGTGTCGGCGAGTCCGGGCTTGCAAGCTCAGGAAACGTTTTTTCGATGCCCTCCAGCTCCTGGAACAGGCGGTCGTACTCGGCATCGGGAATGGTCGGCGCGTCGAGCACATAGTAGGCGTGCTCGTGCCTGGCCAGTTCGGCGCGCAGCCAGGCTGCGCGCTCGATCGTCTTGCTGTCAGCCGGCATCATGCAGAAAACAGTCGCCTGGCCAGTGACCCGCCGGCCGGAATACGCTGCTCGGCCATGTGTTCCTGAAACTGCTGGATCTGCGTACGGATCAGGGTCGCGGCCTCCGGTCCGAAGGGCGCACGATTGTCATCGACCACGACGCCGCCAAGCGTGTTGCCGAGGTGGCCTGCAAACTGCATCATGCGCTCGAACACCACACCACCATTGGCCACCCTCGGCACATCGATCACCAGCGTGACACCGTTGGTCTGAAGGCTGCGCATGCCGTCGGATGTAAACAGGGTGGGCTCGAGGTTGCACAGGGTATACAGGGTGTTCCCTTCCTCGTCGCAGGCATGGAAACAGCCGTCGCCACGCAACACCAGGCCCTCGGCTTCGGCCAGTCCGCGAATCTTGGTACCGTGGAAGGGCTGACCATTGGCGGAGACAACGTTGATTCCGATCTGCACATCGACATCTGCACAGAAGCGGTCGAGTTCGGTCGCGTTGCCCAGCACTTCGCTGCGTGCAGGCAAGCCGGCCGGCACCGCCAGGAACTGCTCTGCAACCCGTTGCACACCACCCGAGAAGCGGATGTAGTCCCCTTCGCCAATCGAACCCTGTCGGTCGACCAGTTGCAGCGCTACGCAGAACCAGTGGTAACTTCCGGCACTGTGCGGCGTCAGTCGATGCCACAGATTCTCGCTGTCATCGAAACCAAACCAGCGCACGGCCTTGCTCAGGCCATCCAGCGCTTCCTGTTGTGCAGCCCACAGGCGGGACGCATCGAGCGGCTCGATGGCTTCGACCCGGATGATGCAGTCGGCGCGCACATCCAGCGCCTCCGGATAATCCGGCAACACCCGTTTGGGGGCGGGATCGCGGTAAGGACGGGACGGCGCGGCACGCGCCGGCGCGACATCGTCTGCGACAGGTTCGCGGCGTGCCGATGCACCCTCTGCACGTGGCCCTTCACCCGGCTCCAGCAACACGTCTCGATGATCTGAACGGAACGCCTCCTCGGCCTGCTTGCGGTGCTTGCGCTCCTGCCACTTGTTGTAGGCGACGATGGCGATGAAGCCTGCGACACCCGCACCGATCAACCCAATCTGAAGTTCGCTGTCCATAATTATTCCTGTTGTTACGCTGCGGCCGGCTCAGCCATCCGCAACGCCTCTTCGATATCCACTTCCACCACGCGCGACACGCCCTGCTCCTGCATGGTCACCCCGACCAGTTGCTGCGCGATCTCCATCGTGATCTTGCTGTGACTGATGAAGATGAACTGCGTCTGCGATGACATGCGCTTCACCATCTGTCCATAGCGCTCGGTATTCGTATCGTCCAGTGGCGCATCAACCTCGTCAAGCATGCAGAAGGGCGCGGGATTGAGCTGGAACATCGCAAACACCAGCGCAATCGCCGTCAGCGCCTTTTCTCCGCCCGAAAGCAGATGAATGGAGGCATTTTTCTTGCCCGGCGGCTGGGCCACGATCTGGATGCCTGCATCAAGAATCTCGTCACCCGTCAGCACCAGCTCTGCGCGCCCACCCCCGAACAGCTGCGGGAACAGGGTGGAGAACTGCATATTGACGGTATTGTAGGTCTCCTGCAGCTGCTCACGCGTGTCGCGGTCGATGCGGCGAATGGCGTCTTCCAGCGTAGCGATGGCCTGGAGGAGGTCTTCGGTTTGCGCATCCAGGTATCCCTTGCGTTCGGATGCCGCCCGCAGTTCGTCGAGTGCGGCAAGGTTTACCGCCCCAAGTTCCGCAATTTCACGTCCCAGCCGTGCCACTTCGCGCTGCAGGGTCGTTTCCTTCGGGTCTGACGCCAGCAGCGGCGCCAGCGCGGCTTCGTCCGCCCCCGCTTCGACCAGGCGCTCATCGAACTGCGCTGATGCCAGTTCTGCCGCCTGTACCGCCAGCCTGAGCTCGGAAACCCGGTTGCGCACCGGCGCGGCTTCCTGCTCGGTCCGCATGCGCAATTCCTCGACCTGGCGCAGCTTCGTCGTCATCTGCTCCAGCGCGTCACGGCACGACGCCAGCGCGGCCTCCCTGGTCGAGCGCAGCGCAAGCGCAGACTGCAGCGCATCGGCGCTGCGCACATCGTCGATTGCCTCGAGCTCCTGCCCCCTCGTCTTGTTTTCCCGCGCGATGCGCTCGAGCTGTTCGCTGGCAAGCTGCTCATTGCGGGCGATGTCTTCGAGTTTGCCGGCACACTCGCGTTCCGAAAACCGTGCCTCCTGCAGATCACGGGCGCAGGCCTGCTCCAGCGCACGCAGTTCGCGCAGGCTCTGCTCGCGTTCCTGCAGAACTTCAGTCGCGGCATCGAGCCGATTGCGCTGCAGCTCGGCAAGCTCGGTCGCGCGGGCGTGTTCGAGCTCAGCCCGGGCGTGGTGCTCGCGCTCGGTGGCTTCCAGACGTACGAGATCGTCCAGGTCGCGCTCGAGCTGGCTGCGTCTTTCTTCGGCCCGGCTCAGCGCCTGACTGAGCTTGAGCACATCCACCTGCTCGGCATGCAGCTGTGCCTGTGCGCCCTGAAGCTCGCGGCGCAGGCCGTTGATGTGCTCCTGCAGGTCGGCCGTTGCTGCCTCGGCGGCCAGCAGTGCGTCGTGCGCACCACGGGCTTCGTCTTCCAGCATTTGCTGTTGTTCTGCAAGCTGGTCGATCTCGCGCTGACGCTCCATGACGCCATGCGTGCGGCTGTCGGGCACGAAATGAATCAAGGCATGACGGCTCAGCACCTGACCGCGCGCGCCTACCAGACAGACATCCGCATCGAGTTGCCCGCGCCGCGGCAGCCAGTCCTCGATGTGCTCGACCGCGTAACAGCCGCGCAGCCAGTCTTCCAGCAGCGGACGCAGATTTTCATCCAGCAACTGAACGCGCTCGATCAGCGGCGTGGTGCCCGCTGGCGGGGATGAGACTGCTCCGGACATCGGCACACCACCCAGCGCCAGGGCGAGCGACTCGGGCGGCAACTCGTCGAGCATTCCGCGTGCAACCTCGTCGGCGCTTCCCTCGTCGAGCGTAAGGGCGGACAGGCGTTCGCGGAGAATGGCCTCGACCGCGGCCTCCCAGCCTTCGGTCACGCGCAGGCTGCGCCACAGCGGCGGCAGTTCAACGAAACCGTGGCGCTTGAGCCAGTCGCCCAGCTTGCCCTGCGACTGCACCCGGGATTGAAGCTGCACCAGCGCGTCGCGCCGGGCGCGCAATTCGGTCAGCCGGCGTTGAACCATCCGTTCGTGATCCAGCGCCTGCTTCAGCCCGGCCTGCGCATCCGGCAAACGCCCCTGCAGATCGAGGAGCGCCCCCTGCTGTTCCTCGAGTGCGTCCTGCTGCGCCTCTACGCGTGCTTCGCGCTCTGCCAGCTCACGTGCATCCGGCCCCTGAATCGCGCCACGCTCGCTCTCGAGGCGGGCCCGACGCTGCTGCAGGGCGTCCAGCGCACGTGTCGCGCTTGCGCGGTTGGCTTCTTCCACCCGCAACTGCTGCTCGGTCTGGGCGAGTTCGCGACGTGCGGCCGCCACGGTGCCATCAGCCGCCTGTCGGGCAGCGTCCGCATCGGGCAGCCTGTCGGCAATCTCGACATGCCGGCCTTCGGCCTGCTCAGCGCGCATCGAGGCGTTCTCGGCGAGCGCTTCCCAGCGTTCGCGCTCGCCACCCATGGTTTCGCGGCGAGCGATCCAGTGCGCATGATCGAGTTCGAGCTGTGCAAGACTGGCCTCAAGACGCTTTCGCGCCTCGGCAAGGTGCTGCAGTTCGGTTTCGAGCCGGGTCACCTCGGCGCTGACAGCGAAGAGATCGCTCTGCGCAAGGTGAACCGCTTCGGAGGCCGAAAAATGTGCTTCGCGACTGGCCTCGATCGCGCTGTCGAGTTCCTGCAGGCGGGCGCTGTCGGTGTCGATCCGCAGGCTGTTCCGGTTCAGTTCCTCCACCAGGCGCTGGTGCTCCGATCGCGCCTCATTGCGCTTGAGCAGCCACAGCAGCTGCTGCTTCTGGATGTGCGAGTTGTTGAGCGCGTTGTATCGCGCGGCAACCTCCGCCTGTGCCTCGAGGTGCCCGATGCGCTCACCGAGCTCGGTGCGGATGTCATCCAGACGGGCGAGGTTGTCGCGCGCATCCGACAGGCGACCTTCGGTTTCCTTGCGCCGCTCGCGATACTTGGTGACGCCTGCGGCCTCTTCGAGAAAGCCACGGATATCCTCGGGGCGCGCCTCGATGATGCGCGAGATCATGCCCTGCTCGATGATCGCGTAAGCCCTCGGCCCCAGCCCGGTGCCGAGAAACACATCGATCACGTCCTTGCGCCGGACATGAACGTTGTTGATGTAGTAGCTCGAATCGCCACTGCGGTCGAGCACCCGCTTGACCGAGATCTCCGCATAGCGCGACCACTGCCCCGACGCCCGGCCCTCGCTGTTGTCGAAGACCATCTCCACGCTTGCGCGCGACACCGCCTTGCGGGTGGTCGAGCCGTTGAAGATGACGTCCTGCATCGACTCGCCGCGCAGCGCGGACGCCCGCGTTTCGCCCAGCACCCAGCGCACCGCATCGATGATGTTCGACTTGCCGCACCCGTTGGGACCGACAACCCCTACCAGGTTGCCCGGCATGATCACGGTCGTCGGATCGACGAAGGTCTTGAAGCCGGCAAGTTTGAGCTTTGAAAGACGCACGATGGGGCGCAGGCAGAGTGGGAAACAGGGTGACAAGACCCGGATTCGGTAATGCCGGGAAGGCGGCGCATGATAACATCTTCGGCCTTTACGACCCGCTCGGTCCGGCCTCAGAACCGGATGAAAAGTGTTCCAAAGTGAATCCGAACCTCACCCGTCTGCACTCCTACCCCTTCGAAAAACTGCGCAACCTGTTCGAGGGTATTACGCCCCCCGCCGACCTCAAGCCAATCAGGCTTTCGATTGGTGAGCCCCAGCATGCGACGCCGGGCTTCATCAGTCAGGCGTTGGCGGACAACCTCGACGGACTCGCGACTTATCCGACCACTCAGGGGTCGGATGCGTTGCGCGGCGCCATTGCCGGCTGGCTGCAGCGACGTTACGGCTTGCCCGCCATCGACGCGGCAAGCCAGGTGCTGCCGGTTAACGGGTCGCGTGAGGCGCTGTTCGCCTTCGGCCAGTGCGTCATTGACGGCAAGCGCCCGAACGCCAAGGTGCTGTGTCCAAACCCTTTCTATCAGATCTACGAGGGTGCGGCCTTTCTCGCCGGCGCTGAACCGGTATTTCTGAACAACGTGCCTGACAACGGCTTTGCGTCCGACTTCGACAGCATTCCCGACGAGGTCTGGCGCGACGTACAACTCGTTTTCGTGTGTTCGCCGGGCAATCCGACCGGGCGCGTTCTGAGCCAGGAAGAATGGCAGCGCCTGTTCGAACTCTCCGACCAGCACGATTTCGTGATTGCGGCGGACGAGTGTTATTCGGAGATCTATTTCGACGACGACGCTCGCCCCATTGGGGCGCTCGAGGCCGCTCACCGTCTGGGCCGCACCGATTTCCGCAACGTTGTGATGTTCTCCAGCCTGTCCAAGCGCTCCAACGTTCCCGGCCTGCGTTCGGGATTCGTCGCGGGCGACGCGCGCATTCTCAAGGACTTCCTGCGCTACCGCACATACCACGGCTGCGCGATGAGCAATACTGTGCAGGCAACCTCGATTGCGGCGTGGAATGACGAAGCCCATGTTGCGGAAAACCGCCGCCTGTACCGTGAAAAGTTCGCCCTCATCACGCCCATGCTGTCAGCGTGTCTCGAAGTCGAACTGCCCGACGCCGGATTCTACCTGTGGGCGCGCACCCCGCTGCCCGACACCGAATTCGCCCGCCGCCTGCAGGCTGAATATAATGTGACGGTGCTGCCCGGCAGCTACCTCGCCCGCGAGTCCGGCGGAATCAACCCCGGCGCCGGCTTCGTGCGCATTGCGCTCGTGGCCGACACCGCCGAATGTGTGGAAGCGGCGGAACGTATCGTCGCCTTCTGTCAAAAACTGTAAGAGAGCCCCTTCAAATGCAAGAACTGCAAACCATCATCGACACCGCCTTCGAAAACCGCGCCAGCCTGTCGCCCTCCTCCGCTCCGGCCGAGATCCGCAATGCCGTGGAAAGCGTGATTGCAGGCCTCGACGCCGGCACACTGCGCGTTGCCGAAAAGAAGGATGGCCAGTGGGTGGTTAACCAGTGGATCAAGAAGGCGGTTCTGATCTCCTTCCGTCTGCGCGACAACGAAGTCATGCCGGCCGGCAGCCTCAACTTTTTCGATAAGGTCCCCACCAAGTTCGGCGATTACACCCCCGAACAGTTCCGTGAAGGCGGCTTCCGCGTGGTGCCGCCTGCCGTCGCACGCAAGGGCAGCTTCATCGGCAAGAACGTGGTGCTGATGCCCTCCTACGTGAACATCGGCGCCTACGTCGATGAAGGCACCATGGTCGATACCTGGGCGACCGTTGGTTCCTGCGCCCAGATCGGCAAGAACGTGCACCTGTCTGGCGGCGTTGGCATCGGTGGCGTGCTTGAGCCGATCCAGGCCGGCCCCGTGATCATCGAGGACAATGTCTTCGTCGGCGCCCGCTCGGAAGTCGTCGAAGGCGTGATCATCGAAGAGAACGCCGTGCTGTCGATGGGCGTGTACATTGGCCAGAGCACCAAGATCTACGATCGCGAAACCGGCGAAGTGCATTACGGCCGTGTCCCGGCCGGCGCTGTTGTCGTGCCCGGCAGCCTGCCGTCGGCCTGCGGCAAGTACAGCCTGTACTGCGCAGTCATCGTGAAGAAAGTGGATGCACAGACCCGCGCCAAGACCGCCATCAACGATCTGCTGCGCGCCTGATCCGACGTTTCTGCCTTCAACGGGGCTTCGGCCCCGTATTTGATTGACCTGCCAAGGAGTCCGAAGCAATGATTTTCGACAAGCTTTTCCAGCTCATGGCCGAAAAACAGGCCTCGGACATCTTCATCACCGCAGGCGCACCGATCCACATCAAGATTCAGGGTCATACCGTACCGATCAATCAGCAGGTCATGGATCCCGCCATGACCCAGAAGATGATCTACGAGATGATGACGCCGGAGCAGATCGAGCACTTCGAGCGCGACAAGGAGCTGAACCTCTCCTTCGGTCGTCGCGATGTCGGCAACTTCCGGGTCAACGTGTTTCTGCAGCGCAATTCGGTTGCCGTGGTCGTGCGATTCATCCAGGGTGATATCCCCACCATCGAGAGCCTCGGCCTGCCTGGCTCGCTCAATGATGTCGTGATGGAAAAGCGCGGCCTGGTACTGGTTGTCGGCGCCACGGGTTCCGGCAAATCGACCACGCTTGCGTCGATGATCGATCACCGCAACCGCAATCGCACCGGGCATATCCTGACGGTGGAAGACCCGATCGAGTATCTGTTCAAGCACCGCAAGTCGGTCGTCAACCAGCGCGAAGTCGGCATCGACACCCATAGCTGGCACGAAGCCCTGCGCAACGCCATGCGTCAGGCGCCGGACTGCATCCTGATCGGTGAAATTCGCGACAAGGAAACCATGCAGGCTGCGCTCGCCTATGCGCAGACCGGGCATCTGTGCCTGGCCACCCTGCACGCCAACAATGCTTATCACGCGCTGAACCGGATCTCCAACTTCTTCCCGATGGAGAACCGCTCCCTCCTTTATCTCGACCTTTCCGTTGCCCTGCGCTGCATCATCTCGCAGCGCCTGGTCCGCAAACCCGACGGAAGGCGGATTCCGGCAGTTGAGACCCTGATGAACACCCGTCATGTGGCGGAACTGATCGAACGTGGTGAAATCAATGCGGTGAAGGAAGCCATGGAGCAAAGCCTTGCCCCCGGCTCACAGACCTTCGAGCAGGACCTGTTCCGTCTCTATCACGAAAAGATCATCACCCTCGACGAGGCCCTGGCCAACTCCGATTCGCCAACCAACCTGTCGTGGCTGATCAACAACGCCCAGTTCAACCCCAACGCCAAGACCGACAACGAAAAACCGGCCCCGCAGATCACAGACTTCGAGAGCACCCAGCCCGACGGCGCCTCCTTCCGTGAATTCACCCTGCACCTGGACGGCAACGGCTAGTACCGCACACAATAAGACATGAACATGCCCCTCCCCGACGACCCGACGCTGGCACTTGCCTGCGACCTGATTTCACGCGCCTCGGAAACCCCCGAGGATGCAGGCTGCCTGGATCTGATCCAGGCGCGTCTCGCCCCGCTGGGCTTTCGCTTTGAACGTATCGATGTCGGCGGCGTCTGCAACCTTTGGGCACGCCGCGGTGAACAGGCTCCGGTACTGTGCTTTGCCGGTCACACCGACGTTGTCCCGACCGGCCCCCTCGAGCGCTGGGACAGCCCCCCGTTCGAGCCCACGATTCGCGACGGCATGCTCTACGGCCGTGGCGCGGCCGACATGAAAACCTCGCTCGCCGCCTTCGTGACCTCGATCGAGCAGTTCATTGCCGATCACCCGAAGCACAGCGGCAGCATTGCGCTGCTGCTTACGTCAGACGAGGAAGGCATTGCCTCCCACGGCACGGTCAAGGTCGTCGAAGCGCTCGCTGCGCGCGGCGAACGGCTCGACTACTGCATCGTTGGCGAACCCACCTCGGTGAACACCCTGGGTGACACCATCAAGAATGGCCGCCGCGGTTCGCTCTCCGGCACCCTTCGCGTCAAGGGCCAGCAGGGACACGTCGCCTACCCGCAACTGGCACGCAATCCGATTCACATGCTCGCACCCGCGCTGGCCGAACTCACCACCATCCGCTGGGATGAAGGCAACGAGTTCTTTCCCGCAACCACCTGGCAGGTCTCCAATATCCACGCCGGCACCGGTGCCAACAACGTCATCCCCGGCGAATGCGAAGTGATGTTCAACTTCCGCTTCGCGTCGGTATCGACCGCAGATGAACTGAAGGCGCGCACGCATGAAGTGCTCGACCGCCACGGACTCGAATACACGATCGACTGGCACCTCTCGGGCAAGCCCTTCATCACCGGTCGTGGCAAGCTCGTCGCCGCACTGTCGGGCGCGATCAGCGAAACGCTCGGCGTCGAAACCGAGCTATCCACCACCGGCGGCACTTCGGACGGCCGTTTCATTGCAGATATCTGCAGCGAAGTCGTCGAGTTCGGCCCGGTGAACGCCACCATCCACAAACTGAACGAGTGCGTCGCAGTTGATGCGATCGCACCGCTTTCCACCGTTTACATGCGCACCCTGCGCACTCTACTGGCTGCCTGACCCTGACATGACCCACGACACCGACGCTCACGAGCACGACGAACACGATCACGACCACGAGCACGAGCACGAAAGTGGCCCGCTTGCCGAACTCGTTACCGTACGCGACTGGCTGCGCTACGCCGTCACCCGTTTCAATCGCGGCCAGGTTTTTTGCGGCCACGGCGTCACCAGCGTTTTCGACGAAGCCGCATGGCTGATCCTGTCCTCGCTCGCGCTCCCGATCGACCGCCTCGACCCCTTCCTCGACGCCTGCATTCCGTCCGATGAGCGCGTTGCACTGTTCGAGAACATCGAGCGCCGCGTCGTTGAACGCGTGCCCACGGCCTATCTGGTCAAGGAAGCCTGGCTCGGGGATTTCCGCTTCTACGTCGATGAACGTGTGATCGTGCCGCGCTCCTTCTTTGCCGAGCTGCTCGACGAAGGGTTCTCGCCCTGGATCGAGGACCCAGACACCGTCACCAGCGCACTCGACCTGTGCACCGGTTCTGGCTGCCTTGCCATCCTGATGGCACACGTCTTCCCCAACGCCGACATCGCTGCGGTCGACCTTTCCGAAGACGCGCTGGCCGTCGCCCGCCGCAACGTAGACGACTACGGCCTTGGCGATCAGGTCGAACTGATCCGCAGCGACGTTTTCAGCAATGTCGGCGACCGTCGTTTCGACCTGATCCTGAGCAACCCGCCCTACGTCACGGCCGATGCAATGGCAGCCCTGCCCACCGAATACCGCCACGAACCCGAAATGGCGCTGGCTGCCGGTAGCGACGGGCTCGACATCGTGCGAACATTGATCGCGGAGGCGGCCAGTCATCTCCACCCCGAGGGGATACTCGCGGTGGAAGTCGGGCACAATCGTGATCTGGTGGAAAGTGCATTCCCGGAACTACCGTTCAACTGGCTCAGCACACGCGGGGGCGAAGACATGGTATTCATTCTGCGACGAGAAGATCTGCCGGGCGCCCAGGACTGAGCGCACCGGAATTCCGTGCCGGCCTGCATGGCAGACCGGCACGTTCGGGGAGAGAACAAGATGGCGATGGAACGCCCGATTCTGCTGATCGAGGACAACCCCGATGACGAAGCCCTGACGCTACGCGCGTTCACAAAGAACCGGATCACCAATCCGGTTGTCGTGGCCAGAGATGGCGTCGAGGCCATCGATTACCTCACCGGAACCGGCTCACATCAGGGGCGGGACATGACGGTCATGCCGGTGCTGATTCTGCTCGACCTCAAACTGCCCCGCATCGACGGTCTGGAAGTGCTGCGCCGCATTCGCGCCGAAGAACACACCGCGATGCTGCCAGTGGTGGTGCTCACGACATCGCGCGAAATCCAGGACATCCAGCAGGCCTACCGGCTCGGCGCCAACAGCTATATTCGTAAGCCGGTGGACTACGAGCGCTTCATTCACGCCGTCAGCCAGATTGCCCTGTACTGGCTGACGCTCAACGAAACGCCGGAAAGCGCGGCAAACAGCCCGTACTGATCAACTGCACAGGTCCGCTCACGCGCAGGAAGCACACGGTGCAGCCGCTCGCCTGATACGCAAAAAAAGACCCGCTCAGCTTGACGCTTGCGGGTCTTCTTCCTTGCGACTCCGGGCTGTCGCCCACTGTCGCTGACTGAACGCTTAGCTCAGCTCGTCGATCCAGGCCTGCTGAATACCTTCGAGAATGCGTTCGCCACAGTGCTTGGCGTCGTCATCAAACTCGGGCAAGGCGAGCACCCAGTTCATCAGGTCGACAAAATTCACCTTGGTCGGGTCGACATCCGGATGTGCATCGGCAAGCTGGATGCCAATCTCCTGAACTTCAGTCCATTTCATCAGTGCTTGCCCTCCCTGGCCATGTTGATGGTGTAGCGGGGAATCTCGACCACCAGCGGAACGGCACGGACGACAGCCTGACAGGAGAGCCGGGACTGCGGTTCCAGGCCCCAGGCCTTGTCCAGCAGATCCTCTTCCTCTTCTTCCGCTTCTCCGAGCGAGGAAAAGCCCTCACGCACGATCACGTGGCAGGTCGTGCACGCACAGGACTTCTCGCATGCGTGCTCGATCTCGATGCCATTTTCAAGCAGGCCGTCACAGATGGTGGTGCCTTCGGCAACCTCCAGAACCGTTCCCTCCGGGCACAGTTCGACATGCGGCAGCACAATAATCTGGGTCATACAGGAATCTCATCTATCTTGTGACCGGCAAGCGCGGAACGGATGCTGCTGTCCATGCGCCGCGCGGCAAATTCGTCGGTAGCTTTGGCAAGCGCCTCGATCCCGGCCTTGATTGCGCGATGATCCTCGCCGTCGCGCAGGCTGCGCAAACGGGCAAGCACTTCATCGATCTGCGCTCTTTCAGCCTCGTCGAGCAACTGCCCATCCTTGAGCAGCGCCTGCTCGGTCGCTTCAATGACACGGTCGGCTTCGACCTGCTGCTCGCGCAGGGCACGCGCAACGAGATCGTCTCCGGCACGTTCGACACCGGCCTGCAACATGCCAGCGATTTCGTCGTCGGACAGGCCGTAGGACGGCTTCACCAGCACACTGGCCTCGACACCCGAGGACATCTCGCGTGCAGACACCGACAGCAATCCATCGGCATCAACCTGGAAAGCCACCCGGATGCGGGCTGCACCCGCCACCATCGGCGGAATCCCGCGCAGTTCGAAGCGCGCCAGCGACCGGCAATCCGACACCAGTTCGCGCTCGCCCTGAACCACGTGGAAAGCCATGGCGGTCTGACCATCCTTGAAGGTCGTGAACTCCTGGGCACGTGCAATCGGCAGTGTTGCATTCCGGGGCACAACCTTCTCCACCAGGCCACCCATGGTTTCCAGGCCGAGCGACAGCGGGATGACGTCGAGCAGGAGCCAGTCCTCGTCATCTTCCTTGCGGTTGCCGACCAGCGCATTCGCCTGCATTGCGGCACCGAGTGCCACGACTTTGTCGGGGTCGAGGTTGGTCAGCGGCTCCTGCCCAAAATATTCGGCAACTGCGCGCTGGATGTGGGGCATGCGCGTCGCACCACCCACCATCACCACGCCCTTGATCTCTTCCGGGCTCAGGCCTGCGTCGCGCAGCGCCTTGCGTACCGGACCGAGGGTTTTCTGCACCAAGTGACGGGTGAGTTGCGCGAACTGGTCGCGACTGATGACCAGGTTGATCTCCTCGCCCGAGCTCAGCACAAGGTGGATTGGCGCCTCTTCACAGGCCGTCAGCAACTCCTTCGCCTCGCGCGCCTTGATCTGCAGACGACGCGAGTCGGTGGATGACAGCGGCGGCAACTTCGATTCTTCGAGAATCCAGCAGAACAGCCGATGATCGAAGTCGTCACCGCCGAGCGATGCGTCGCCGTTGGTCGACAGCACCTCGAACACGCCACGTGACAGCTTGAGAATGGAGAGATCGAAGGTGCCGCCGCCAAGGTCGTACACCGCATACGTGCCTTCGGCCGCGTTATCGAGCCCATAGGCCACCGCAGCTGCGGTCGGTTCGTTAAGCAGTCGCAGTACGTCCAGCCCGGCCAGGCGGGCCGCGTCCTTCGTGGCCTGACGCTGGGCATCGTCAAAATAGGCCGGAACCGTGATCACCGCGCCGCTCAGCACACCGCCAAGGCTCGCCTCCGCACGCAGGCGCAGCGTGCGCAGGATCTCGGCCGAGATTTCGACCGGGCTCTTCACGCCCTGCACCGTGCGCAAACGCACCATGCCGGGGCTGTCCTCGAAGTCGTAAGGCATGGTTTCGACGTGAGCTACATCCTTGAGCCCGCGTCCCATGAAACGCTTGACCGACACGATCGTGTTGCGCGGGTCGCTTGCCTGCGCCTGAATCGCCGACTGACCGACATCGATGCTGCCATCGGTGCGATATCGCACGATGGAAGGCAGCATCGAACGGCCCGTTTCATCGGCAAGGCACACCGCGATGCTGTTGCGCACCGTGGCGACCAGCGAGTTTGTGGTACCGAGGTCGATACCCACCGCGAGCCGGTGCTTGTGCGGCTCGGTGGACATTCCGGGTTCTGCGATCTGCAACAGTGCCATCAGGGAATTCCAGATTCAGGTTTCGAGTGCCTCGAGGGCGTCGTCAATCTCGTTTTGAAGTTTCTCGATGAACATCAGGCGACGCACCGTATCGGCCGCGGCCGCGTAATCCTGTGCTTCGTCGAGTTCGCGGGCAAGGCTGCCCATCACTTCTCGCGAGTGCCCGCGCAAGCGCTGGTGCAGTTGCTCGAGCTCATCGATCTCGCCCGCCTGGCGGGCCTCTTCGACCGCTTCACGCCACTCCATCTGTTCCATGAGGAACTCGGGGGACATCGCTGTGTTGGTCTCCAGGCCGGCGTCGATACCTGCCAGTTCAAGCAGGTACTGAGCACGCGGCAAGGGCTTCTTCAAGGTACGAAAACCTTCGTTCACTCGCGTCGCCCACTGCATGGAGCGGCGCTTCTCGAGGTCGGAAAGGTGTGCGTGACGATCCGGATGAACCTGTGACTGGAGCTCATGCCAAGCATGATCCAGTTTCGGCTCATCCAGTTCGAAACGGCGCGGCAGGCCGAATAGGGAGAAAAAATCCTGCGTCAGGTCGATGCTCATGCCGTCATGTGCTTCCGTTCAAACCGTCAGACGTTGAAGCTTTCGCCGCAACCACACGCGTCCTTGACGTTCGGGTTGTTGAACTTGAAGCCTTCGTTCAGGCCTTCACGTACGAAGTCGAGTTCGGTGCCTTCAAGATACACAAGGCTCTTCGGGTCCACGATGACCTTGACGCCATGGCTGTCGAACACGAGGTCTTCAGTCAGCGCCTCGTCAACGAACTCAAGCTTGTATGCCATGCCGGAACAGCCCGAGGTCTTCACCCCGAGTCTGATACCCAAGCCTTTGCCGCGCTTGGCGATGAAATTGGCAACGTGCTTGGCTGCGCTTTCGGAAAGAGTGACGCCCATCATGAACCTCCTGCTCAGGCTTCGTGCTTTTTCTTGTAGTCGGCAACGGCCGCCTTGATGGCGTCCTCGGCCAGGATCGAACAGTGGATCTTGACCGGCGGCAACGCCAGTTCCTCTGCGATCTGCGTGTTCTTGATCTCGAGGGCCTGATCGATCGTCTTGCCCTTCACCCACTCGGTGACGAGCGAGCTCGACGCGATAGCCGAGCCACAGCCGTAGGTCTTGAACTTGGCGTCTTCGATCACGCCGTCCTTGCCAACCTTGATCTGCAACTTCATCACGTCGCCACAGGCGGGCGCGCCGACCATGCCGGTCGCAACGCTGTCGTCGTCCTTGGCAAACGATCCGACGTTACGCGGGTTTTCGTAGTGGTCCAGAACTTTTTCGCTGTATGCCATTTTCGTTCTCCTGATTCTGTAATTTAGTGCGCAGCCCACTGCACGGAATCGAGATCGACGCCGTCCTTGAACATTTCCCAAAGCGGGGAAAGCTCGCGCAGCTTGCCGATCTTCTTGTGCAGCAGGTCGATGGTGAAGTCGATTTCTTCTTCGGTGGTGAAACGGCCGATGGTGAAACGAATCGAGCTGTGAGCCAGTTCGTCGTTACGCCCCAGCGCGCGCAGTACGTAGGACGGCTCAAGGCTGGCCGACGTACATGCCGACCCGGACGAGACCGCAATATCCTTGATCGCCATGATCAGGGACTCGCCTTCGACGTATGCGAAGGAAATGTTCAGGTTGTGCGGAACGCGATGCTCGAGATCGCCATTCACATAGGTTGCCTCGATGTCCGTCAGCCCTTTGAGCAGGCGGTCGCGGAGTTCGCGAATGCGCGTATTTTCGGTGCTCATCTCCTCACGTGCAATACGGAAGGCCTCGCCCATGCCGACGATCTGGTGCGTGGCCAGGGTACCCGAGCGCAAACCACGCTCGTGACCGCCGCCGTGCATCTGCGCCTCGAGACGGACACGCGGCTTGCGCCGGACGTACAGCGCGCCAATGCCTTTCGGGCCGTAGGTCTTGTGCGCCGAGAAGCTCATCAGGTCGACCTTGAGCGTGTTCAGGTCAATCTCGACCTTGCCCGTCGCCTGCGCTGCATCGACATGAAAGATGATGCCCTTCTCACGACAGATCTCGCCGATCTCGGCGATCGGCTGGATCACGCCGACTTCGTTGTTCACGAACATCACCGAAACCAGGATGGTGTCCGGACGCAGCGCAGCTTTGAGCACCTCGAGATCGACCAGACCGTTTTCCTGCACGTCGAGATAGGTGGCCTCGAAACCTTCACGCTCAAGTTCGCGGAAGGTGTCCAGCACCGCCTTGTGCTCGGTCTTCAGGGTAATGATGTGCTTGCCCTTGTAGAAGTGCGCTGCACCCTTGATCGCAAGGTTGTTGGATTCGGTTGCGCCAGAGGTCCAGATGATCTCTTTCGAATCGGCACCCACCAGTGCGGCCACCTGTTCGCGTGCGTCCTCGACCGCCTTCTCTGCCGACCACCCATATGCATGCGAGCGGCTGGCGGGGTTACCGAACTGCTCGGTAAGCCAGGGAATCATGGCTGCGGCCACTCGGGGATCGACCGGCGTGGTCGCAGAGTAGTCGAGATAGATCGGGAACTTCAGCATTGCGTTTCTCCGCGGATTCGTTATGTCTTGTCAGGCTGCCATTGCAGCCAGGTTTCTCAATTCGTGCACGATACGTGCCAGCGCAGTGTCGAAATCGGCAAGCTGCTGAGCGGTGGTATCACGACCAAGGCTGACCCGGACCGCCGACCGGGCCAACTCAGGCGCCACGCCCATTGCCAGCAGCGTGTGCGATGGCTCCGGGTTGGCGCTGGAACAGGCGGAACCGCTCGCACAGGCAAAACCTGCACGATCCAGTTTGCCCACCAGGGTTTCACCATCAAGCCCTTCAAAGCCGAAAAAGCTGGTGTTCGGCAAGCGCTCGCCAGCCTTCGAAAACAGTACTGCGCCGGTGGCGGCAAGCGACTGCTCAAGCCGCTCACGCAGGACAAGCAAGCGATCGTGCTCTTCACGCTGATGCTTTGCAGCGAGTTCGCAGGCAAGGCCGAAACCGACGATTGCAGCCACGTTCTCGGTACCCGAGCGCAGCCCGCGCTCCTGACCACCACCGGCGATCAGGGGAGCGAGTTCAACCCGCTTGTCCACGATCAGGGCGCCGGCACCTACCGGACCACCGATCTTGTGCGCCGACAGCGTCATTGCATTGACGCCCAGCGCACGGAAATCAACTTCGATCTTGCCAAGGGCCTGCACCGCATCCGTGTGCATGTAAGCACCACCGGCGCGGGCCTCGGCTGCATGGGCGCGCACGTCCTGCAGCACACCGGTCTCGTTGTTCGCCAGCATGATCGAGACCAGCGAAGGCCTGGCCTCAAGCGTGGAGCGCCAGTCATCTGCGCGCAGACGCCCTTCGCCATCCACACCCACCTCTCGCATCACCCAGCCGCTGCGACGCAGCTGCCGTGCGGGCTCCCGCACACAGGGGTGCTCGACCGCACTGACCGCCACCAGGCCAGGCTTCATCATGGCGGCTGCACCCTTGATGAAGAGATTGTTGGCTTCCGACCCGCCGCTGGTAAATACCACCTCGGTCGGATGCGCGTTCGCCGCCGCCGCCACCTGAGCGCGCGCAGTGTCGATTGCGGCGCGCGCCTGACGACCATACTCATGACGGCTCGAAGCGTTGCCAAAGCGTTCCCCAAGCCAGGGCAGCATTGCCTCGCGCACCGCCGGATCGAGCGGCGCACTCGCGTTCCAGTCGAGGTATACCGGGGCAAACATGCTAGTCACCTGTTCAGGCCGTCGCCACGTCTTGCAACGTGCTCGCTGCGCGACGACGCACTTCACGCAGCACGTTCACATCAGGGTCGGGCTTCACTTCACGCGCAACCAGCGCGCCGAGCGTCACCGAATCCAGATAGGCGTACATGCGCTTGTTGAGATTGGTCCACAGGTCGTGGGTCAGACATCGCTGCTCGTCGTGGCAATTCTGTTTGCCACCGCACATTGTCGCATCAAGCGGCTCATCGACGGCGATGATGATGTCGGTTACCGTGATCGAGCGCATGTCGCGCGCGAGACGATAACCACCGCCGGGACCACGCACACTCGTCACCAGCTTGTAGCGACGAAGCTTGCCGAACAACTGCTCCAGATAGGACAGAGAGATCTTCTGGCGCTCGGCGATGCCGGCGAGGGTAACCGGACCGTCCGCCTGTCGCGCAGCCAGATCGATCATCGCCGTAACGGCAAAGCGACCTTTAGTCGTGAGTCTCATGATGATTCCTCGAAGCAGAATTGAGGGCAAACGGGCGAATACCCGAACATTTCACTCAACTATACATATCCCGACAAAAACGGTCAACTAATCGGCTTTCAGCCAATTCAATCGACCATCTTGGACAATCGGGACGCATCAAAATCATCAGAAGACTCGACCGAGGGGTCCAGTTTCAAGCCCGCTGCTTCCATCCGCTTGCAGATCACCTGGAAGCGACGGTCGGTCTCTACCGCGTGATCGAGCAGACCATGCAAGGCCTTCGCCACCGGGTCGTCCATGTCACGGGTCACACCGTAGGCAGAGAAGCCCATCTGCTCCGCTTTCTGTGCGCGCTCGGCGTCGCGCTCGGCGTCGAGCACACGCGCCGGGTTGCCAACCGCAGTAGCCCCCGCGGGTACCGGTTTGACCACGACGGCGTTGGAGCCGATCTTGGCGCCGTCACCAACCGTGAATCCGCCCAGCACTTTCGCCCCAGCCCCCACCACGACCCCTTTTCCGAGTGTCGGATGGCGCTTCGTGCCGCGATAGAGCGATGTTCCACCCAGCGTGACGGCCTGGTAAATGGTGCAGTCATCACCGATCTCGGCAGTTTCTCCGATCACAACGCCCATGCCATGATCAATGAACACCCGACGCCCGACGACAGCGCCCGGATGAATCTCGATCCCGGTCAGGAAACGGCTGACATGACTGACGAAGCGGCCGAGCCAGAACAGGCGTCTTTGCCAGGCGGCATGCGCAAAGCGGTGAAAGATCAGCGCGTGCACACCCGGATAGCAGGTCAACACCTCCAATGTAGAGCGGGCGGCAGGGTCGCGTTCGCGAACGCTGGCCAGGTCTTCACGCAGGTGTTCAAACATTTGACGCGGTCTCCGGGGAAAGATGAAACAGAATTCGAATGCCCAGGCGTCTTGGGCAACAATAGTCGACTATTTTACTAGGCTTTGCGCTGAAAGCTAGAGAGCATTCCACGAAGAATGCCGACCTCTTCCTTTTCGAGCCTGATCCGGCCAAAAAGCCGCCGGAATCGCGGCATCAGCCTGCGCGGGTTCTGTGGCTCGTGGAAACCGCTTTCGGTCACCGCCTGCTCGAGGTGCGCGAGAAAACCCTCGACTTCGGCATGCGTCGCAGGCTGAGGCTGAGGATCTCCCGCGTAGACCTCGGGTGGTTCGAGCGCGGCCATGCGCAGTTCGTAGGTAAGCAACTGCACGGCAGCGCCCAGATTGAGCGAGGAAAAGTCAGGATTGGTCGGAATCGTCACCGGCATTGCACACAGGCCGACCTCGTCGTTGGACAGGCCGCTGGTTTCATTGCCGAAGACCAGCGCAAGTTCGCCGCGATCCGCCCACCGCACCATTTCAGCCGCGGCCGCACGCGCCGTGACGCGCGGCAGGCTCAATTCGCGACGACGGGCCGTGACGGCTGCAGCCAGCACCGTGCCCGCAAGCGCCTCTTCGAGCGTATCCACAACACGCGCCGATTCGAGCAGGTCCGTGGCCCCGGAAGCCCGTGCATCGGCCACCGGATCAGGGAAACAGGCAGGCGAGACCAGCCACAATTGCGACAGCCCCATGGTTTTCATCGCGCGCGCGGCAGCCCCGATATTGCCAGGATGACTCGGCCGGGAAAGCACGACACGGATGCGATCAAGCGCAAAGCCGCCATTCATATTAAAATTCACCGTTTTTCGTATCTGATCGTGACGGGGCGCACTGCCCTGGACCGCTCCACCCGCCGAGACCGAGCCGCATGCATCCCATCCTGAATATCGCCGTAAAGGCCGCCCGCCGTGCCGCAACCGTCATTAACCGGGCTTCGACCCAGACCGACCTGCTTACGGTCGAGTCCAAATCGCCCAACGACTTCGTGACCGAGGTTGACCGAGCTGCCGAGAAAGCCATCATCGAAGTACTTCGTGAAGCCTACCCGGGGCACGGGATTCTAGCAGAGGAGTCCGGCGAGTCCGGCGCCGAAAGCGAATTCGTGTGGATCATCGATCCCCTCGACGGCACCACGAACTTCATCCACGGCTTCCCGCAGTACGCGATCTCCATCGCATTGACCAAGAACGGTGTGCCCGAGCACTGCGTCGTGTACAACCCGGTCAACAACGAACTGTTCACCGCAACGCGTGGCAGCGGAGCCTACCTCAACGACCGCCGCATTCGCGTGTCGCGTCGTGTGCGCCTTGCCGACGCCCTGGTCGGTACCGGCTTCCCCTATCGCGAATTCGGCAACATCGACGCCTACCTCGCCATGTTCCGCGAGTTGACGCAGAAGACTGCGGGCATCCGTCGTCCGGGTGCCGCCGCGCTTGATCTGGCATATGTTGCTGCCGGACGCCTCGATGGCTTCTGGGAAATGGGCCTCGCACCGTGGGACATGGCAGCGGGCGTCCTGCTGGTTCAGGAGGCTGGCGGCCTGGTGTCCGACTTTGCGGGCGAAGGCAACTTCCTGACGACGGGCAACGTGGTTGCCGGAACCCCCAAGGTGTTCGCTCAGATGCTGCCCATCATCCAGTCCTACCGCACCGACAGCATCCAGAGCTGATCCGCTCTTGCCAGGACACTGCACACACGTGCGGTGTCCCGTGACGGAAAACGCAGTACCTGCTCCCGCTATCAGACCACGCTGTAGCGGAACTGCCCCTGCTTGCCTGCCGAGACCCGGATTTCGCTGACGGCTTCGCCATCGGCCATGCGGGCAAGCACCTCGCCCGCGATCTCGGGGAGCAGGGATCCGTTCAGGATGTGGTCAACGTTGCGCGCACCGGAGTCCACTTCGGTGCAACGCGCCAGCACGGCCTCGGTCAGTGTGTCGTCATGGATGAAGCGCGCCTTGTGGTTTGCGGCCACCCGCTCACGAATGCGTGCCAGCTTGAGCTGGATGATCTCGGCCAGCACCGTGTCGCTGATCGGATAGAAGGGCACCACCTTCATGCGCCCTAGAAATGCAGGCTTGAAGCGCTGATGCAGCACAGGCGCCAGACGGGAGGCGAGCTCGTCTGCAGTGGGCACGGCTTCTTCCGCGAGGTTCAGACACGACGCCATGATCTGCGCGGAGCCGACGTTGCTCGTGAGGATGATCAGCGTGTTGCGGAAGTCGATCTCGCGCCCTTCAGCATCTTCGAGCACCCCTTTGTCAAAGACCTGAAAGAACAATTCCAGCACATCGGGATGGGCCTTTTCGACCTCGTCCAGCAGCAGCACACAATGCGGAGTGCGCCGCACCGCTTCGGTCAGCACGCCGCCTTCCCCGTATCCGACGTAGCCGGGCGGAGCCCCCTTCAGGCCCGCTACCGAATGAGGCTCCTGGTACTCGCTCATGTTGATCGTGACCAGTTTGCGCTCACCCCCATAGAGCAGGTCGGCCAGCGCAAGCGCAGTTTCCGTCTTGCCCACGCCTGAAGGGCCGACAAACAGGAAGACCGCCTTGGGCTTGCACGGATCCTCCAGATTGGCCCGCGCCGTTCTCACGCGTTGCGCGACCGCCTCCAGTGCATGATCCTGGCCCCTGACCCGTTCTGCCATCAGCGCCTTCAACCCGAGAATGGTCCGGATCTCATCCTTGAGCATCCGTCCGAGCGGGATGCCCGTCCACCCCGACACCACATCGGCAACCAGCTGACGATCAACCTGCAAGGGAACCATCGATGCGTTCTGCTGCACCGAGGCCAGCGTCTTCAGCAACCGGTCGAGGGTGCCGCCCCGCCGCCGCCCCGAGCCCCTTGCCGACGCCCCGGTCGCAGGAAGTGCCTCGAGTGCAGTCTGCGCCTGGCGGATCTTCGCCACGAGGGTCTGTTCGTGTTCGAAGCGCCTGTGCAGGACCTCGAGCTCCTTCGACTGTCTTTCAATCGCCGTATCCAGTTCCGCAAGGCGCTCGCGGTGTGCGGCCGAACTCAGCGATTCCCGCGTCAGGGCAGACTGCTCCTCTCGCAGTCGGGCCAGGCCCTGCCTTGCGTCCTCCAGTTCTGCAGGGGTTGCGCATTGCCCGAGTGCGACGCGCGCACAGGCGGTATCGAGCACACTGACGGCCTTGTCGGGCAGCTGTCGTGCGCCAATGTAGCGGCTGGACAAACGCACGGCCTCGACCACCGCCTCGTCCAGAACCCTGATTCCGAAGTGCGCCTCCAGCGCTGGCACCATGGCACGCAACATCGCACAGGCGAGCGTCTCGTCGGGCTCGTCGATCCGGACGACCTGAAAGCGGCGCGACAGCGCAGCATCCTTGTCGATGTACTTCTTGTACTCCGACCAGGTCGTCGCCCCCACGGTGCGCAACTCCCCGCGCGCGAGCGCCGGTTTGAGCAGATTCGCGGCATCGCCTTGCCCCGCAGGCCCACCCGCACCGATCAGTCCGTGCGCCTCATCGATGAACAGGATGACCGGACGCACACTGGCGCGGACTTCGTCGATGACGCCCTTGAGACGCTGCTCGAACTCACCCTTCACACTCGCGCCTGCCTGCAGCAAGCCGATATCGAGTGCGAGCAGCTCCATGTCCTTCAGCGCCGGAGGCACATCGCCACGGGCGAGCCGAATGGCGAGGCCCTCGACCACTGCGGTCTTTCCAACCCCGGCCTCGCCCGCAAGCATGGGGTTGTTCTGCCGTCTCCTCATCAGGATGGCGATCATCCTGCGAATTTCGGCGTCACGCCCGATCACCGGATCCAGCTTCCCCTCGCGCGCCAGTCGGGTCAGGCTGACCGTAAAGCGGTCGAGCGCAGGGGTACGGCACGACGCTGGATCAGCCCCGGAGCGCGCAAAGCCATTGCTGCCTTCTGCGTCAGCAGCGGAGCACGGCGCCACCCTGCCCTCACTTGAGCCAGAGGTAAGCGAATCAAACTCGGCCCGCAAGACATCGATGCGAACCCGGCCCAGAGTGGCAGGAAAACGCTGCGCTAACTGGCTCAACTCCGGGTCCCCTGCAAGCCCGAACAGGAGATGAGCGCTGCGAACGAAAGGCGATTGTGACTCAAGAGAGGCATGCAACCAGGCACGCTCCAGCAAACGCACAAGCCGTGCCGAGAACACCGGCGTCTGTGCGTTTCCAGTCTGATGCCCGGAGAGTGTGCGTTCAAGATCGTCCGCAAGCGCGCCTGCACTCACGCCAAAGCTGCGGCACACCAGAACGAAGTCGGTCGTTTCCTGTTCGCACAATGCGAGCAGCACATGCTCGAGTTCGATGACATGGTGAGTGCGGGCGACGCAGAGACTGGCGGCCCGTTCGAGCGCAACACGGCAGTCGGAGTTGAGCTTGCCAATCAGGGATTTGAGCGAGATTTGCATGGTGAGGACAGAACTCAGGAAGGGTGAAGATCGAACGCGGCGTCGCTGCGGTCGGATGCCGCGGGACGGGAACACACAAAGCTGTCGAATCCGAGCCGATACACCGGGCGCCCGGACAGCCTGCAGGGCTTCACATCCTCGGCCTTGAGCACCGGTCGAACCTCGTATTCGAGCCGAAGCCCGGTAAGCAGCTGCAGCAATTTCTTCATCGCCGCTGCACGCTCACTCCCGGGAAGAAAGGCACGGTAGGTGGACAGTGGCAGCGGCCCGAGGAAGACGCGGACACGCAGATCGCATTGCCAGATCCGCTCACCCAGCAAGACATCGTGACCGAGTTTCGCGTTTGCCTGTCCAAGCCTGGCGCACTGTGGCGCCTCAAGCCGGTACCAGCGGCCAACGAACTGTTCCAGCCGAACCGCGACGCAGAAGTATGACGAAAGCACGCGCTGCAGCGCAGTTCCCGACACCGGGCGCTGACGGATCAGGGCCGCGAAATGCGCCAGCGACTCATCGTCAATCGCGCCTGGCGCCTGATTCAGACGATCGCGCAGCCCATCCTGACCGAGACCACAGAACGCGAGCACCTGGGGCAGGAAATGCTTGCGTCTGTCGTGCTCGTACATCAGCGCAAGCTTGTATTTTCTCCACGCCAGATAGAACTGAGCGACAACGCGGTTGGAGAAGAGGTCGAAGAAGGCGTGCGCGCCGCGGTCACCGGCCATGCGCAGGGACTCAATGACCTGTTCGGTGTAGTGCGCGGGCAGACTGCCGTGGATGCCGAGAAAGCCAATGAAGCTCGGCGTCAGCTCGACCGCCCGCACAGCCATGGGCATCTCACTGTCCTGCGCGTCGTCCCGGACAGGTTTCACCGCCTCAAGCTGGCTCGGCGCAAAGCCGAGCCCGAGCGAATTGGAGAAGCGCAGCAATGGCGAGAGCGCACTCTCCCGCCGCACTCCCGAACCGAGCTGACGGTCAAGCAGGCGGACCGACTGAAAGAACTCGAAGGACCACGGGGCTTCGAGCAGATGCCCGATCAGCCCAGGATCGACTCGCCGCTGCGTGGTTTGCACCGGATCAACTCCTCGGCTGTGCGGCTCGACACCAGCACCACCTGGACAAAACTGTTGAGATGAACGTAGAGGCCAAAAAAGCAATCCATCACACGGGCAAAGACGTCCAGACCACTACCGACGAAGGCATCCTCGTCAATCGTGACCCTGACCTCGATGCCGCGCACGAAGCAGGCGAAGGGCTTGCCGTTGAGCCATGTGGTTTTCGTGACATGTTCGATGCCCTTGATCCCATCGATCTTCCGGCCATTGAGCGCGTTGCGAGGGAGGTCATACAGGCACAGCATTTCACGGAACGCCTGCAAACCACTCCCGGAAATGGAGAGATGATTCAGGGAAAGGTGCGACACAAGACGCCACAGACCGTCCCGCTGATGGTCGAAGCGACAGGGCGCGCTCGGCCGCCTCAGCAGACGAAGCGCGCCGACATGTGGATCCCCCTCTGGAATGAGCTCTGCGCCCGGTCCATTGACCGGCAGCAAGGTCGGCAAGTCACGATTGGTGCACGTGAGTGCTACGCTGAGTACATCGGATTGACGTGACGGCACCCCCGCTGCCGACTCGACGATTGCGATGCCGGTTTCATGGCCAGGACTCTTCTCCGCAAGCTGCGCATCACGCGAAGAAATCCAGTAGTTGCCATCCTCGCTTGCACGTTCGCCATGGCGCAGGGAGAAGAACGGACGAAACTCGGTCATCTGCTCACCCTGACCGCTCTGACTGACCCGATGAACCGAGTCGATGGACGCAACCTCGTAGGCATACGCGCGACGCGCATCGGCAATCACCGGATAGCAGGTCTTCTGACCACTCAAGCGGATCGGCTCGCCACGCCTGGGAAAGAGGTTCACGACCGGCACGCAGCCTGTGCGCAGAGTCCGTGTATCGATGCCCTGAAGCAGGCGCGCCGCGTCACTCTCGGCATGCAGGCCGGTAAGGGCGAAGTGAAGCGTGAGTTCGTCGTGCTCTAGGAGATCCGGTGGCAATCTGTCGAGGCACAGGTCAAAAAAGCTGAATTTCTCCGGGAAGGCAAAGTATTCGGTCAGGTAACGGTAACCGTCATGCACGTTGGACGGATAGTCGACCAGCGCCTCTTCCGCCCGAAAGCCAACGGCTTCGATCAGGCTTGCGGCCACGCGCTGCCAGCGGGATTCACACTCGACGAACGTAGCGGAAACAGAGAGGAACAATGCATCGCGCAGCGCAGCCGTCACCGATTGCGCAGCATCGATGAACAGGCGCACCGTTGATTGTCCTGACCACGCAGCCTCTCCAGAACCTTGAGTACGTCGCAGGCCCAGACTCAGGATCGCACTGGCGCCCGGAGGCAGGCTGACCCCGGCAGGCAAGCGTGGAAGCGGGCTGAAACACGCACGACTCAGGTGCATTGTGGATGTCGATACGTCCCAGGCTGTTCTGAAGGTACATTCGGCGCCGTTCACGGCGCGTGACTTCAGCGTGCTTCCTCGTGGAATCGTGATGCCTTCAGGCTGCACCGAAGGCGTTTCCGCGTTCTGGAGACAGGCGATCGAGCACGACGGAAACGGGCGCAGGTAATGCGGGTACAGCACGCTCAGCAGCGACTCGGCGAACTCCGGATAACTGTCCTCCAGGCGTTTGCTGACACGGGCACTGAGCAACGCAAAGGATTCGATCATGCGCTCGACATGGGGGTCATCCGAGCCCTCCCCCGACATCATCAGACGGGAGGCAATCCTGGGATAACGCTCGGCGAACTCCCGGCCGTGGGTGCGCAGGAATGCAAGTTCGCGCTCATAGTGCGGGAGCAGGTCCTTCATCTCAAACCCTCGCACGCGCCATGCTGTCGGGCCCGACCAGATACTGCTGTGTCGTGGGCTTTAGCATCAGGTCGAAACTCACCGCCTCGCAAAGCGGCCGGACCACCAGCAGCGCCCTGATGGTAAACAGCAGACGGTTCTCCGATCTGCGATCGCTGTCGAATGCCACATCGACGTTTCTCAGACGAGGCTCATTCAGGACAATCGCTGCGCGCAATGCATTCAGAATTGCAGCACGGTCTGCGAGGCTGCTCAGGCTCAGGCTTGAGAAATCGCTCAACCCATAGTGAATGACCGAGCGCCTCGCTTCTGGAAATGCGTGAAACGCTGCGTCTGGCATGCCAAGACGCGTATTCAGCAAGGATTCGAGATCCCGCGCGACAGACGCCTTGAGCCGGTCCAGGGACAAGCCCTGACGCGGCGCCGGATCACTTGCACCACCAAACAGTTTCTCGTGCAGAGAGGGTTCAAAACCTGTCACGTCATCTGGCTCCGCCCGGGGTGACACCAACGAACGCCACCCCGAAGATCACATCTGCACTCAAGTCAGGCTTGGCGTGTTCGTGGCAAGATTCCACGCGCCCTGAATATTGACCTTGCCCGTCTTGCTGCCGTCGATGTTCAACTCGTCGTAGGTCCACTTGACCGCGGAGTACTTGAGCGAAAAGCTTTCCATCGGAATACCCTCGCTCGATACATTCGGCGACACTGACGCCACCAGCACGTTCTTGAGCTCGATCTTCAGGTACTGGTGGCGATTCTGCGTTGTGCCAGGGTTGCCGGTCGTATTCTTTCCGCCATGTGCGCGATAGAAACAAATCACCACATCATTGATCACGAGGCCCGACGAGCAGGCCTGATAGAGCTTGGGGCTGGCCCCGTCGATATCCTTGGTGAACACCATTTCATCGTGCTCGCAACGCTCGGCCGTGTGTCCGCCCGAACTCGACGCCGTCGCGGATTTCGGCTGTCGAATGGAGTGCGACCAGGTGTAGACCTCGATCTGGTCCTTGTGCTTTGAATCCCGTGAATCCCCCTTGATGTCGCTACCCTTGAACTCAACGTAGATATCCTTCATTTCCCATCAACTCCCCGGTGATTGAACAGAAAACTCAACTTTTGCTTGTCTGCGGCAGTTCGGCGACGAGCCGCAGTGAAACCGACAGCTCGTCGAGCTGAAAATGGGGGCGAATGAACGACACCGCGCGATAGACGCCCGGCCGCCCCGGCACTTCGCTGACCTCGATGGACGCCTCACGAAGCGGAAACTGCGCCTTCGTTTCCTGTGATGCAGAATCGTCTGCCGTGACGTACTGGTCGATCCATCGCTGCAAATAGCGCTCGACGTTTGTCGCCGACGCGAAGCTCCCGATCTTTTCGCGCATCATGGCCTTCATGTAGTGCGCGATCCTGCACACGGCAAAGATGTACTGCAGCTGCGCGGATAGCGAAGCGTTCGCGTTCGCGGAATCGGTGTCGTAGCGCCGCGCCTTCTGCGCCGACTGCGCACCAAAGAAGGCCGCGTAGTCGGTGTTCTTGCAATGAACAAGGGGCATGAAGCCAAGATCACTCAGCTCCTTTTCGCGCCGGTCGGTAATGGATATTTCGGTCGGACACTTCAGTGCGACCTCGCCCTCGTCGGTCCTGAACACGTGAGCAGGAAGATCCTCGACCAGACCACCGCCTTCCACACCCCGAATCGCCGCACACCAGCCGTGGCGTTCGAATGCGCTGGTCAGTCTGGCAGCGAAAGCGAAGGCCGCGTTGCACCACAGGTAGCGGGAATGATCGGCGCCGTCGACATCCTCGATGAAGTTGAACCCCTCAGTGACGAGTCCATCCACCGGGTTGTAAGGCAGGCGCCCGAGAAACCTTGGCAGGGTGAGTCCGACGTAGCGTGAATCCTCGGACATGCGGAAGGACTTCCACTTCACGTACTCGACCGTATCAAACACCTTGGCAAGGTCGTGCGGCTTCCCCAGCTCGGTGAATGACTCAAGGCCAAAGAGTTCAGGAGAAGCAGCAGCGATGAACGGCGCATGTGCAGCCGCCGCGACATGGCTCAGCTGTTCAAGCAGATACAGTTCTTCCGGTTGCCGGGTGAGCTGAAAATTGCCGATCAATGCACTGAAAGGCGCACCACCGAAGGTGCCGAACTCCTCCTCGTACACTTTCTTGAAGACCACGCTCTGATCGAAATCGATCGCCACCTTGAAGTCCTTGACCAGCTCCCTTGCGGTCACATTCATCAGCTTGATCTTGATCTTCGTCCCCGTTTCGGTTTGCCTTATGAGGTAGTTCAAGCCTGTCCACGACGCTTCGAGTTCCTGGAGCGCCGGCGCGTGCATGATTTCACTCAACTGGGCTGAGATCAGGCGATCGAGCTCCGCTATCCGGACATCGATCGAGGCGGCGAGGTTCTCCGAAACAACAAGCTCGCCCTGAAGGACCTGTTCAGCGAGTTCACCGATGATGTCCCGCGCGCGATCCCGCTCGACCGGCGATCGCGCAACTCGACTCTCGTCGATGATCCTGTCGAGCAGACTCTGCCCGGGAACGGGCACGACCGTTGCAGCTTCGAGGCGGGAGTTCATTCCGTCACCTCGCCGTCTGAGCCCGGTTCCTTGCGCCCAATCTGCGTGAGCGCATCCGTCCGGGCGAGCACGTCTGCCAGCAGGTCTTCAAGCTTTTCGTTGCCGGCGAGCTTGTTCCTCAGCTCTGCCAGGCGCGAGCGCGCCTCCATCAGCCTTTGCAGCGGCCTGACCTGCTCGACAATCGACTCGGGGCGAAAATCCTCGAATCGCCTGAAGTTCAATTCCACACTCAGTTCGCCGCCGGCATGCGTCAGGCGGTTCGGAACCCTGAAGACGGTCCTCGGCGCAATGCTGTTCATGACGTCGTCGAAGTTCTCCCGGTCGACATTCACGAATTTCCGGTCGCGCAGACGCTGCTGCGGCGCTTCACTCGCCGCTGCAAAATCACCGACCACGCCAACAACGAATGGGAGCTCCTTGTGCTCGATCGCATCTCCGCGCTCCACATCGTAGGTAAGCTGAACACGGGGCGGTCGCACCCGTTGCAGCCGCTTTTGCATGCTTTCCCTTTTTGACACGCTGCACCTCCTGACCCTGCAGACACACTTGCCACCGCCTTGCAGAGCAAGCCCGCATGGTTCCGCAGCAGTTCGCACGGCACCGGGCAAACCTGCAAGAGGCTTCCCTATTTCAGAACGCTGAACGGATCACCATTGACGGCGGTGGCCGACGACTTCGCGCCCCCCGTTGCGCCACGCTCACGCACGACGGGTACGGCGCGCCCCGCAGCCGCAGCGCTCGCCCGCCGCGTGACCCGCTTTGGCGCCGGGACCGCCTCGGGTACGAGAACCTCCTCACCGAGCGTTCCGCGCAGCACGATCGCAAGCCTCGTCGCATCGGCCCGGGTCGAACCCGACAATGGGGCCTCGGCGCGCAGATCGACCAGCGAGGACGTTGCGACGCGTAAACCCGACACGGCCCGGATGCTCTTCGCGAGCTGGCTCGCCGGATCGCGTTGCAATGCTTCGTCGGCGGAAACGATGGCGTGGCCATACTCACCAGCGTCGAAATGCAGCGAAGCCAGGCGAACCCAGGGCTCTGCGTGCAGAGGAAATCTTGAGGTGACGGTCTGCAGAACCGCGACGGCCTCGCCACGCTTCTCCTCCACAAGAAGTCGCTCAACCGTTTCCCCTGTCACCTCGTACACGTCTGCAAATCCCGTTGCCTCCGGTTTCTCAGCCACCGTCGCACATGCGGACAGGCTCAGGATCACGGCCACGATCAGTGCGCTATTCAACAAGCTCGAACCGACTTTTAACGGGTGAAGAGCATTCACTTTCGGGCCTCCGTAAGCGTTGTGAAAATGCGGTTCGCATAGTACATTGCCATTTTCAAAATGCCAAATGGATTTCATGAAAGACCACAGATTCAGGTCTTCGCGAAGGTGGGCGCTGCCACAGAAGTTGTGTCCGTCCAGAGCGTTGCTATGGGTGCTTGCTTCGGTGTTAGTCCTGAGCGGCTGCTCGGGCGCGGCCGCAATCCAGCTGGCGGGAGCAGCCGTCAGCGGTGCTGTAAATGGGGTACTCGAAACCTCAGGCCTGCGTGTGGGACGCGACCGTGAATCCGCAGCTACCGTCCCGGTTTCCATCGAGACAGCACCCGCACTGAACGCGAGTGCTGCCGGTGAGCCCCTGTCCGTGGTGCTGCGCATCTATCAACTGAAAAGCGAGCATGGATTCGCACGGCTCACCTACGCGCAGGCACAACAGGACGATATGGGCGCGGAGGTACTCGCGACAGAACTTGAAAGCGTTCGGGAACTGATCATCCTGCCTGGCAGACACTACGCGCTAACGCTGGAGATGCGTCCCGACACCCGGCACATCGGCATCGTGGCGCTGTTTCATTCCCCCGCGCACGGGCGCTGGAAACTCGCCATTGAAAGGGGGCGCGCGCCGACAGATCAGATCGCACTCATGCTCGGCGTGTGTGCGATGGCCACCACCCCCGATGCGGACACCACCAAAAGTGAGGCAGCGGCCACAGTCGTTGCAGACATCCGCTGCAAACACAGCTGAACGGAAAGTCGTCATGGACACGTCAAAAGTACTCTGGGGTGAAGGCCTGTTTCTCCGGCCGCAGCACTTTCAGCAACAGGATGCATACCTGGAATCCCTCAGCCGCAACGCACTTCTCTGCGCGCAGCCCTATGGCTGGGGCATTCGCAAGCTGGAGGTGGATCTCGACGCACTTTCGAGCGGCATCCTCCGACTCAACTGCGCAGACGTCGTGTTCGAGGATGGCGAAACATACCGGGCGCCGCAGATCGATCGCTTGCCGGAGCCCGTGATGCTCGACCGCGCCCGCTTCAGCGACGGCGCCACCGAGTTTCACCTTGGCATCAGGCATCTCCAGAGACATGGCAGCAACTGCGCAGCCGAGGACGCACAGACAGCCGAAACCCGTTTCATCATTACACCGATCAGTCTGTCCGATCGATGCACCGACGCGGTGGAATCCGAGGTATCCGTGCTGCGCAAGCGCGGCGTGCTGAAGTCAGCGCTCGAGACACTCGACTCCTACCAGAACCTTCCGGCTCTGCGGGTACGCAAGACCGCGGGCGGTGCATACGAATGCGATCCGGAGTTCATGCCTCCCATGACCTGCATCAGCGCATCTCCGCGCCTGTTGTCCCGCCTTCAGGCCCTGCTCGACTCTCTCGAAGCGAAATCGCACGCCTTGCATGGCTTGCACCGCGAGCCATCACCGTCCGTCATCGAGTTCAGATCTGGCGACCATGCTTCGTTCTGGCTTCAGCACACGGTCAGCAGCGCCTACGCTGCCCTGTCGCATTTGCGCCATGCGCCAATGCTCCATCCCGAGCGCCTGTTTCAGGAATTGCTCAGACTAGGAGGTAGCCTGATGACCTTTTCCAGACAACATCAATTGTCCGATCTGCCCGCCTACGATCATGCGCACCCCGGGCAGTCGTTTGTTCGCATCGACGAAATACTGCGGTCCTTGCTGGAAACCGTGATTTCGGCACGCTATTTCAGCATCGCGCTGCACGAATCAAAACCCGCTTTCCATACCGGCCGGCTCGATTCGGGAAAGATCACACCCGACTCGCTGTTCTATCTGGCAGTCAGGGCAAACCAGCCCCTTTCCGAACTGATCGAATCCGTTCCCCTGCGAATGAAAATCGGCGCCCCTGACGACGTCGAGAAACTCGTGCTGTCCGCACTCAGCGGTGTGCAATTGACCCATACGCCTCAAGTGCCAAGCGCAATACCGGTCCGCCCCGGCACCTGCTATTTCGCCCTTGATTCAAAAGGCGCGCTCTACCAGCGGATGCTGAAGGCACAGGCCATCACCATTTATGCGCCCTCCAACTATCAAGACCTCAGTCTTGAACTCATCGCACTCTCATCATGACCTCCCCCATCCCCTCACTGACCGGCTCCATGCATCCGCCAGGGGAGCACACACCCATTGAACGCACGCATGATGCGGCCCCGAAGCCGACCCTGGTCGACCTTCTCTACGAGGGTTTCTACATGGTCTTCCTGTTACGCAACGGGAAGTCACCGACGACCTGCGCCGACTTCTCCGATCGGGTGACGGCCTTCCTCACTGAGTTCGAACGCCAGGCCAAAAAGGACGATTACTCGCCAGATGACATCTTCGACTCGAAGTACGCCTTCAGTGCGCTGGTCGATGAGGCGGTACTGTCGTCGAACTTTCCGCTTCGCGACGCCTGGGAGCGCCACCCCCTTCAGCTGAGCCTGTTCGGCGATCAACTGGCCGGAGAGCACTTCTTCGATCGACTGGAGAGGGCCCGCGATAAAGGCAAGGCGCGCCTGCCCAGCCTGGACGTCTTCCACATGTGTCTGCTGCTCGGATTCAAGGGCAAGTACCGGATCGAAGGCTCGGAAAAACTCAACTATCTCACCAGCCAACTCGGTAACCAGATCGAGCACATCAGGGGCAGACACGCCGGATTTGCACCGCACTGGCGAGCGACGGACAGCGTCGCCCACACTCTTCGTCACGAAGTACCCTTCTGGGTCGTCGCCTCAGTGCTCGCGCTCGCAGCCCTGCTTGCCTATCTCGGCGTCAAGACACGGACAGACAACCTGACGCGCGAAGAACTGGCGCTTCACTCAAATGTGGTGAGCTTTGCGCGCAACCTGCCGAGCATTACCATCACACTGCCCTGAGCGCACGCAGATATGGCGGGTTCATGTGCTCGATCGGCATGCCGGCAGTCCGCGAGTGCCACAGTGATCGACCGGACCCTAAGGTTCGCAGGTCACGGTCCCGCCCCAGCGCCATAAACAGAACGCTGCCAAGGCCATCACGACGGCCTCCACTGCAACCCAGAGCCATTGCTTTGTGACAGGGCCGTGGACGAGTAATCCGAGAAGACGTGCCGCCAGTGCGCCCGTCATGAAGTAGAAGACGGCAGTGGGGATGCTCGTTGACCAGGGGCGAAGCGCGGTGACTGCGATGAAGCACAACCCCACCCCGAGCAACATGCCTCCGCGAACCCTGCGCTCGATGGCCTCGTACGCGTCGGCCGGAGCCTCCGGGCCGCCGGTGAAAAGGCCGAACCAGTTGGGGAACGCCGCAGCCACTGCACCTAGGATGGTCAGGGCGATCCCGAAAATGCGAAGTTCAGACATTGAGTTCTCCCCAATCACAGCGCCCACTCGATGCCGGTTTCCTGCTCGGAAAGCGCCCACAGGCGCTCCATGACGGACTTGTCATAGGCATAAGACTCCAGCGTACCCCTGCCGACGGGACCGACCCATTCCATGCGGCCGGTGGGACCGTAGAGGGCGCGTTGCTCCAGGCCGTTCTCGGTTGCGCACATGACCTCGGGCCAGGATCCCCTTTCGGCTGATTGCACCATCGGCGACAGGCACATGAGTCCGAAAGCGATCCGCGTCGGCAGGTTGCCGCTGGTCTTGATGAGCGATGTCCGTGACGAGCCGGGGTGGCAGACATAGACCTTGACGTCTCTCTGGTCAGACGCGGCCAGTCGGTCCTGCAACTCGTAGGCGAACATCATCTGCGCCAGCTTGCTCTGCGAATAGGTGTTGTTCTGGTTGTAGTTCCTGTCCCAGTTCATGTCGTCGAACTGAATGGTCCGAATCCCCATCCTGTAACCGAGACTGGCAACGACCACGATGCGGCCTCTCGAGTCCCTGATGCGCGGGTACAGTACGCCGCAGAGCAGGAAGTGACCGTAGTGGTTCGTACCCAGCATGCTTTCAAAGCCATCTTCGGTGAGTTTCCGGGTCGGCACCTGCGCGATGGCCGCGTTGCAGATGAAGGCGTCAATCCGGGGGACGGCTCTCAGCACCTCAGCCGCCGCTTCGCGCACGCTCGCCAGCGACGCGAGATTCATGCGGATGAAGCTCACGTCGGCGCCGGCTCCAAACTCCTTCCTGAGCTTCACGATGGCAGCTTGCGACTTCTCCGCAGAGCGGTTGAGCATCACGACCTTCGCGCCCTTCTTCAGCAAGGCCCGCGCTGCCTGAAATCCTGTCCCGGCGTTTGCGCCGGTTATGAGGTAGGTCTTGCCAGCGAGATTGCCGAGCCGTTCGGGTGTCCAGCCCGTTGGGCCAAAGCTGTTGTGCGTCGTCATGGTTTAATTCCCGTGTAATTGGTGTCGATTCATGGAGCGTGTAAGCCCTTGCGGTGCTTGCGTCTTGAGCGCCTGCAGCCAGCAGCGGGTCAGTCTCGCTGCAACGGGAATGACTTTAAATCTCAGCGTCGAACACAAATAGGCCGCTTCGTCTCCAAAACATGCCTATTCGTCTCAAGGTGAGTTTCTGGAGGACGATTGCGTGCTAAATTGGTTTCATGATCAAGCAGGAACTCAGACAACTCATTGAAAGCCGGGTCCGCGGGGAAGGTCTGGTGGAAACCGGGGTGAAAGGTGTGCAGCTCTTTCGGATCACGGCCCCGGTCCCCTGCGCGCCGGCCGTGTACGAACCTTCGGTGGTGGCCATCGTCAGCGGCAGCAAGGAAGCCGTGCTGGACGGGCGCCGCCACGTGTACGACAGCAGCCGCTACCTGTGCTGTCCCATGTCCATGCCCGTGGAGGCCGGAACGCCCACTGCTTCGGCGGACAACCCGCTCCTCGGCGTGCTGATCTCTCTGGACACCCGGGTGATGACCGAACTGTCCCTGTCGATGGAAGGTGCTGCCGGGGTATGCCGACCTTCCCGACAAGCACCGCAGCCAGCGGGCCTGGCGCTTGCCCACTGGGACGAAGCGTTTACCGGGGCGCTATTGCGCCTGCTTCAACTGGGAGACAGTCCCGCGGACACGGCCATCCTCGGGGATAGCAGGCTGCGCGAGGTCTGCTATGCCGTACTGAAAGGAGAGGCCGGGAACGCCGCGCGGCGCGCGTTCGGCGTGGGTAATGACATCGCGCGAGCCATCGCCTACCTGTCGTCGCGCCTGACAGAGCCGGTGACCATCGACGACATGGCTGCACAGGTCGGGATGAGCCGGGCCGTCCTCCACCGCAAATTCAAGGAGGCGACCACGATGTCGCCCATGCAGTTTGTAAAGGCCATGCGCCTGAACAGCGCCGCCATGAAGATGGCCCGAGGCATGCGCGTGACCGAGGCCGCGATGGCGGTGGGCTATGAAAGCTCATCCCAGTTCAGCCGGGAGTTCAAGCGCCTGTACGGGCAGCCACCCCGGCAATGGAGCCAGGCCGGCCCCCATGCAGCGCCCTAGCTGCGGAAACCCAACAGGTTGTCCGTAATCGGCGACGTTCAGTTCATAGCGATGGACGACAACAGCGGGTCAAGGCCGGCTGAAGCCTCAAGTGACGAGCGCTCAGTCGGCCGCAGTCTCGTGGCTAGGACCGCGGACTGACTGGTTGCTGCCGTCCGTGGCGTAAAGATCCAATGGCCGGTCAGGCCAATGCGCTGCCTCGTACCATTAGCCAAGTGCAACCGATCGGGCTGACCTGTCGTTGCTCTGCCGCGCTGCATCGGGCAGTAATGCACCGGTTATCTGTCGTTCAGCGCTGCACGGCTACGAACGGCGGCTTTCTCATCCGTCGAACGCGAACTTTCGACCCATACGAGCCATCGCAAGTCTTCAATCTTAACGACGGCAATGCAACGCAAACCCACCCTTGAGAGCACCCGCTTTGGGCCAGCCTAATCAGCTGCGACCCGTGTTGCTTCAGCGGAGCTCTTCACCCCGCCCCAAGCCACATCGGGCCGCCAGTGGGTGGCCCAAGCTGGCAACTGATCTGCGGGCATCGGTCGGGCAATGCCGTAGCCTTGCGCCAACTCACAGCCCAGTTGCAGCAGCGCCGTGCCGTGTTCCACAGTCTCCACGCCTTCGGCAATCACGTCGCGATTGAAGGCAGCGGCCAGGCCGATGATGCCTTGCAGAATGGCGAGGTCATCGGGGTCATCGAGCATGTCGCGCACGAAGCTCTGGTCGATCTTCAGAAGCGCGACCTGCAGGCGTTTGAGGTAGGTCAGTGATGAGTAGCCAGTGCCAAAGTCATCCAGCGAAAACCGCACGCCCATCTTGGCACAGTCATCAATCACCCGCGATGCCTGCGCCATATCGGCGAGGGCACTGGTCTCCAGTATTTCGAATTCAATACGGCTTGACTGCACTTGCGGGTGCTTTGTCAGGATGACCTGGAGGCGCTCCACAAAGTCGTCCTGTAGCAATTGGCGTGAACCGAGGTTGACGCTGACCGCCAAGTCCAAACCCGCAGCGTGCCACACTTCCATTTGATGCATGGCGGTGTCTATGACCCACTCGCCCACATCAATGGCCAGCGGGTGGTCTTCGATCAGCGGCAAGAAGGCGGCAGGTGCCAACAATCCATTGTCAGGGTGGTGCCAGCGGATCAGCGCCTCGGCCCCAATGACCTTGCCGCTGCGCATGTTGACCTTGGGCTGGTAGAACAACACGAACTCGCCTTGTGCCAGCGCAAGGCGGATACGTTCAATGCTTTCGTGGCGCAAGCGCATGCTGCTGTCGTGCACGGCATCAAACACGGAGTAACGGTTCTTGCCCGCCACTTTAGCCTGGTACATGGCCTGGTCGGCTTGGCGCAGCAATTGGTCGGCATCAATGTCTTGCCCCTGCGAATAGAAGGAAACGCCCAGGCTTGCAGTGACTTGCAGATGCAGCTCCCCCACTTGCACCGGCAGTGCGGCCGCAGTCAGCAGTCGATTGAGCAGCGGGATGCTGGCCTGCGTGTCCTCGAGGTCGATCAGTACCGCCACGAACTCGTCGCCGCCAAAGCGAGCCAAGGTATCACTCTCGCGTAGCGCCTTTTTCATGCGCTTGGCGACTACGATGAGCACATGGTCGCCAACCTGGTGCCCATGAGTGTCGTTGATGACCTTGAAACCATCGAGGTCAAGAAAGACCACCGCTAGCTTCATGGCACACCGCTGCGCCTGCGCCATCAACTGATTTAGCCGGTCAGCCAGCAGCACGCGGTTGGGCAGGTTGGTCAGTGCATCAAAGTGGGCGATGTGTTCCAACTTTCTTTGGTGTGACTTGCTGGCGGTAATGTCGGAGAACAGTGCCACATACCGCTGCGTGGCGCCTTGCTCATCGCGTATCGCGCTGATAGTCAATAGTTCGGCATAGATCTCGCCGTCTTTACGCCGGTTCCAGACCTCGCCGCTCCAATGACCTTGTTCGGTCAAAGCATTCCACATGGCGCTGTAGAATCCGGCATCTTGCCTGCCAGAGTTCAGGATGCGCTGATTCTGACCGATGACCTCTTCGCGGCTGTAGCCGGTAATCCGGGTAAAGGCTTCATTGACGTCGACGATAGTGCCGTTGACGTCGGTGATGGTGATGCCTTCACGGGTGTGGCTAAAAACACTGGCTGCCTGTTGAAGATGTTCGTTGGCCCGAGTTCTTTCAGTGATGTCGCGGCAGATTATGATGAAGCGCCGGTCTGTCTTGGCATCTGCATGCAGGACTGCCACGGAGAGTTCAAACCAGTGCTCACCTTGCGGCAAGGTGAGCCGGTAGGTAACACCATTCGAAAAACCATTATTCGCTGCCTCGTCGATTGCGTTCTGACACGCACGAGCAGCATCTGGCGGCAGAAAGTCAGCAAACCTTTTGCCGAGAAACGCTTCCGGCGGGGCCGCCAGCAGGTCACTTCGGTGAGAGTGGTAACTGACGATTCGACCTTGGGAATCTACGTCAAACAGCAGATCGGGCAAGGCATCCAGCGTGGCTTGCAACTGATTACGCAGTGCATCACTGGCAATCTGCGCACGTACGCGTTCGCTGATGTCATCGACCATCGCCACGATATAGTCGATGCTGCCGTCGGGCTTACGCACAGGGCTTACCGCCACGCGCGTATCGACCACATGGCCATTCTTCTGGATGAAGCGCTTTTCAAGACTATAGCTGTCGATCTTGCTGGCCATCATGAGATTAAACTGAGCCATGTCGGCGGCCTTATCCTCGGGGTGGGTCAGCTCCGTCCATGTCAACCGGGTCATTTCGTCGCGCGTGTAGCCGAGCATCGCGCAGAGCGCATCATTGACCTCGATCCAGCCTTTGTTCCGACTGGTTATCGCGAGGCCAACGATGGCATTGTCGAAATAGGCGTGAAAGCGCTCTAAGCTGGCGCGTTCCGCAGCCGCTGCTGCATCCTGCGCGGAAGATAAAGCCTGCTGGTCATGCAGTTGCTGTTCGTGATTGCGAAAAATCATGCACAGCAACATCGTGGCGAGTGGATAGAACAGCAGCAGCACCCACCAAGCTTGCTCGATGAAGGCAAAACCGGCCTGATCAGGAATCTGTGTGAATGCGGCCAACTGCATCAGCTGAACTACCACGCCCAGCGCGAGATAATCGACGGGTCGAGGTGGGCTTGCACGGCGAAGCCACCATTTACGTGCTAGCACCCCCAGCAGCGCGGAAAGCAGTACGACCATGACGCCGACAGGCCCACCGATACCCCCCAGCTGATAGCGATAAACCGCCGCCATCGCTGCTGCGATAGCTGCCGTCACACCCCCACCCACCAAGCCAGCCACCGACAACACAATCGATCGACCGTCAAAAAACACGCCGGGCAAAAAATTAACGGGGTTAGCCATTACCAACAGGGTGACACCGCCAAACAATAATCCGAGCAGAATCTGGCGACTCCGCAGGTTATCGTAAAACTGCAACGTCACGAGTTGCCCGACCGCCACCAGAGCGACCAGGAATGCAATGTTATTGATCAGGGAGAGGACCATGCTGCTGTGCCAAATCAGAGTGGGAAGAGCATTCCCCACTCTATCTGATACTTTTCGTTTGTAACAAATAAGAAAGCACGAGTCGTGCATACAGCTTTGTGACAAAGCGGAGAACTTCCTGACCTGCCCCGATTCTTCGGACCACGAGTTACTTGAGACGGATGGCCTCGTGGTCGTTGCCTGAGTGGTTCTGAACGTACTGCGCCGGGGTCAGGTATCCCAACGCAGAATGCGGTCGTACTTCGTTGTAATGACGGCGCCACTGCTCGATGACGACGCGCGCCTCAAGGCGGTTGCGAAAGTATTCCATGGACAGGCACTCGTCGCGGAACTTGCCGTTGAAGTTCTCGTCGGTACCGTTTTGCCATGGCTTGCCCGGCTGCGACAGCGCCATCTGCAATCCCTCATCGGTCGCCCACTGGAGCAACCGCGTCGAGACGAACTCCGGGCCGTTGTCCGAGCGCAATGCTTTCGGCGCTCCGCGTTCGCTGATCAAGCGGCTCATAACCTCGATGACGCGCTCCGAGCGGATGCTGCCTGCGACGCCGATCGCCAGCGCCTCGCGGGTGTGCTCGTCGATGACCGTTAGGCATTTGAGCTGCTGGCCGTTCGCGCAGGTATCGAACACGAAGTCGTAAGCCCAAATCCCGTTCGCCTCCGATGCGCGCTCGACCTGATCGCGCTGACTGGCCACCCGGCGGCGCGGTCGCTTGCGCGGCACCTGCAAGCCCGCTTTGTGCCACAGCACGCCAGGTGCGGCCGATGCTCAGCCGGTGCCCAGCGCGACGAAGAAAGATGCGGATGCGTCGGTAGCCGTAGCGCGGGCACTGCGCTGCCAATCGCCGCATCTCGCCGATCAGCGGAAGATCACGCTCATCGAGCCGCGACACATAGCCAAGTGCCGAGCGCGACACGCACAACGATGCGCACGCTCGACGCTGCGAAATGCCTCGCTTCACTGCGTAAAGCACCTGCGCTCGACGCGCGCAGGTGCTCACCATTTTCTTGCCGTGATCTCCTTCATCACGTCGATCTCCAGATCCCGCTCGGCCAGCATCTACTTGAGCCGCGCGTTCTCGGCCTCCAGCTGCCGCAGTCACTTGACCTCGTCCGAGCTCATGGCGCCGAAGCGCTTGCGCCACGTGTAGATCGTCTGCTTGCTCACTCCGTACTTCTTTGAGACCTACGCGACCGGCAAACGATCGATCTCCCGCAGGATCTTGACGATCTGTTCTTCTGTAAAACGGCTCTTGCGCATGGCTTCCTCTTCTTCCTGGAAGCCATCCTCTCAAGTTTCAGCTGGCCCGAAAAGCCCGGAGCAGGTCAGGTTTCCGTTGGCCCGAGCCGGATTGGACCGGTCTTCCGGATTGCTGCTCAGGAGGGGACCGTATTTCAAGTCAGCCACGCCGTTTCGCATGGTCGAACGCCGGTGAGCGGCCTCGTCGCCATGGGCATCGTGATGTGGCTCGTTGTACGCTGGCGCACCCGGCAGGCTGAGGGTGCTTGATCACCTGGCCCGGCGCTGCGTCATGATGGGCGCCTGAGCAGAACCGCAAGGAATGCCCGCTTGAAGCTCTCGCGACTCTTCCAACCGAAAAACCCGCAGTTCTGGCTGCTTGTGGCGCTCAACCTGCTTTCAGCCGCGATCTCCTGGCTCCTGCAGAACCGCGAGTTTCCCCTTGCGATCATGCTGGCGCTCGCCACCTTCGCGCTGGCCAATTTCTGGCTCGGTTTGCGCATCGCGCTGAGGCTCATGAAGGAGCCGCCCGGTCCCAAATGAGCCGGGCAGGTCAGATGAGGCATCCGGATCACGCCGCACGCAGATCATTTCTTGTGCAGATTGGTCAGCTTTTCAGTGCTTTCCTTGAGGTCTTCCCAGGCTTTATCCATGTTGGCCTTGACCTGATCCCAGGCATCATCTGACGCACTCTTCAGCGTGGACAGGCGCTCCCACGCTTCGTCCCGTTTGGCCTGCAATGCTTCCAGATTCTTTTCGTACTGAGCCTTCATCTGCGCTTCCCACTGCTCTGCGCTGGCCTTGAATGGCTCCGTCTTGGCTTTCCATTCGTTCAACTGCTTTTCCATCAGCGCCAGATACTCTTCACGTTTTGCCATGATGTGTCTCCTTGCATTGATCCTGCGGCCACCGCAAACAGTGCGGTCCAAAACACGGATTCGACTCCTTGCAGCCCGCGGCCACTCGCAAGTCGTCCGCCTCCAGATTCATCACGAGCCAGAGATCGTCAGGCGATTCAACTCATGCGCGCACGCCCGCCTGCTTGCCAAGGTCGCGCTGCCCGCCTGCGTTCAGCGCGACGAAGGGCAGATCGTCAGCGGCTTCCTGCTTTACTTGGGAGAGCGTAAGGCGCTGTCACTCGCCCGTATGTCCGCTACCGAACAGAAGCGCGGCAGCATGGCGGATCAGGGCTCGGCAACAAACCAGGCGCCGCAAACCTCGCGACATGAAGTACCCACTCATGCCAGCAAAGAAAAAGCCCGCAGTTACGCGGGCTTCGTTTGCCTTTCGTGCTGCCAGGAAGCAGTCACAGACGTCGAATCATTCCCACTCGATCGTCGCAGGCGGCTTGCCGGAGATGTCATACACAACCCGGTTGATGCCCCGCACTTCGTTGATGATCCGGTTGCTGACCTTGCCGAGCAGGCTGTGCGGCAGTTCCGCCCAGTGCGCGGTCATGAAGTCCTGCGTCTGCACCGCACGCAGCGCCACCACGTACTCGTAGGTGCGGCCGTCGCCCATCACGCCGACGCTCTTTACCGGCAGGAACACCGCAAACGCCTGGCTGGTCTTGTCGTACCAATCCGAGGCACGCAGTTCGTCGATGAAGATCGCATCGGCACGGCGCAGCAGATCGGCGAACTCGGACTTCACCTCGCCGAGAATCCGCACTCCCAGACCCGGACCGGGGAAAGGATGGCGATACACCATGTCATGCGGCAATCCCAGCGCAACGCCGAGTTCGCGGACCTCATCCTTGAACAGTTCGCGCAATGGCTCGAGCAGCTTCAGGCCGAGTGTCTCGGGCAGGCCACCAACGTTGTGGTGGCTCTTGATCGTGTGCGCCTTCTTGTTCTTGGCACCGCCGGATTCGATCACATCCGGATAGATCGTACCCTGCGCCAGCCACTTGGCCTTGGGCAGCTTCTTCGCTTCGGCCTGAAAAACCTCAACGAACTCGCGGCCGATGATCTTGCGCTTCTGCTCCGGGTCGGTGACGCCCTTGAGGTGACCAAGGAACTGCTCAGACGCATCGACGTGGATCACCTTCGCATGCAGGCGTCCGGCAAACATCTCCATCACCATCTTGCCTTCGTTCAGACGAAGCAGACCATGATCGACGAACACGCAGGTCAGCTGATCACCGATGGCGCGGTGAATGAGCGCCGCGGCGACAGAAGAATCAACACCACCGGAAAGGCCCAGAATGACTTCCTCGTCACCGACCTGCTCCCGAATACGCTCCACGGCTTCAGCGATATAGTCAGGCATGTTCCAGTCATGACCGCAGCCACAGATCTCATGAACGAAACGGCCGATGATTTCCTTGCCCTTGATCGTGTGGGTAACCTCGGGATGGAACTGCACGCCGTAGAAACCCCGATCTTCGTCTGCCATCGCGGCGATCGGCGTGGATTCGTTACTGCCAATGATCTTGAACCCGGGCGGCAAACCGGTGACCTTGTCGCCGTGACTCATCCACACATCAAGCAGGCCGTGACCAGCTTCATTGCTGCGATCCTGAAGATCTGTGAACAGCTTGGAGTGCCCCTGCGCGCGCATCTCGGCATAGCCGAACTCGCGCGTCGTGGAACTCTCGACCTTTCCGCCAAGCTGCGACGCCATGGTCTGCATGCCGTAGCAGATACCCAGCACGGGTACACCTGCCTCGAACACGGCCTGCGGCGCACGCCAGTCTGCCGCCTCGTACACCGAGTTCGGCCCGCCCGAAAGGATGATGCCGTCAGCGCCGAACTCGCGCACGAACTCGTCGCTAACATCGTAGGGATGAAGCTCGCAATAGACCTGCTGCTCACGCACACGGCGCGCGATCAGCTGGGAAACCTGGGAGCCGAAATCAAGAATGAGGATTTTCTGGTGGGACATGACTGCCTCAAAATGAAGAAAGGCGGCCCGAGGCCGCCTGTTCCGGTTCAGAAACGCACTTAGCCGACGTGGTAGTTGGGTGCTTCCTGGGTAATCTGAACATCGTGCACATGCGACTCGCGTACGCCCGCCGAAGTAATCTCGACGAACTGGGCACGATCGTGCATGGCGGGAATGTTCTCACAACCGAGGTAACCCATCGAAGCACGCAAGCCACCGACCAGCTGGTGGATCACGGCGCCGACCGAACCCTTGTACGGAACGCGTCCCTCGATGCCTTCGGGCACGAGCTTGTCGATGTTGGCCGAACTGTCCTGGAAGTACCGGTCTGCAGCGCCCTTTTCCATCGCACCGAGCGAACCCATGCCACGATAGGACTTGTACGAACGGCCCTGGAACAGGACCGTTTCACCGGGCGCCTCTTCGGTACCGGCAAACAGACCGCCAAGCATCACCACGTTGGCACCGGCTGCGATCGCCTTGGCGATGTCACCCGAATAACGGATGCCGCCGTCGGCAATCATCGGCACACCACTGCCAAGCAGCGCACGGGCGACGTTGTCGATGGCCGTGATCTGCGGCACACCGACACCGGCAACGATACGCGTGGTGCAGATCGAACCCGGGCCAATGCCGACCTTCACGCCGTCGGCGCCGGCATCGACCAGCGCTCGTGCAGCGTCACCGGTCGCGATGTTGCCGCCAACGACCTCGACCTGCGGGAAATTCTTCTTGACCCAGCGCACCCGGTCGATCACGCCCTGAGCGTGACCATGGGCCGTATCGACCACGATCATGTCCACGCCTGCTTCAGCCAGCAGCTCAGCACGTTCTTCGGTGCCTGCGCCGACGCCGATGGCAGCCGCTACGCGCAAACGACCGAGTTCGTCCTTTGCTGCAAGCGGATGCTCGGTGGACTTCATCATGTCCTTGACCGTGATCAGCCCGCACAACTCGCCGTCGTCGTTGAGCACCAGCACGCGCTCGAGACGGTGCTTGCGCAGCAGCTCACGCGCCTCATCGAGGCTCGCGCCCTCTTTCACCGTCACCAGGCGGTCCTGCGGGGTCATGATGGCGGACACCGGTTGCTCGAGATTGCTCTCGAACCGGAGGTCGCGGTTGGTCACGATACCGACCACCTTCTTGCCGTCGATGACGGGCAGACCCGAAAACTTGTGCTGACGGGTCAGGGCCACGACTTCGCCGACCCGCATCGTCGGCGGAACGGTAATCGGGTCCTTGAGCACGCCGGACTCATGGCGTTTGACCTTATGCACCTCGGCAGCCTGTTGCTGCGGGGTAAAGTTCTTGTGCACCACACCAATCCCGCCATCCTGAGCCAGTGCAATGGCCAGACGGGACTCGGTAACGGTATCCATTGCAGCGGATACCAGCGGAATATTCAGGCGGATGTTACGGGTAACCTGACTCTGCAAGCCGACATCGCGCGGGAGAACCGTCGAGTGGGCGGGAACGAGAAGGACGTCATCAAACGTCAGCGCCTTCTGGATCACTCGCATGGCTTTTATCCTTTCGACCAAATCCGTATTATACAGAGGCCTCTCGCGCCGTGTAAGCGGTGCAGCAACCCGGAGATCTGCCTGATGATGCGTCCCGCCCTTGTTTTGATCGCACTTCTGACCGCGCTGCCGGTTTCAGCCGAAATTTTCAGTTGGAAAGACAAGGACGGAAAGGTCAATTTCTCAGACGTTCCCCCGCCGACAGGCGAAGTGAAAACCCTGCGCGAAGCCGCGCCGCGCCCTGCCACGACCACCACATCGGGCGAGCCGGCAGCAAAACCCAAGACCCTGGCCGAGAAGGAACTCGAGTTTCGGCAGCGCCGGGCGGCAGAAGCCGAAGCCCAGGCCAAGGCCGAAAAAGAGCAGTCCGAGTCCGCCGAGCGCCAGCGGGTGTGCGAAGACATGCGCAACCAGCTCGCTGCGCTCAAGTCCGGGCAAAGAATCGCACGCTTCAACAGTGCGGGCGAACGCGTGATGCTCACCGATGCCGAACGCGGCAGCGAGACCGAGCGTATTCAGAAACAGATCGACGAATCCTGCAAGTAAGGCCCCGGTGCGCGCCGGAACCGGCGCTCAGGACTCTTCCGCCGGGCCGCCACCCTTCTTCATGACCTTGCCCTCGTCCGCGCGCTTCTTGCGCACGGCCTTTGGATCGGCGATCAGCGGACGATAGATTTCGACGCGGTCGCGATCGCGAAGCACCGCATCCGGCTTGGCAAGCTTGGCGTAGATGCCCAGTTTGTTCGCGCCGTTGATATCGATCTCCGGGTATTTCTGCAACAAGCCCGACGCCTCAACCGCATCGCGGACACAGGCACCTTCCTGCAGACGCACACTGACAAGCTCCTGCCGCTGCGGCAAGGCGTAGGTAACTTCGACATTGATGGTCGCGGCCATGTTTATCCCTTCGCGTAGACCTGCGCTGCACGTTTGACGAAAGAATCGACGAAAGTGTTGGCGATGTGGTTGAACACCGGCCCCAGCACCTTTTCCAGCAGCTTGCTCGAGAACTCGTAGTGGAGGTTGAACTCCACCTTGCATGCGGTCTCGCCCAGCGCGGTGAAGCGCCAGTTGCCGTCGAGGTGATTGAACGGGCCATCGGTCAGCCGGATGATCATCTCGGTTGGCGGATGCTTTTCGTTTTCAGTGCTGAAATGCGCCTTGATGCCGTGATAGTTGATATGAATCGTCGCACCGGTGACTTTCTCGGTACGCTGATGCACTTCCGTGCCTCCACACCAGGGCAGGAACTGCGGATAGTCTTCGCAACGATCCACCAGTTCAAACATCTGGGCGGGCGTGAATTCGATCAGAACCAGTTTCTTGACGTCGGCCATCGGGTATCGGGCGATCCAGTCGCCGAACTGCTAAAATGCGCGATTCTACCGCAAAGGCTCGGTCCGTCATTCCGGACGAACATATCCGCCCATGAGCATCATCGACAATCGCAAGGCCTACCATGACTACTTCATTGAAGAGAAGTACGAGGCCGGGCTCGTCCTCGAGGGCTGGGAAGTCAAGGCCATCCGGGCCGGCCGCGCGAACATCAAGGAAGCCTACATCATCATGCGGGGCGAGGAACTCTTCATCCTCGGCATGCACATCACCCCGCTGACGAGCGCATCCACCCACATTCACGCCGATCCAGTCCGCACCCGCAAGCTGCTGCTGCATGGCCACGAGCTTGCCAAACTGATCGGCAAGGTCGAGCGCGCCGGCTTCACCCTCGTTCCGCTCGACCTGCACTACAACAAGGGCCGGGTGAAGGCGGAAATCGGCCTGGCGAAGGGCAAGAAGCAGTTCGACAAGCGCGAGGACGACAAGAAGCGCGACTGGGAACGCGAAAAGCAGCGCCTGATGCGGGCGAAAGGCTGATCAGACCGGCGCGGCAGGCAATCACCCTGCTCGCGCCCACCGCAGGGTTCAGGAACTGCAGGACAGCATGGAGCACCCTGCACGGTTACGTGCCCACTCGGGACGCCGGGCAGCGAAGTGCTCCCGCCCAGGCTGCACTTCGTAGGGACGCCGGAAGGTGTCCAGCAGCTCGTTCACACGCGACAGATCGCCCTGCTCCGCCGCATCGATCGCCTGCTGCGCCAGATAGTTGCGCGGCACATAGAGCGGATTGACGGCATTCATCCGCGCGCGCCTGGCCTCGGCCGGCTCGCCCCCCTGCTCCACCCGTGCGGCGTATTCCGCCAGCCAGGCTTCAAACGTCGGTCGCGATTCGGTGCGGCGACTTTCGTCGTAAAAAACATCGCCAAAAAGGTCGGCATCCGGCGCCCGCGTATCGACGTTGGCGAGTGTGCGATAGAACAGGCTCATGTCCATCTCGCCCTCGAACATCAGGCGGTGCAGGGACTCGAGCAAGGCAGCATCGCCGTCGCGCCATTCATCCAGCCCCAGCTTGGCGGCGCTCATTCTGCTGTTCTCCACCTCATAGACGTCGCCAAACAGCGCGAGCGCCCTTTCCAGCGCCGCCGCATCGCGCATTGCCGGATACAGCGCGTTGGCGAGTTGCCACAGGTTCCAGTGCGCGATCTTGGGCTGGTGACCAAAGCGATAGCGGCGCATGCCTTCGTCCGTGGTGTTCGGCGTCCAGTCGGGGTCGAAGTTGTCGATCCAGCCGTAGGGCCCGTAGTCAATCGTGAGGCCAAGAATCGACATGTTGTCGGTGTTCATCACCCCGTGAACGAATCCGACACGCGTCCAGTGCGCCACCATCAGCGCCGTGCGACGGCACACTTCCTCGAACCAGCGTACGCGGCGCAGCGCGCCATCGCCTTCGAGTTCGGGAAAGTCACGGTCGATGGTGAAGTCGATCAGGTGCCCGAGCAGATCGACCTCGCCGCGTGCGGAAAAGATCTCGAAGTTGCCGAACCGAATGAAGGATGGCGCCACCCTGCACACCACGGCGCCCGGCTCCTGCCTCGGGTTGCCGTTGTAGAACATGTCGCGCACCACCGCTTCGCCCGTGCCGACCAGTGACAGCGCGCGGGTCGTCGGCACACCCAGATGATGCATCGCTTCGCTGCACAGAAATTCGCGAATGGATGAGCGCAGCACCGCTCGACCATCCGCCCGGCGCGAATAGGGCGTCGGCCCGGCGCCCTTGAGCTGCAGCTCCCAGCGCTGCCCCTTGCCGTTGATTGTCTCGCCAAGCGTGATGGCACGGCCGTCACCGAGCTGGCCCGCCCAGTTGCCGAACTGGTGTCCGCCGTAGCAGGCCGCGTAAGGCTCCATGCCCGTCAGCAGGCGGTTGCCACCGAAGACCTCGGCGAACATTGGGTCCGCCACATCGCTTGCGTCCCAGCCGAGAAGCGCAGCAACTTCGGGCGACCATGCAAGCAGCCGTGGCTGGCTGACAGGGGTTGGATCGACTCGCGAGTAACACGCCCCCTGCACCTGCCGCAGCCGGCTTCCGGTCTCAGGGTCGGCAGGAAGTTCGCGAACGAAGCGATTGTCGAACTGGAGGTCTTTCATGGGGCTGGGCATTGGAGCGTCCAAAATGATGTCCTGTTGTTGAAGCATGGCCTGAACCTGAGCGCTCTTGCGTCAAGCAGGCCCGCGCGACCCGCAGGTTCGTGGGCGTTGCTTCGTTTTCGATAAGGGATAGAACCTTAATCCGTTGATGAGTTCGATGCCCGCCTGGGCTGAGCCATGTGCCGTGGAAGCAAGAAACGGGCAGCGCGCGGAAAGCCCCAGTCAATCCACCGCATCAGACCTCAGACAGCGTGAGGGTCAGCGCCGTGGATCGAAGGCATCGCGAACCACGTCCGCGAACAGGTTGGCCGCAAGCACCAGCACGAACATGAAGGCGAACGCGGCAGCGAGAGACCACCAGACCATCGGCTCGCGGGCGAGTTCGGCCCGCGCCATGTTGATCATGGTGCCGAAACTGATCGTTGTCGGGTCCACGCCAATTCCGACATAGGACAACACCGCTTCCGCGAGCACCAGTCCCGAGAAATCCATGACCAGCGCAATCATCACGATATGCATGACATTGGGCAGGATGTGACGCCGCAGGATGGTCGCGGTGCTGGCGCCGAACGCACGTGCGGCCTGAACGTACTCCAGCTCACGCAGTTTCAGGGTCTCGCCGCGCAACAGTCTGCACAAGCCGGTCCAGCTCGTAATGCCGAGAATGAAACACAAGGCCAGCAAGCGCGCGTCCGAGCGTTCGGCCGCGGTTTCGAACCAGTCGGGGTGCGTGTCGATCACCACCTGCATCATCAGCACCGCCGCCGCGATCAGCAGGACCCCCGGGATCGCATTCAGAACCGTGTACAGATACTGAATGGCATCATCGACCCAGCCGCCCAGATACCCGGCTGCAATCCCGAGCGCAACCGCGAATGGCAGCATGACCAGCGTGGTGATGGTACCGATGACGAGCGCGGTGCGCACGCTCTTGAGCGACAGGTAGAGCACGTCCTGTCCCACCTTGTCGGTCCCGATCACGTGATAGAGCGGCGCAAGCACATAGGCCGCAGCCACCAGCAGCGAAATCAATGCTGTGGTAACCAGCGCAGCGCGCCACGCAAGCGTCGTGTGCCCGCAAAGTATGGCTCGCAGCGCGTCCCCATAACGCCCCTGGCGTCCCCGCCCCACGACGAGGGTGAGCACCGTCAGCATTGCAAGCATCGCGATGCCGGCATGACTCAGGATGGTCACAAGGTGCTGCGCCAGGTCAGCGGCAATCGAAGCCCCTTCGGGAAGGTGGCTGCCACCGTGCTCCAGGCGCGGGTAGATCCGGGTCTGCCCGCCGCCGGCGAGCTCAACCGTTTCACGCTGGTAGAGGCGGTCGGCGAAAGGGGCCGAGTAGGTTTTCTCGGTGCGCAGCCGCAGGGGCGCCAATGCGTGGTCCAGCACGCTCAGCACTTCGGATGAGTAGATTGTTGCGGCGTCCGGCTGGCCCTCGACCGGCGGCAAGGCCGCACGGAAGTGCATGCTGTCGAGCAATCCGATCACGACGAACGCCATCAAAACGGTCATCGATGCCATTCCCGCCGGACGCTGCCCGACCTTGCGCCAGGCCGCGCGCAGCGGTTCGTGGCGGCGGACATGCAGGGTCATCAACAGCGCGCCAGCCACCAGCACAAAGAGCAGGAGATCGGTCCACAACAGGACGGGCTGAAAATCCATGGCTACTCCAGCCTTACACGCGGATCGACCAGCGTGTATGAAAGGTCAGTCAGGATCAGGCCGATGATGTAGAGCACCGACCCGATGAACACCATCGCGCGCACGACCGCAAAGTCCTGCGCGTTGATCGCATCGATGGTGTAGCTGCCGAGGCCGGGGATGGCGAAAAAGGACTCGACCAGCAGACTGCCCATGAACAGCAGCGGGATGACCACGACAACGCCGGTGAGCACCGGGATCAGGGCGTTGCGCAGGACATGGCCGAACAGCACCCTGAGCTCGGACAAGCCCTTGGCGCGGGCGGTGCGCACGTAGTCCCGCGAGATCTCCTCGAGGAAGATGGTCCGGTACCAGCGCGCACTTGACCCCAGACCGGCGATCACGCTGATGAGAACCGGCAGCACCAGGAAGCGGAAGGCGTCCAGCCCGCCTGCATAGCCCGAAATTGGCACCAGCGCCCACAGCTTGGACACAAGCCACTGACCTCCGATGATGTAGAACAGGCTCGAGACCGACATCATTGCCACGCACAGCACCACGCCCCAGAAGTCGAGGTAGCTCGCGCGAAAGAAGACCAGCAGCAGGGCGAAGGTGATCGATGCAAACAGGCTCAGCAGGAAGGTCGGCAGCGCAATGGCAAGCGAAGGCCCCATCCGGTCCAGAATTTCGGTGGCGATATCCCGCCCGTCGTCCGCGCGCCCGAAATCGAGTGCGAACATGCGCAGCGACTTGTCGAAGAACAGGGTTTCGGTAATACGGGCCGTCCCGGTCTTCGTCTCGTTGATGAACATCGGCTTGTCGTAGCCGCGATCAACCTTCCAGCGCTCGATCGCCTCCGGGGTCGCACGCTTGACGCCAATCTGCATTCGCGCCATGTCGTCTGGCGAGTTCACCACGAAGAAAAGCAGGAAGGTGATCAGATTCACCCCGATCAGGATCGGGATCGCATACAGCAATCGGCGCAGCACGTAGCCCAGCATCAGCGCGCCCCCCGCTTCACAGGTACATCCACCGCAGTGGCCCGTTCATGCCGCCGCCAGTGCAGCAGCGCGGGCAGGATGATCAGCGCCAGCAGCAGCCCGACCACGGCGAGCGGCCAGCGCACAGGCCGGTTCCACTGCGCACGCGCCTGTTCGCGGGCGGCCACGTCCACTCGCTGGTACTTGAGCGTGTTGCGGACGATCGAACCCGGCTTGCGGTTGTACACCCAGCCATGCTGCAGCGAATAGGACTTGGGGTGAAAACCGAACAGCCACGGCGCATCGTGCTGCAGGATCGCGACCATGCGGTCGATGACGGCCTGCCGCGCAGGCCCGTCCGGCATCACCTTCATGCGGTCAAACAGGCGGTCGTACTCGGGGTTGAGGTAGTTCGATCCGTTCTGCCCCTGATAGCTGACCTTGCCCTGGGGGCCGTAAAGCAGGAACAGCAGGTTCTCGGGGTCGGGGTAATCGGCGTTCCAGCCAAAGAAGAACAACTGCGCATTGCCCTGACGCACCTTGTCCTGGAAACGATTGTAATCGGTGGGGCGCACGATGAACTGCACACCAAGTTCGCGGAACTGCTTGGCCAGCCAGTCCGAGCGCGCCTTGTCACCAAGCCCGCCCGGGGTCGTGTCGAGATGGATGATCAGCGGCTCGCCGGTCTCCGCACTGCGACCGTCCGGCCACCCCGCCTCCACGAGCAGGCGTTTCGCTTCGTCACGGCTGCGGCGCACCGGCGCGCCGTCTTGCCAGGTGTAGACCACCGGGTTGATACCGGCTTCGTCCTCGCGCGCGCCGAACACGCCAGGCGGAATCGGATGCATCGCAGGCACACCGCGCCCGTTGAGAAAGATGGATACGAACTCTTCCATGTCGAGCGCGATCGAGATGGCCTGCCTCAGCTTGCGGGCGCGCTCGCGCGCAGCCGGCGAAGCATCCTTGCCACCACCGACAAGCGGATCAAGGAGATTGAATCCCAGGTAGAAGACCGCGGGCGATACCGAGGTCAGCAGCCTGATACCCTTCTGCTCCATGTCCTCGGACAGGTTCACTTCACCCTGGCTGGTCATTGTCACCGCCTGGTCGAAGTTGTCCGAGGACACGCCAGAAGCGTCGTAATAGCCCTGCAGAAACTTGTTCCAGTACGGAATGCCTTCGCGTTCGCGCGAGAACACGACCTTGTCGACAAAAGGCAGCGGCTTGCCGCAATCGGCCAGCAAACCCGCCTCGGCATCGCCAGCCTCACCTTCGCAAGGATAGCGATCGAGCCTGAAGTTGGGATTGCGGGCGAGCACCATGCGGGAATTCGGGTTGTTTTCCACCAGCATGTAGGGCCCTGTACCCACCGGCCAGCGATCGAGCGACAGATTGCGCTCGGCCATGCCGGGCTGCCCGAAGAAGCGATCCACTTCGGGCGGAACAGGCCCGAAGAATGGCATGCTCAGCCAGTACAGGAACTGTGGGTAGACGCCCTTCAGACTGATCCGGTAGGTGTAGCGATCGACCACCTCAACCCCGGCAAGCTCGAAATCCCCGACGTCGATCCAGCCCTTGGACGTTTTCCCGGCCTCGACCAGTTCCGCCTGAAGGGTCTTGAGGCCAGGCAGATACTCTGCGATCAGCTCGAAAATCGGCGAATGAAGATGGGGGTCTGCCAGCCGCTTCAACTGATGAACGAAGTCGCCCGCCTCCAGCTCGCGCGTCCCGGTCTCGGAAAAATCGGACAGCGTACGCACGCCACGCAGCGCCGCATCGTCCAGCCCCATGTAGCGGGGGGCACCGGCGTCGTCACGTGCGAAAGCCGGATGGGGCTGATACATGATGCCCGGACGGATGCGGATCTCGACCACACTCTTCGCCACCTTGGCGGGATCTGCATCGCTCTTCAGTTCGCGGCCACCCGCATCGTAGAACCGCACGCCCGGCACCGCCTCCGCCACGGCGGGCTCCAGCACATAGGGACGTTTCAGGAAGTGATACTGCAGCGGGGGCTCGATGATCTGATAGAGGAAGGTTGCTTCGTCCTCACTGTAGGACTGCACCGGATCGAAGTGCTTCGGCTGCTGGGTGAACGCCGTGTACAGGATGTTCTGGCCGCGTTCGGCCGCCGGGTAAGGGTCGTTCAGCACGGGGCCGCAGCCTGCCGCAAGCACGCACAGCAGTGCTGCAAGGCTACGGGACCGCCTCCGGATGCAGGCCTGCGCCAATGGGATGATCGATCCTGAAATCACGTATGCCGGTCTCGTGCCATCAACTCAGAACGTAGCGCGCATCGGGCAACATCGCAGATGCAGGGACCTCGCCCAGCATCTCGCGCAAACTGGCTTCGATGCCGGCAGTCATCGCGTCAAGCGCGAGGTCGTTGGGCATGTTTCCGAAAGGCTCCTCAATTTCGTCACTGAGCGCTTCAAGCGCAAAAAAGGTGTAGGACACGAAGGCCACGACCACCGGCGTCATCAGCCCGATGCTGTCGACGAGCCCGAAGGGCAGCATCATGCAGTAAAGGTACACCGTACGGTGAAGGATGACCGAGTAGGTAAACGGCAGGGGCGTGCTTGCAATCCGCTCACAGCCGCCGAGCACATCGGAGAAACCGCCCAGGGGCGTTTCCATGCGTTGCGCAAGGATCGGTTCGATCTCGCCGCGCTCCCGCCGATCACGCACCCATTCCGCCAGCCACAAGAGCACAAGGCTGGGCGCGAACCGCGCTGCAGCCAGTCGCTCGATCCGCTCCGGAGGAATCAGCCCGTCGAGACCTTGCGCCAGCGGGAGACCGCGCAACTGGTTTCGCAGCGTCCGCACGAACGCAATCTGCGTCTGCGCAAACTCTCGCACACCCTCACCCGCGGTGGTGAGCGTCAGCGCCTGCCGGGTCAGGTTGCGTGATTCGATCAGCAGCCGCCCCCACAGCTTGCGTGCTTCCCAGTAACGGTCGTAGCTGGCGTTGATGCGAAAACCGAGAAAGATTGCGAGTGCGACGCCCATCAGCGAAAACGGGCTGGAGGTCAGCGTCACCTTCCAGTGGAACAGCTGCCCGTGTGCCAGCACGACCACGCCTGCAAGGCCGGTGGTGAACAGCAGCTGCGGAAAAATACGGTAAATGATGGAGCCGTGGCGAACGAACAACAGGTGAAGCCAGTGGGGACGAGGACGAACGATCACGATATATGGGGCGCACAGCCCGGTGAATGGGGGGGTTACAGCCACGATTCTGGCAGGTTTTCGGCCGCAGGCGGCAACTCACTTGTAGCCGTTCTTGTCCTTGAGGCGCCCATCTCCCTTCCGCAGTGGCTGTTTTCGCTATAATCTCGCGTTCTGTCATTCGGAGTTTTGATTCCATGGGCTTTCTCGCCGGTAAACGGATCCTCATCACCGGGCTGCTGAGCAACCGTTCGATTGCTTACGGTATTGCCAAGGCCATGCATCGCGAAGGCGCACAACTCGCGTTCACCTACGTGAATGACCGTTTTCAGGACCGTGTCGCCAAACTCGCCGCAGATTTCGACAGCACGATGCTGTTTCCCTGTGATGTTCAGGACGACGAACAGATCAATGATCTGTTCGTGCAGCTGGGTGCGCAGTGGGACGGACTCGACGGCCTGGTGCACTCGATCGCCTTTGCGCCGAGCGATGCGCTCGAAGGTGATTTCCTGGACGGATTCACCCGCGAAGGCTTCCGCCTGTCGCAGGAAGTCAGCGCCTACAGCTTCCCCGCGCTGGCCAAGGCTGCGCGTCCGCTGATGAAGGGGCGCAACGGCGCCCTGCTCACGCTGTCCTACCTGGGCGCGGTTCGCACCATGCCGAACTACAACATCATGGGCCTCGCAAAAGCCAGCCTGGAAGCCTCCGTGCGCTACATGGCGGTCTGTCTCGGACCTGAGGGCACACGCGTGAACGGCATTTCGGCCGGCCCGATCAAGACCCTTGCCGCATCCGGCATCGGCAGCTTCGGCAAGCTGTTGTCGTTCAACGAACACAATGCTCCGCTGCGCCGCAATGTGACCATTGAGGAAGTGGGCAACGCCGCCGCCTTCCTGTGCTCCGATCTGGCAAGCGGCATGACCGGCGAGATCATGTATGTGGACGCCGGATTCAACACCACTGCCCTCGGCAACGCGGACCCGATGTAACACCGAAACAGGTCCGGTGCCAAAGCCCGGACATGTGCTCGCTGCAGTCGCAAGAAAGCCCGGTCGCAGATGCGCCGGGCTTTTTTATGCGCGCCGGGACGCCGCATCCCGTCATGCCGATACTCGGTATCGCCGATGGCGCACGCTCAGCGCCCGTCCTCGTTCATCCCGTCAGCTGACAGTGGACATCCGCCGCATCAAGCTCGCCTGGCTCCGAAACGAAAAGGGGCCAAGCGCCGCTAAGCGCTCAGCCCCCTGGCGGGACGCTTTTCTCGACGGGCAACAAACCGTGCCGCCGATACTCAAGACCCGTTACCCCTAAGTGCGGGTAGCGGCGCGCCCGTTAATTCGTCTGCACAGCGGGCAGATTGATTGAAACCTCGTAGCGCCGGCGAAGCTCGGCAACCAGACCAGCGAAGTCACGCTCGGCAAGTACGCGTGAATACTGACTCACGACGGCCGCAACCCGCGGATCGTCGGCTGCAAGCGTCGGGCGGTTGATCGACTCAATACGATAGATCGAGTAACCCTCACCAAACTGGGCGACACCCGCGTAGGCCGGCAGCTTCACGCTCGAGGCCGAGAACACCGCCTGCATTGCATTGCCCGGCAGCGCAGGTGCGCCGCGCTGCAGCTTGCGCGTGGCAAGCCACGCGCCGTCGACCGACTCGCCCTTCTGCAGCGCCGCCAGTGCGGCCGCACCGGCCTCGGCAGCCAGACGGCCCGCCTCTTCGGTGATCAGCTGCTTCTCGATCGCAGACTTCACCTCTGCCAGCGGCGGGCGCTGAGCGGCCTCGTAGTCCGTGACACGGGCGGAGATCAGGGTATTGCCACCCACTTCGATCGCCTGCGTATTGCGGCGATGCTTGACCGCGTCATCCGAAAACACGGCCTCGATCAGCTGTGCGTTGCGATGGGTGCCGAGGGCTTCGGCGTCACGGGGCACCCAGTCGCTCTTCTGAATCGGCAGTTTGAGCAGGTCGGCGACGGGCTTGAGGCTGTCAGCCTGCTCGTAGACGGTGTTGGAAAACTGCTCGGCCAGCTCCGCGAAGCGACGTCCTGCCGCCTGCTTGCTCAGCTCGGCACGCAGTTCTTCACGCACGGCCTCGAGCGGACGGGTGCTCTCAGCACGAATGTTGCTGACCTGGATGATGTGGAAGCCGAAGTCGGAGCGAACCACTTCACCGATCTCACCCTTGGCCTGGGAGAAGGCTGCATCCTCGAACGCCTGCACCATCATCCCGCGGCCGAAGTAACCCAGGTCGCCGCCACGCGATGACGAGCCCGGATCCTGCGAAAACTCCTCCGCCAGCGCTTCGAACTGGCTCGGGTCCTTCTTCAGGCGGGCCCGGATATCGTCAGCCTGAGCACGCGCCTTCTTGACCGTCTCTTCGTCCGCATCGGCCGCAACCTGGATCAGGATGTGACGTGCCTGACGCTCTTCAGGCTGACCGAAGCGACTGCGGTTCTCTTCATAAAAGGCCTTGATCTCTTCGTCGCTCACGCTGACCTGCTGCTGCAGTGCGGCTTCATCGAAAACCACGTACTCGACCTTCACCCGGGCCGGGCGCTCGAAACTCGCGCCGTTGGCATCGTAGTATTTCTGCACCGCTTCATCGGTCAGCTTCACTTCGCCCGCGAAGCGGCTGACCGGGAACTTCAGCTCGCTGACTTCGCGCTCTTCAAGCTGCGCCGAGAGAAAGCGCGAGGCCGACGCGACCGCGGCGAACGAGCCCTCACCCACCGGCAGAGCCAGTTGCTGAACCCGGACGTCCTGAGCGAGACGTGCTTCGAACATCGCAGGCGTCATCCCCTGGGCACGCAGCAGCGCCTCGTAACGCTCGAGCGAGAAGCGGCCGTCCTGCTGAAACGAAGGCACTTCGGAGATGGTCTGCTGCAACTGGGCGGGCGTCACTACCAAGCGGTTTTCTGCCGCATAAAGTGCAAGCACCCGGCGATTGACCAGGTTCTCGATCACCGCGCGACGCAGTGCCTCGGACTCAAGCAGAGTGCGATCCACCGGACCGTCGGAGGAATTGCGCAGGCGATCCTGCTGCTCGCGCAGCGCCTGGTCGAACTCCACCGCCATGATCGGCGTGCCACCGACGGTTGCAACCTCGCCCCCGCCCGGTCCGTCCGTAAAGTACGAATCCAGGCCGAAGAAGGCGAAGGGAACGATAAGAAGGGCCAGAATGACCTGTGCGACGCGTGGGTTGGTGCGGACAGCCTCGAACATCTCGATTTCCGTGAAAACTAAAAAATGGGGTGGCCAAAACCGGTGAGGCTTGCGCCAGAGGCGGGAGTGTAGCGCATCCTGACCGATGGCTGCCTGCATGACCGCGACCGGCAGCGCTCGCTCAAGGCCACGCACTCGCAAATTGCTGTTGCGACCCGGCCCCACGGGATGCTATCTTCCGCCACGTTGCGCGGGAGAGCACTCTCCCGTAGAGAGTCGCCGAAGGCGTAACCCCCCGGAATCGCTCAGGCAAAAGGACCGCGCACAGCATGGAAATTCTGGAGAGTGATGTGAGCGCGTGCGAGAGCCGGCTGCACATCCACCGAAGGGGCACCCGGCACACCGTGCTGGAATCTCTCAGGTACAAGGGACAGATGGGGCGAACAGGCATCATGCCGGCTTCGCCCCTTTTTTCGTTTACTTGCCCGGAGCCTCCATGAACGCACCCGTCAGACAGACCCCTCTTCACGCCACCCATGTCGCCGCAGGCGCTCGCATGGTCGACTTCGCCGGCTGGGCCATGCCGGTCAATTACGGCTCGCAGATCGAAGAGCACCATGCAGTGCGTCGCGACGCCGGCATGTTTGACGTTTCGCACATGCTGTCGCTCGATCTCGATGGCGCTGACGCCACGCCCTATCTGCGCGGCCTGCTCGCCAACGACGTCGCCAAGCTCAAGGAACCGGGCAAGGCGCTGTACTCGTGCATGCTCAATGAGAACGGTGGCGTGATCGACGACCTGATCGTCTACCGTCTGTCCGACACCAGCTACCGCATCGTGGTCAACGCCGGCACCGCCGACAAGGACGTGGCCTGGATGCGCAAGCAGATTGCAGGCACCGGCACCAACGTCAGCCTCAATGCCCGCCGCGATCTGGCCATGATCGCCGTGCAGGGTCCGAACGCACGTGAGAAGACCTGGCAGGCGCTGCCCGCACTGCGTGCCGCGAGCGAGCCGCTCAAGCCCTTCTCGGGCGCAGCCATCGGCGACATCTTTGTCGGCCGCACCGGCTACACCGGCGAAGACGGCTTCGAGATCGCACTGCCTGCCGACCAGGCCGTTGCAGCCTGGGTCGCCCTGACCGCTGCGGGTGTTGCGCCCTGCGGGCTCGGCGCACGCGACACGCTGCGCCTTGAGGCCGGCATGAACCTCTACGGCCAGGACATGGACGAAGAAGTGTCGCCCTTGAACGCAGGCCTGAGCTGGACCGTCGATTTCAAGGACGAGTCGCGCGATTTCGTCGGCAAGGCAGCACTCCTTGCCCAACCTGCCAGCCGTCGCGTGCTGGGCCTCATTCTCGAGGACAAGGGTGTGCTGCGCTCGCACATGAAAGTGGTCACGCAAGCCGGTGAAGGCGAAACCACCAGCGGCAGCTTCTCGCCGACGCTGGAAAAATCGATTGCGTTCGCCCGCCTGCCGCTCGAAGTCGAAGCCGGCGACGCCGTCGAAGTCGAGGTGCGGGGCAAGCTGCTCAAGGCCCGCGCCGTTCGCCTGCCCTTCGCACGCAACGGCAAGGCAGTCGCCTGATTTACGATTGCTGACCGGCCATGTGCCGGCCAGCCACTCTCACCATCATTCCGCAGTCCCTCGTTTCCGCCATTTCTTTTCGCATTGCGAACACATCCTGGAGATTTCCATGAGCAACGTCCCCGCTGATCTCAAGTACACCACCTCCCATGAATGGGTCCGCGTCGAAGCCGACGGCAGCCTGACCATCGGTGTCACCGACCACGCTCAGGAAGCGCTCGGCGACGTGGTCTTCCTCGAACTCCCCGAAGCCGGTCGCCAGCTTGCAGCCAAGGAAGCCTGCGCAGTGATCGAGTCGGTCAAGGCCGCCTCCGACATCTACGCACCGGTCGCCGGTGAGGTCATCGCTGCCAACCAGGACGTTGCCGATGCGCCCGAGAGCGTCAACGCCGACGCGTACAGCGCCTGGCTGTTCAAGCTCAAGCCCACCAATGCAGCCGATGTTGACGGCCTGCTCGATGCTGCCGGCTACACCGCCGAAACCGCTCAGTAAGACGCCTCGGCAGACACCGACAGGTGTCTGCCAGCCGCTCCGCACCACCTTGCCAGCCGTATCCGACATGACAGACACCCTCCTCTCCGCCCCGCTTGCGCAGCTTGAGCAGCGCGATGCCTTCATCCATCGTCACATCGGCCCCAATGCCGACGAGATCGCTCAGATGTGTGCAGCCATCGGCCTGCCCGACGTCGATGCCCTCATCGACCAGACGGTTCCGGCCGCCATCCGCCTCGAGGCGCCGCTGCCACTGGCCGAGCCCCAGCCCGAGCATGTTGCGCTGGCAGCCCTGCGCAAGCTCGCGGAGAAGAACGTCGTCAAGCGCTCCATGATCGGCGCCGGTTACTACGGCACCCACACGCCCGCGGTGATCCTGCGCAACGTGATGGAGAACCCGGGCTGGTACACCGCCTACACCCCGTACCAGGCCGAGATCGCGCAGGGCCGCCTCGAGGCGCTGCTGAACTATCAGCAGATGGTGATCGACCTCACCGGGCTGGAGCTGGCCAACGCCTCGCTGCTGGACGAAGCCACCGCCGCAGCCGAAGCCATGACCATGGCGCGCCGCGTATCGAAGTCGAAATCCAACGCATTCTATGTCGATGCGGCCACCTTCCCGCAGACCATCGACGTGGTGCGCACCCGTGCGCATTTCTTCGGCTACGAACTCGTGTTCGGCGATGCGGCCAGCGCCGGCGAGCACGATGTGTTCGGCGCGCTGCTGCAGTACCCGAATGCTCATGGCGCAGTTGCTGACCTCGCGGCCCCGATCGCTGCACTGAAGGCGAAAGGTGCCGTGGTCGCCGTGGCCTCGGACCTGATGGCGCTGGTGCTGCTCAAGAGCCCGGGCTCGCTCGGCGCCGACATCGCGCTCGGCTCGGCCCAGCGTTTCGGCGTGCCGATGGGCTTCGGCGGCCCGCACGCTGCCTTCTTTGCCACGCGTGAGGCGCATGTGCGCTCGATGCCGGGCCGCATCATCGGCGTGTCGAAGGACGCCCGTGGCAATACCGCGCTGCGCATGGCACTGCAGACCCGCGAGCAGCACATCCGTCGCGAGAAGGCCAACTCCAACATCTGCACCTCGCAGGTGCTGCTGGCCAACATGGCCGGCTTCTACGCGGTCTATCACGGCCAGCAAGGGTTGAAGACCATCGCTGCGCGCATTCACCGCCACGCTGCCATCCTCGCCGAAGGCCTGCGTGCTGCCGGCTTCAAGCTCGCAAGCGCAAGTTTCTTCGACACCATTGAAGTCGATACGGGTGTTCACACCGCGCAGATCCTGACCGCCGCAGACACCGCCGGTTACAACCTGCGTCATGCGTCGGCCACCTCGATCGGTGTATCGGTCGATGAAACCACGACCCGGGAAGACATTCAGACCGTGCTGGGCTGCTTCGGCGCCACCGCCAATGTCGACGCTCTCGACGTCAGCGTCGCACAGGCTGGCGGCGCCATCCCGGCCGGCCTGTTGCGCACGGACGCGGTGCTCTCGCACCCGGTGTTTAACACTCACCACACCGAACACGAGATGCTGCGCTACCTCAAGAAGCTGCAGAACCGCGACCTCGCGCTCGACCATTCGATGATCTCGCTCGGCTCCTGCACGATGAAGCTGAACGCCACCAGCGAGATGATTCCGGTGACCTGGCCGGAGTTTGCCAATCTGCACCCCTTCGCGCCGCGTGAACAGGCAACGGGCTACCTGCAGATGATCGAAGGGCTGGCCGACTACCTGCGCGCCGTGACCGGCTTTCCCGCAATCTGCATGCAGCCCAACTCGGGTGCGCAGGGCGAATACGCCGGTCTCGTCGCCATCGCCCGCTACCATGCCAGCCGTGGCGACACCCAGCGCAAGGTCTGTCTGATCCCGAAGTCCGCGCACGGCACCAACCCTGCCACCGCGCAGATGTGTGGCATGAAGGTCGTAGTGGTGGATTGCGACGAGCGCGGCAACGTCGACGTGACTGACCTCAAGGCCAAGGCCGCCCAGCACAGCAATGAACTGGCCGCGCTGATGATCACCTACCCGTCGACACACGGCGTATTCGAAGAGTCGATCCGCGAGATCTGCGCCGTCGTGCATGAAAATGGCGGCCAGGTGTACATGGACGGCGCCAACCTCAATGCGCAGGTCGGCCTCACCTCGCCCGCCTCCATCGGTGCCGACGTGTCGCACATGAACCTGCACAAGACCTTCTGCATTCCGCACGGCGGTGGGGGCCCGGGCATGGGTCCGATCGGCCTCGCCGCCCACCTCGCCCCCTTCATGGCCGACCACGTCGTCGCCCCCACGGGCGAAGCGGAGCGCGAGCACAAGGGCCAGGGCGCCGTCTCTGCTGCACCCTTCGGCTCGGCCAGCATCCTGCCGATCTCGTGGATGTACATCGCGATGATGGGCGGCAGCGGACTCAAGCGCGCGACCGAAGTGGCGATCCTCAATGCCAACTACCTCGCCAACCGGCTCGGCGCGCATTACCCGGTGCTCTACACCGGCAGCAAGGGTCGGGTCGCGCATGAGTGCATCCTCGACATCCGCCCGATCAAGGCCGCGACTGGCATCACCGAAGTCGATATCGCCAAGCGTCTGATGGACTACGGTTTCCATGCACCGACCATGTCCTTCCCGGTCGCGGGGACGATCATGGTCGAGCCGACCGAATCCGAGGATCTGGCCGAGATCGACCGCTTCATCGACGCCATGATCGCGATTCGCGAGGAAGTGCGTCAGATCGAGAGCGGCACCTGGGGGGCGGACAACAACCCGCTCAGGAACGCACCGCATACACAGGCGGACGTCATGGGCGACTGGGATCGTCCCTACACCCGCGAGCAGGCAGTCTTCCCGCTGGCCTGGGTGGCCGAGAACAAGTTCTGGCCGAGCGTCAATCGCATCGACGACGTGCATGGTGACCGGAACCTGTTCTGCGCCTGCGTGCCGATGAGCGACTACGCTGACTGATCGCGATCCGACCCTGCTTCCGGGTTAGAATTCACGCGCTTCGCAACGAAGCCACGCCCTTGGGCGTGGCTTTTTTGTGTCCCGCATGCAACCCGCTGCTCATCACCTTCTCACCGAAAGCCGGCTACCGATGACCTCACCCAGCCCGACCCGCCGATCGCTCTGGATCGCCCTGCTGATCACCCATCTCGCCGGACTTGCAGCACTACTCGCCTGGGTGACGTCGGAAACCCGCCCCGTGCCGATGCACGACCTCCAGCTTGCCGGTGGCGAGCGGCTGAAATGCGTGTCCTACGCCCCCTATCATCGCCCCGGCCAGACGCCGTTCGACCCGGAGGCGGTGATCTCGCGCGAGCAGATCGCGGACGACCTGGCTGCGCTGGCGAAGATCACCGAGTGCGTGCGCCTGTATTCGGTAGACCAGGGCCTCGATCAGGTGCCTTCGGTTGCGCGCGAGGTCGGCATCAAGGTGCTGGTCGGGGCCTGGATCGGCTACGACCGCAAGAAGAATCAGACCGAACTCGACCATGCAATCAAGGTGGCCAACGACAATGCCGATGTGGTCACGGCGCTGATCGTCGGCAACGAAGTCCTGCTGCGACGTGAGCGCACCGTAGACGAAATGCGCGAACACATCGCCTATGCGCAGTCCAGGACCGAAGTGCCCGTCACCTATGCCGACGTGTGGGAGTTCTGGATTCGTAACGACAGCCTTGCCGACGCGGTCGACTTCGTCACCGTCCACATCCTGCCCTTCTGGGAAGACGAGCCGGTCGATATCGAAAAGGCCATCCTGCACGTTGCCCAGATTCGCACGGAAGTCGGCGAACACTTCAAGGGCAAGGACATCCTGATCGGCGAAACCGGCTGGCCCAGCGCCGGTCGTCAGCGTGAGGAGTCGAAGCCGTCCCGCGTCAATCAGGCGCGCTACATTCGCGAATTCATCCACCAGGCACACGCCAGTGGCTGGAACTACAACCTGATCGAGGCCATCGACCAGCCCTGGAAACGTCGCCTCGAAGGCACGGTCGGCGGTTTCTGGGGCATGCTTGATGCAGAGACCCTGAACGCCAAGTTTCCGCTTTCAGGCCCGGTTGCCGAGCGCGACAACCTTGCCACGCCGATTGGCGGAGCCACAGTCGGTGCCGTGCTCGCCCTGCTCCTTGCCGTCGTGTCGCGCGCTGGCAAGCCCTCGCTGCTGCGCATCGCAGCGCTGACGCTGAGCGGCGCAACGACCGGTCTGCTTGCGGTGCTGCACTGGGAGCATGCACACCTCGCCTACCGCGACGCCACCGAATGGACCGTGCTCGGCGCCGTGGCCGTCGCTGCTGTTCTATCGACGCTCGCGCTGGCGTGCTGGCAAGGGACTGCCCTGCCACGCGCGGAAACGGCGTGGGCTGCGCTGCGTCGCGGCGACCTTTCTGCCGCCAACGCGCTCGGCGCGCTGCGTGGCGCACTGCTGTTCGCAGCCGCCATCGCCGCACTGCTGCTGTTCGCCGATTCGCGCTATCGCGACTTCCCCACCCTGCTCTATCTGGTGCCGGCAGGCGTGTACGGCGTGATCGCGTGGTGGAGTCCGGCTGCAGGACGCGCCGAACGCGTCTGCGCCGCGCTCATCGTCCTTGCCGTCGTCGGCCGCTGGCTACCTGAGCCCGCCAACCCGCAGGCCATCGCCTGGCTGCTCACCGGCCTCGTGTTCGCCCTGCCCGCGCTTGCGCGGACGCAGCAACACGAGCAGTGACAGCAGTCCGCCGACGGCAGCGTAATCGTAGCTGTACAGCAGCAGGCCGCCGATACCACTCAGCCAGCCGGCCCAGGCGAGCTTGCGGCAGGACAGCATGAACGCGATCCCTCCGCAAATCAGGCTGAACCAGCCCATGCGCTGCTGGTGAAAAGTCTGCACCAGCAGCCACTTCAGCGTACATGCAAGGCCGCTGTCCTGCCCGGGTGCGGCGCAGTCGCGCGGCAGCAAACCGTTCTCGATCACCCCGTAACGCAGCCCCGCTGCAATCAACAGCACGGCAAGGCCCGCAACGAGCACCGACCGGCCGCCATGTTTGAACAAATTATTACCAATCACCCGGCTTTCCCCTTACAAATCAATCGTAATGCGCCCGCAATACGTCCTGTTGCAAATCAGCCCACAGAGAATCTCCTAAGGGACTGAAATACTGAATAAAATGCTGCCCGTTGAAGCTGGAACGGACGGCGTGGATTCTGTCACATAAGCCGGGCCCGGAGTGCGTTTGCGCAAGCGCGCCTGATGACACGCTTCAATTCGGGCCCACAAAGCCGTGCTCGCTGTTGATCCGGGCCTACAAGCCCTTGACTGGAAACGCTTTAGACATGAAAAACGCCGCCTCGCTCACGTACCGCCTGGCCCTCGCGTTTGCCATCGCCGCGCTTGTTGCACTCGCACAGTACTGGCTCTGGCAACAATTCAACCGTGGTTCCGAAGTTGCAGGTGCGACCCAGAGCATCAAGGGATTCGCCTACAACGGTTTTCAGCGTGACCAAAGCCCGCTGCTCGGTACCTATCCCACCGATGCCCAGCTTGGTAGCGACCTCGACCTGCTTGCCAGCGCAGCCGACAACCTGCGCACCTACGGCGTCACCGACCTGCCGAGCCTGCTCGCCATCGCAGGCGAACGCGACCTGCTCGTCACCGCCGGCGCCTGGCTCGACCGCGACAAGGAAAAGAACGATCGCGAGATCGATGCCCTCGTCGAGGCCGCACGCAAGATGCGCCACGTCGAGCGCGTCATGATCGGCAACGAATCCATTCTGCGCGGAGACCTCAGCCCGGAAGAGCTCATCGTCTATCTCGACCGTGCGCGCAAGGAACTGCGCAAGCCCGTGTCGTCTGCCGAACCCTGGCACGTCTGGCTCAAGTACCCGGAACTGGCCAAGCACGTCGATTACATCACCGTACACCTCCTGCCCTACCACGAAGGCGTACCGGTCGAAGCCGCGGTGAACTACGCTTTCGAGCGTTACGACGAACTGGCAAGAACCTTCCCGAAGAAGAAGATCGTCGTTGGCGAGATCGGCTGGCCGAGCAAGGGTCCGGTCATCGGCGGGGCCGTACCTTCGCTCGACAACGAAGCCCGCTTCATCCGCGAGTTCCTTGCCAACCCCCGCACCGCCCGTATCGACTACTTCCTGATGGAAGCGATCGACCAGCCGTGGAAAGTCGAAATCGAAGGCTGGGCGGGCGCCTACTGGGGCATGTTCAACGCCGACCGCCAGCCCAAGTTTGCGCTTGAAGGCCTGGTTCAGCGCGATCCGCACTGGAGCAAGAAAGCGAGCAACGCCGGCGTCCTTGCGCTGCTGCCGATGTTCCTGATTGCCTTCTTCCTCACCGACTGGAGCATCGCCGGCCGCATCTTTCTTGCCGGCATGATCCAGGCCTGTGTGTCGACCCTGATCGTCGGCCTCAACGTACCGGTGGACTACTACCTAACCCAGCGCGACCTGATCGGACTCGGCATGCTCATTGCCGCGACCGGCATGACGGCGGCCGTGCTGCTGTCGCATGGCTTTGAATTCGGCGAAATGCTGTTCAAGGACAAGTGGCGCCGCCGCTTCATGCCCTTGCCGCCGCATGCACCCGACGAGCAGCCCTTCGTGTCGATTCACCTGGCCTGTCACAATGAGCCGCCGGAAATGGTGATCGCCACCATCGACAGCCTGGCCGCGCTCAACTACGCCAACTTCGAAGTCCTCATCCTCGACAACAACACCAAGGATGACGCCCTGTGGAAGCCGCTGGAGAAGCGTTGCGCCGAACTCGGCCCGCGCTTCCGCTTCTTCCACCTGATGAACTGGCCAGGCTTCAAGGCCGGTGCGCTGAACTACGGACTCAAGGTCACCGACCCGCGTGCCGAAGTCGTCGGTGTGGTCGATGCCGACTACGTGGTCGACCCCGAGTGGCTGTCCTGTCTCATTCCGCACTTCGACAAGCCCGATGTCGCTGTCGTGCAGGCGCCGCAGGCCCACCGCGACTGGGAAACCCAGCCCTTCCGCCGCATGTGCAACTGGGAGTTCGACGGTTTCTTCCGCATTGGCATGCACCACCGCAACGAGCGCAACGCACTGATCCAGCACGGCACCATGACGCTGGTGCGCAGGCTCGCGCTCGAAGAGGTTGGCGGCTGGTCGGAGTGGTGTATCTGTGAAGACACCGAACTCGGCCTGCGCCTGATCGAAAAGGGTTACGACACGCGCTACGTGGATCACATCCTCGGCCGCGGCCTGACGCCGTCGGACTTTGCCGCCATCAAGAGTCAGCGTTTCCGCTGGGCCTTTGGTGCAATGCAGATCCTCAAGAACCACCTGCCGCACATGGTCGGCCGCAGCACGCTGAACCTGGCGCAGCGCTATCACTTCCTGACGGGCTGGTTCGCCTGGCTGGGAGATGCCCTGCAACTGGTGTTTGCGTTCGGCAGCCTGATCTGGACGCTCGGTATCCTCGCCTTCCCCAAGGCCTTCGGACTGCCGGTCACTGCGCTCGCCTTCCCGATTCTTGGCTTCATGGCATTCAAGGCCGCGCTGGGACCGATCCTCTATCGCCGCACGATGGACTGCCCGTGGAGGGACATCCTCGGCGCATCCATCCTCTCGGTCGGACTTGCGCACTCGATCGCCCGCGGCGTGTTTGCCGGCCTGGCGAAGAAGAAGGGCGAGTTCGTCGTTACGCCCAAGGGCTGGAAGGCAAAGGGTGCGCTGGCCTTCTTCGGCCCGATCCGGGAAGAGATCGGCATGCTGCTGGCGCTTATCCTGGGTGCGGTTTCGCTGGTCATGACCCGCGGCGCCGACAACCTCGAAACCCAGCTGTGGGTTGGCATCCTCTGCCTGCAGTGCATCCCCTACGTCGCCTCCATCGCGTGTCAGGTGGCCGCGTACATGCCCGACCGCCAGACCGCCGACAGCGACTGCAAATTGCAGCCCGCGCACTGACGGTCGCAAACGACAGACGAAAAAACGGCGGGCTCAGGCCCGCCGTTTTTTTGGTGCCCCGCCCGTGGGCAGGACGGCAGAATCCGTGCAGGCTCAGGCCGCCGCCAGCCGCCACAGTGAAGTCATTTCTGCCGACCGGGCATGGTGCAGCGGATCGGACTCATCCGTGGCACGTGAATGCCGGGGCCGGATTTCCGTGCGCGCCACGACTTTCAGGCCATTCTTCGCGATCTCCTCCTGCAGGAACTCACGGCTGCGCAGGCCGAGGTGCTCCGCGAGGTCGGACAGGATCAGCCAGCCTTCGCCGCCCGGCGTCAGGTGTGCCGCCAGTCCGCTCAGGAAGCCCTTGAGCATGCGGCTGTCGGGATCGTACACCGATTGCTCAAGCAGGGAACTGGCGGCGGCCGGCAGCCAGGGCGGGTTGCATACCACCAGCGATGCGCGGCCGTCGGGAAAGAGGTCGGTGGTCTCGATCTCGACCTTGTCGCTCATGCCGAGGCGCTCGATATTGTCGCGTGCGCATGCGATCGCGCGCGGCGACTGATCGGTCGCAATCACGCGTGCCACGCCACGCCGAACCAGCAAGGCTGCCAGCACGCCGGTACCGGTGCCGATGTCGAACGCAAGCGCCTTGCCCGGCAGCGGCGCCTTGGCGACGAGATCCACATATTCGCCGCGCACCGGCGAATACACGCCGTAGTGCGCATGGATCCGCGCACCGAGCTCCTGAATCTCAACGCCCTTCTTGCGCCACTCATGGGCACTGACGACCCCGAGCAACTCACGCAGGGAAACGACAAAGGGCCCCGTGCTCTCGCCGTAAGCCTCAACGCAGGCTTCGCTGATATCCGGCGCACGGCGCAGCGGAATGGTGTAATCCTCGCCCACGGGAATCAGCAGCATGCCAAGAATACGGGCGCGCTGTGCCTGCGACTGCCGATAGAGGTGGAAGGCATGGGCTGGCGTCACATCGGCCGCCTTGGCCTTCTTGCGCGCAGCCTTTTTCGGTTTCGGCTCGGCGCGCCGCGCCACGGCCTGCAACAGCAGGCGCGCGTTCTGGAAGTCGCCACGCCACAGCAGGGCCGTGCCCTCGCACGCAAGACGGAAGGCCGTATCCGCGTTCATGGTGTCGTCGGCCATCTGCACGCGACGCGGTGGCGGCGTTCCACTTTCTGAATGCCAGCGCGCAGTGCACGCTTCGTCTTGTTCGATCCAGCTCAACTGGGGATCAGTCATGGTCGGAAACTCCGGAATGATTGAAGACCTGCGCGCACCGCGGCGCTGCAGGATGAAAATGCGGCGGTCAGGGGACCGCGGGCAATGAAATTTCGTGACTGCGCTGAGCGCCGGACGTCAGCGCCCGGCAATCGTCGAGAAAGGTTCTGATCGCTGCCGTATGGTACTTCCCGCGACGCCAGATGAACTGAAAACGACGCCGCAGATCGAGCTCGGGGGTCTCCACCGGGACCAGACTGCCACGCCTGAAGGCATCGCGCAGCGCCAGCCTCGAGATGCAGCCAATCCCAAGTCCGCTCTCCACTGCACGCTTGATTGCTTCCGTGTGCTCGAGTTCGAGCTGAACTCGCAGTCCCCCCTCCCAGTGGCGCAGGGCCTGCTCGAAAGTTTCGCGGGTACCCGATCCGCGCTCGCGCAGAATCATCGGCTCGGCTGCAATTTCGGCCAGGGTCGCAGTGGACTGCTGCGCCAGGCGATGGGACGGCGCACAGAACACCACCAGTTCGTCGTCCACCCAGGGTTCGATCTCGATCTCGCGATCGAGAACCTGCCCCTCGATGAGGCCAAGATCGATTTCATGATGAAGTACCTGGGCCACCACGTTGGCCGTGTTCTGCACCTGCAGTTGAACATGGCTTTCCGGATGTCGCTGCAGAAAGCCCGAAACAATCAGCGGCAGCAGGTAATTGCCAATGGTCAGCGTCGCCCCGACCCGCAGGCTGCCCAGTCCGCGCTCTCCACGCAACAGCGCCTCCACCTCCTCCGCACGATCCAGCAGTTCCACCGCGCGCGGCAGCAGCAGACGTCCCTGCTCGTTCAGGTGCAGACGCCGGCCGTGACGATCGAAGAGCTGATGCTCGAACTGGTTCTCCAGTTCGGCGAGCGCCGCGCTGGTAGCCGATTGCGACAGGTTGAGCGCTTCGGCGGCACGCGACACATTGTCACTGCGGGCGATGGCAACAAAGGCTTCAATCTGGCGAAGGGTGTACTTCATATTTATAAAACCGGTAAGGCTTAGCTGAATTATCCACCATTCAGGTAAAGAAGCACCGGTAAACTTCGCCCATCACTCATTCATCCAAGAGCACACCATGAGCAATCTGAATCAGGAACGCATTCTCAGCGTCCATCACTGGAACGACTCCCTGTTCAGTTTCCGCACCACCCGCAACCCCGGCCTGCGCTTCGAGAACGGACAGTTCGTCCTGATCGGCCTCGAACTCGACGGCCGTCCGCTGACGCGCGCCTACAGCATCGCCAGCCCCAACTACGAGGAGCACCTCGAGTTCTTCAGCATCAAGGTGCCCGACGGTCCGCTCACTTCGCGTCTGCAACACCTGCGCGAAGGCGACCCGATCGTGGTCAGCAAGAAGCCCACCGGTACGCTGGTGCTGCACGACCTTCGCCCCGGCCGCAACCTGTACCTGATGTCCACCGGCACCGGACTGGCACCTTTCATCAGCGTCATCCAGGACCCGGAAACCTATGAGCGCTTCGAGCGCATCGTCCTGATCCACGGCGTGCGCCATACGTCCGAACTCGCCTACGCCGACTTCATCGAGAAGGACCTGCCCGAGAACCCCTGGTTTGGCGAGTCCGTGCGTGAAAAGCTGATTTACTACCCGACCGTCACCCGCGAACCCTTCCGCAACAACGGGCGCCTGACCGATCTCATCCGCTCCGGAAAGCTGCTGAGCGATTGCGATCTGCAGCCCCTCGACCCCGCGCTTGACCGTGCGATGATCTGCGGCAGTCCGTCGATGCTCGCCGACTGCTGCACCCTGCTCGATGAACGGGGCTTCCAGATTTCCAAGCGTATCGGGGAACCGGGCGACTACGTGATCGAGCGCGCTTTCGTGGAGCGCTGAACCATTGACCGCCCCCCTTGTTTCGGCAATCGGGCCGGCAGACAGGAAGACATACTACTGAAGAGTTCTCTCGGCTCTTCTCCGGAAGTACGAAGAGTTCTCAAATTCCTTGATCAGGGTCAAATCGGTTGAAAGCTGCGGAAGTAAGATGCCGCGGTGAAAGACAGTACGCCTAGTTTTGTTATAGCTGGCCTGCTGACCGTATTTGCTGCCACTCTGGTCATCCTGACCTGGCGTGAAGCGCCATCGGCAGCCACCCCATCGCCCATCACGCTGATGATGGGCGGCGTGGACCGGCGCGCGGAGCCGATTTCCCCCCTGCCGGCCGATCCGCAGCTTACAGACCCGCTTCGCGCTGGCCTCGGCGAACGTCTCTTTCACGACCCTGTACTGTCGGTCGATTACACGATCTCCTGCGCCAGCTGCCACCCGCTCGACAGGGCCGGCACCGACGGTCTGCCCGCTTCCAGAGGGGTGGGTGGCGCACTCGGCACCGCCAACGCCCCGACTGTATTCAACGCCGGCCTGAACTTCGCTCAGTTCTGGGACGGACGGGCCGCAACGCTGGAAGAGCAGGTTGCCGGCCCGCTTCACAACCCGGTGGAAATGGGCTCCAGCTGGAGCCTGGTGATCGAGCGTCTGAACAAGAGCGACGACTATCGCAGCCTGTTTGCCGAGCTCTATCCACAAGGCATCAGCGCGGAAACGATCGCCGATGCACTGGCTACTTTCGAGCGCAGCCTGCTGACACCCGGCGCCCGGTTCGACCAGTACCTGCGTGGCAGGACCAACGCCCTCAGCGCCGATGAGATCGAGGGTTACGCCCGTTTCAAGAGTCTCGGTTGCGCCAGCTGCCATCAGGGCATCAATGTCGGCGGCAACCTGTTCCAGCGCTTCGGCGTGATGGGCGATTATTATGCCGACAAAGGCATGAGCAGCCCGACCGACCTCGGCCGTTTCAACGTCACCGGCCGCCAGGAGGATCGATACGTTTTCCGCGTCCCGAGTCTGCGCAACGTCGCCCTCACCGCCCCCTACTTTCACGATGGCAGCGTCGAGACACTGGAAGATGCAGCAGAAATCATGGCACGCTATCAGCTCGGCCGACCGCTCACCACAGAGGACCGTCGGCTTCTCGTGGCGTTTCTGCACACGCTCAGCGGCAGTTTTCGTGGAGCCCCCCTGCAGTGAGCGCCCACGAACGGCCGACACTGCTGCCCACCATCGTCAGTCGCACCGGCTTCGCGTGGATGCTGGTCGCCATCGGCATTGCTGCCAGCCTGCTGAGCTGGCTGTTCCTGCGCGCCGATGCGATCTCGCCCCAGGCGCATGAGCACTATGCGCGCGAACTCAGGCTGTTGCGTCAGGCGGACGCCGAACTCAACGCTGCGGTGCTGGCCAGCCGCGTCGGCATTCAGGTTGACTTCGACACCATCGGCACGGCAACCGGTGAACTGCACGAGGTGGTGTCCGAACTCAAGGACGTACCCGGCTTTCTGTCCGCCAATGACCGTCTTCAGGTGCTGAACCGCGTCGCACAATACCGGGATGTGCTGGAACAGAAGATCCGCCAGATCGACCTGTTCAAGCGCGAGCACTCGGTGCTCCGCAACTCCCTTGCCTATCTGCCGCTCGCAACCGATCTCCTGATCGGCGACGACACCGCGCCGATCGCGCAGACCCGTCCTATCGGGATCTTCGTGCGGGGCGTGATGACCCATGCGCATAACGCTGACGTACAGCTCGCACAGCGCCTCGAAGAGAGCATGACGAAGCTCGAATCGATCGTCGCGCAGCTGAAAGGGGCGCATCAACAGCAGATGACCAACGTGCTGCTGCATGGCCGTGTAATCCTCGAGCACAAGCCGATTCTCGACACCCTGACCCGCGAGACATTGGCCATGCCCACGGCAGCGCTAGGCGAAGAGCTGGCGCAGACCTATGCCCGCGGTTACGAACGGGCTTCGCGCACCGCCCATAACTACCGGGTCAGCCTCTTTGTGCTGGCGCTGGTTCTTGCCGGCTATCTGGCGCTCGCCATGCTCCGCCTTGCGCGGACATCCAGCGACCTGGCACAGGTTAACGGGCAGCTCAAGGAACGCATCGCGACGCTGGATCGCACCCAACATGATCTCAAGCTCTATGCGACGGTGTTTACCAATGCAACGGAAGGCATGCTGATTACCGATGGCAGCGGCCGGATCGTCGCCACGAACCCGGCATTCAGCGAAATCACCGGCTACACGACTGCAGAGATGCTCGAACGCTCTCCGTCCATGCTGAAATCCGGCCGTCAGCCCGAAAATTTCTATCGCGACATGTGGCGTGCCTTGGACAGGCGCGGTCAATGGCAAGGCGAAATCTGGAACCGGCGCAAGAATGGCGAAGTCTATCCGGAGTGGCTGTCGATCACGGCCGTACGCAACCAGGACGGCGCGACCAGCCACTACATTGGGCTGTTCTCCGACATCACCGAGCGCAAGCAGGCCGAGGCCCGCATCCACCACCTTGCCCACCATGACAGCCTGACCAACCTGCCCAACCGCCTGCTGCTGCAGGACAGGCTGGAACAGGCCATCCTGCAGTCGCGCCGGGTCGGAAGCCACACCGCCGTGCTGCTGCTCAACCTAGATCGTTTCAAGACCATCAACGACTCGCTCGGACACGATCTTGGTGATGGTCTGCTGCAACAGGTCGCACACCGCTGTCTTGCGGTCGTGCGCGAAACCGACACCGTCTCCAGACCGGGCAGCGACGAGTTCGTGCTGGTCGTTCCCGACGTCGACCATCCCCAGGATGCGGCGATGGTTGCACGAAAACTCCTGCAGACCGTGGGCCATCCCTACCTGCTGGGCGACCACGAGATCACGGTCACGGCCAGTATCGGCATCGCCATTTTCGATGGCGACGGGCTTACCCCGGCCGAGTTGCTGCGCAATGCCGATGCCGCCATGTATCGGGCCAAGGCCGAGGGGCGCGACGCCTATCAATTCTATTCGGCAGACATGAACTCGGCCTCGCTCGGCGACCTGCTCCTCGAGAACCAACTGCGTGGCGCCCTGGAACGCAACGAACTCGAGCTCCACTACCAGCCCAAGGTGTGCGCGACCACCGGACGCCTGGTGGGTGCTGAAGCCCTGTTGCGCTGGCGTCACCCGGATCTCGGCCTCATCTCGCCGGGCCGCTTCGTCCCGGTGGCGGAGGAGTCCGGGCTCATCGTGCCGATCGGCGAATGGGTGATGCGCGAGGCCTGCCGCCAGCTTCGGGTCTGGCGTGACGCAGGCATGATGCCGGTGCCGGTTGCAGTCAATCTCTCCGCGCACCAGTTCACGCAGCGCAAGCTGTCATCGCTGGTCGAGGAGGTATTAACCGAAACCCGTCTGCCAGCCGGACTGCTCGGGCTCGAGCTCACCGAAACCATGCTGATGCGCGATGTCGACCGCACCATCGAGACCCTCAACATCCTGCAGGACATGGGTATCGACCTCTCGATCGACGACTTCGGCACCGGCTATTCCTCGCTCTCCTATCTCAAGCAGTTCCGCGTCAACGTGCTGAAGATTGATCGCAGCTTCGTCAATGACATCCACCGCGAGAATACCGACGGCAAGATTGCCGCCGCGGTGATCGCCCTCGCCCACAGTCTGGGCATGAAGGTGGTGGCTGAAGGCGTCGAGACCGAAGCCCAGCGCGAGTTTCTGCTCGCGCACGGATGCGACCAGTTCCAGGGCTACCTGTTTGGTCGTCCGCTGCCAGCCACCGAGTTCGAGAAAGCCCTGACCGCACGTCGCATGGGGCTGCCAGGCACCGTGCTGGCCAAGCTGCACGAGGACGTCACCAGCATTTGACCTGAGCGCCGCGCCACGACACACTCGGACCTCCCTTCTGCAGGAGCGTCAGGCCATGGATGAGACCCCGGACACCCCGGCAAACACGCCGATTTACGAAGTCCCGCTGCGCGCACTCGACGGGCAGGAGCACACGCTTGCCGAGTACGCGGGCAAGGTGATGCTGATCGTCAACACCGCCAGCCAGTGCGGCTTCACGCCGCAGTACGCGGGCCTGGAGACGCTTTACAAGAACTACGCCGAACGCGGCTTCGTCGTACTCGGTTTTCCGTGCAATCAGTTCGGTTCGCAGGAACCCGGCAACGAAAGCGAAATCGCGATCTTTTGCGAGAAGAACTACGGTGTCAGCTTCCCGATGTTCGCAAAGATCGACGTCAACGGCGACAACGCACACCCGCTCTTCGAATGGCTCAAGGACAACGCCAGGGGCGTGCTTGGCACTGAATCGATCAAATGGAACTTCACCAAGTTTCTGGTCGATCGCGAAGGCGTGGTCGTCGGCCGCTACGCCCCGACAACGACGCCAGCGTCGATGGCGTCCGACATCGAGAGCCTGCTGGATGCCTGAGTCGCGCTGGCTTGCGCGCACCTGCGCTGGCGTCACGCAGTCGGGTTCATTGGGCCCGTGTTCATTGGCATCTCTCACATGCTCGCCGAAGCGCAGCTGAGTATTCCGTACAGACATGCGCCGCCTGTTTCTCGCTCTGGCCGCAGCAGGGACCCTGCTGCTCGCCGCGCTCTCCCTTGTGATCGTGGCCAGCCTCGATTCGTCCGCGCTGGTCCGCCGCAGCGAAACGATCTCGCCCGCAGTGGTCGCGGAGGCCCGCCGCCTGCTCGCGCACAACGATCCAAGGCAACTGCAGCCAGGCCAGTCGCGGCTGGTCATGGTACCGGCGCGGCTCATCGACGAAGGCGTCAATCACCTCGCCACGCGTTTCGGCGGCGGGCAGGCGGACTTCACTGCCGCGGCCAGGCAGGCGGAACTCCGCCTTACCCTCCCCGTACCGCTGATTCCGGTGGAACGCTATCTCAACCTGCGCGCCCGCCTGAGCGATGACGGCAAGCAGCTTCGCATCGATCGCTTTCAGGTCGGCAGTCTGAGCCTTCCGCCGCAATCGGTGTTGCCGCTCATCGGACTGCTGGCGCGGATCGGCGGATACACCGAGGAATGGCGCCTCGTCCGCAGCTCGGTCAGGCGCGTTGCGATTGCAGCCAGCGGCAACAGGGTGGACATCGCCTATGTCTGGCAGCCCGAACTCCTGAGCCGCGCGCGCGCACTGGCGCTCCCGAGCGACACCACACAACAGCTCGAAGCCGCTCGGCGCGACCTTGCGGGGCTGCTGGGTTTCCGCGCGCAAGGACAGGCACTGCCCCTGCCTGCGGTACTTAAACCCATGCTGCAGGTGGGTAACGACGCATCCCTTGCACGTCGCCGCGCTGTACTCCTCGTCCTTGCCAGCTATCTCGCAGGGCGCGACCTTGCCGCAGTCATCCCCGAAGCGGCTGCATGGCCGCGTCCGCCGCGCCGGGCGCTGACGCTTCACCGCCGCGTGGACACCGCTCAGCATTTCATCATCTCGGCTGCGCTCTCGGCGTGGGCAGGCGAGCCAATCGCGGACGCCATCGGCCTGTACAAGGAGCTTGAGGACGCCCGCAGCGGCAGCGGCTTCTCCTTCGCCGACCTTGCCGCCGATCGTGCCGGCACCCGCTTCGGCAAGCTCCTCACCGACGATCCGGCACGCATCGACGCCGCGCTCGCTGCGCCGATGCGCGACGGCGATCTCGTCCCCATCCTGCGGGGCCTGCCCGAATTCATCACCGAAGCGGAATTCCGCCGCCGCTTCGGTAGCACAGAGAGCGCGGCCTACGGTCAGCTGATCGCCGAAGTCGAGCGCCGCATCAGCGCCCTGCCGCTGTATCGCTGAGCGGCGCGCCCGAATGCGGCGCCGCAGCCATCGCCACATGGCGGCCATCCCGTCAGCTGGGGTAGACTCCATGGTTTCGTGTCCATCCCTTCCGGAACTCCATGGCCCAATATGTAATGTCGATGCTTCGCGTGAGCAAGATTGTTCCGCCCAAGCGTCAGATCATCAAGGATATTTCCCTCTCCTTCTTCCCCGGTGCCAAGATCGGCCTGCTCGGCCTCAACGGCTCGGGCAAGTCAACCGTGCTGCGCATCATGGCCGGAGTCGACAAGGAATACGAAGGCGAAGTCCAGCATCTCGCCGGTCAGCGCATCGGCTACCTTGCACAGGAGCCCGAGCTCGACCCCGCCAAGACGGTGAAGGAAGAAGTCGAGTCCGGCCTCGGCGAAATCGTCGAAGCGCGCCAGAAGCTGGAAGAAATCTACGCCGCCTATGCCGAACCCGACGCCGACTTCGACAAGCTTGCCGAAGATCAGGCGAAGTACGAGAACATCCTGTCCTCCGCCGGCGCCGACATCGAGACGCAGATGGAAATCGCCGCCGACGCCCTGCGCCTGCCGCCCTGGGAGGCCGTCGTCGGCAACCTGTCCGGTGGTGAGAAGCGCCGCGTCGCGCTGTGCAAGCTGCTGCTGTCGCGCCCCGACATGCTCCTCCTCGACGAACCGACCAACCACCTCGACGCCGAATCGGTCGAGTGGCTGGAGCAGTTCCTCACCCGCTTCCCCGGCACCGTGGTCGCAGTCACCCACGACCGTTACTTCCTCGACAACGCCGCCGAGTGGATTCTCGAACTCGACCGCGGACACGGCATCCCGTGGAAGGGCAACTACTCGTCCTGGCTGGAGCAGAAGGGCGAGCGCCTCGCTCAGGAGAGCAAGCAGGAAGCCGCCCACCAGAAGGCGATGAAGACCGAACTGGAGTGGGCACGCTCCAACCCGAAGGCACGTCAGGCCAAATCCAAGGCCCGTCTGGCGCGCTACGAGGAAATGACCACGGTCGAGTACCAGAAGCGCAACGAAACCCACGAGATCTTCATTCCGCCCGGCGAGCGTCTCGGCGACAAGGTCATCGAATTCAACGACGTCTCCAAGGCCTTCGGCGACAAGCTGCTGATGGACAAGGTCAGCTTCAGCGTTCCGCCCGGCGCCATCGTCGGCGTGATCGGCCCCAACGGCGCCGGTAAGTCGACCCTGTTCAAGATGATTCAGGGCAAGGACACGCCCGACAGTGGCGAAGTGGTCATCGGCTCGACAGTGAAGATTGCCGCAGTGGATCAGTCGCGCGAAGGTCTGGCCAACGACAAGACCGTGTTCGAGGCCATCTCCGACGGCGCCGACATCCTGACTGTCGGCCGCTTCGAAATGCCGAGCCGCGCCTACATCGGCCGCTTCAACTTCAAGGGTGGCGACCAGCAGAAGATCGTCGGCAACCTGTCGGGTGGTGAGCGTGGTCGCCTGCATCTGGCCAAGACCCTGATCGCCGGTGGCAACGTGCTGCTGCTCGACGAACCGTCCAACGACCTCGACGTCGAGACCCTGCGCGCGCTCGAAGATGCGCTGCTCGAATTCGCCGGCTGCGCGATGATCATCTCGCACGATCGCTGGTTCCTCGACCGTATCTGTACCCACATCCTGGCGGCCGAGGGCGATTCGCAATGGACCTTCTTCGCTGGCAACTACCAGGAATACGAAGAGGACAAGCGCAAGCGTCTGGGTGAAGAAGGCGCCAAGCCCAAGCGTATCCGCTACAAGCCAATCTCACGTTAAGCGGCTTGCGCATCACCAGGGACAGACCGCCGCCGATCCCGGCGGTCTGTTTTCGTTTGAACACATTTAGGGATGTCCGCCATGGTCAGTATCGGCACGCCACGCTCCCCCACCGCCACCCGCGTGCTGCTGTGCGGCTCGGGTGAACTCGGCAAGGAAGTTGCCATCGAACTGCAGCGCTTCGGCTGCGAGGTGATCGCGGTCGACCGCTACGCCAACGCACCCGCGATGCAGGTCGCGCATCGCAGCCACGTCATCAGCATGCTCGACGGTGCTGCGCTGCGTGCCGTCATCGAGCAGGAGAAGCCGCACTACATCGTGCCGGAGATCGAGGCCATCGCCACTGCGACCCTCGTCGAGCTCGAGGCCGAAGGCTACACGGTGATCCCCACCGCGCGCGCGGCCCAGCTGACGATGAACCGCGAGGGCATCCGCCGCCTCGCCGCAGAGACGCTCGGTCTGCCCACCTCGCCCTACCGCTTCGCAGACAGTTTCGAAGACTATGCGGCGGCGGTTGAAGCGCTTGGCTTCCCCTGCGTGGTCAAACCGATCATGAGCTCCTCGGGCAAGGGCCAGAGCCTGCTGCGGAGCGCAGACGATGTTCAGAAGGCCTGGGATTACGCCCAGGAAGGCGGCCGCGCCGGCAAGGGCCGGGTGATCGTGGAAGGCTTCATCGATTTCGACTACGAGATCACCCTGCTCACCGTGCGCCACGCCGGTGGCACCACCTTCTGCGCCCCGGTCGGTCATCGCCAGGAGAAAGGCGATTATCAGGAATCGTGGCAGCCGCAGCCGATGACAGCCGAAGCGATTGCCGCCTCCGAGCGCATCGCACTGGCCGTCACCGAAGCATTGGGCGGACGCGGCCTGTTCGGGGTGGAGCTGTTCATCAAGGGCAATGAGGTGTGGTTCAGCGAAGTCTCACCACGCCCGCACGACACCGGCCTTGTCACCCTGATCTCGCAGGATCTGTCGGAGTTTGCGCTGCATGCGCGTGCACTTCTCGGCCTCCCGATCCCGGCGATCCGCCAGCACGGCCCGGCAGCGTCCGCGGTGATCCTGGTCGAAGGCGATTCGACCCAGCCGGTGTTCGGCAATCTCGACGCAGCCCTGAGCGAGCCCGATACCGCCCTGCGGCTGTTCGGCAAACCCGAGATCAAGGGCCAGCGCCGCATGGGTGTCGCGCTCGCACTCGACGACAGTATCGAGGACGCGCGCGCCAAGGCCTTGAGGGCTGCGAGCGCAGTCAGCATCCAGCGCTGACCGCAGGACGGCCGGCAGACGGTTTCGCCGCCGGCCGTATGCGGGCATACTGAAGGCGTTGTGCGCTGCAACGTCGATCGCCGCAGGTTCGTTCAGGCCACGACGGCGACGGTCGCACCCCGGACTCACCGACATGACTCGATACGATGGAGCCGCCATGAGCCCACCCCCCAGCGAATCGGCCGCAAGCGCCGACGTCCTGCCCGACTACCTGCGAAAAACCTATACTTGGGCCTACCTCAGCCACCGTACCCTGCCCTGGCTGGATCGCAGCCTGGTGGTGTCCGCGATTCTGTGGGGCAATGCCGGGCGCCTGATGCGTGCTGCGGTGGCGGAGTTTTCGCCAGGGCAGCGGGTGTTGCAGGCGGCCTGCGTATATGGCGCATTCTCACCGATGCTAGCCGCACGCGTCGGCAATAACGGCGCGCTCGACGTCGTCGACGTGGCGCCGATCCAGATCGCCAATGTGCGCAGAAAACTGGCCACGCATACTCACGCCCGTGCCCGCCTGGCCGATCTGAGCGAGCCGCTGGGCAGCAAGACGTATGACGGGGTGTGCTGTTTCTTTCTGCTGCACGAAGTCCCTGAAGACCAGCGCCGGAAGATCGTCGACAATCTGCTCGCCGCAGTCGAACCCGGCGGCAAGGCGGTGTTTGTCGATTATCATCGCTGCGCGCGCTGGAACCCGCTTGCTCCGGTGATGAACCTGGTGTTCCGGACGCTGGAGCCTTACGCCCCCTCCTTGCTCGACACCCCGATTGAATCGATGTCGGGCCGCGCTGGCGAGTTCGACTGGACGCATCGCACCCTGTTCGGCGGGCTGTACCAGCATGTTGTCGCCATTCGCCGCAAGGCATGACCGCTACTGAGAAAACATCCGGAAACTGACATGACCTACGAAGAACATCTGGACGAAGTCTGCACCCTGCTCTACGAGAACTTCGGCCAAAGCGAAGAAGACGCCGTTGCGATGGTGATGCGTGCGCAGGAAGATGAGTTCTTCAGCGGCCACGACGACGATCCGTCGATCTGCACCAAGGAACGTGCGGACCTCGACGCCCGCGCAGTGTTCAAGAAATACGGGCCGGCCCCCAAGCGCAAGCGCTGAGAACCGGCCCCTCCCCCGACACCGCGCTCAGGCGGCAGTGCGGGAGGTCGGCGTGGCGTTCTGCATGCGCTTGAGTTCGGGCACGCAGGAGCCGCAGTTGGTGCCGCAGCGGGTTCGCGCCTGCAGGGCATCGAGCGACTCGCCGGCGTGGAAGGCCGCCAGGATGTCGTCTTCCGAAACGTCGAAGCAGTTGCAGATCACCTTCCCACGCATCACCTTGCCCGCGGGCGGCTGCGTGACCGGCGCCAGCAGCCAGTTGCGCACCGGCGCGGCGGATTCGCGCCTCACCATCAGATCGGTCAGCCAGTCAGACGCCAGCGCCTCACCCGCCAGACGAACGGCCGTCAGCCGGTCACCGTCGACGCGCGCATGTTTTGCGATGTCACGGCGGCTGTCGCTGTAGCTCAGGGTCTTGACCGGATCGTCCAGTCCGAGCGCACGATCGAGTTCGGCCAGCAGCGCCGGTTCGATCTGCTCGCTGCGCGCCTTGAGCACCACCACCGGGTGTTCACGTCCGGCCAGGGTCAGGCTGGCATAGGGGAAGCCCGACAGCAGCGGTCTCAGGCGCTCCATCAGCGCATGCGGATTGTCCGCGCCGGCCTCGCCGCTTGCACGCATTGCCACCAGCGTGTGAGCGGCCACGAAGGCCTCGACCTGCACCGCTGCATGCTTCAGTTCGGGCTGCTTCGAATACGGATCGAACTTCGACGGCGTCAGCGTGTTCGAGCCCAGTCCGGACATCGCGTTACCGCCCCAGTGCATCGGCAGGAAACACTGCCCCGCGCGCACGGTGGTCGACTCGAGCACCTTGACCACGATCGTGCCGCCACGCGCGCGCACCGTCACCAGATCACCGCCCTTCAGCCTGCGCCGCGCGAGATCCTCGGGGTGCATGTGCAGCAGCGGCTCCTGCTCATGGTTGTAGAGGCGCGCCACCAGACCGGTGCGGCTCATCCCGTGCCACTGGTCGCGCAAACGCCCGGTGATCAGATGCAGGGGATAGCGCGCGCTGGGCGACTCCGCCGTCATCGCGTGCTCGGTCACCACGAAGCGCGCCTTGCCCGAAACGGTCGGGAACACACCGTCTTCGTAAAGGCGCTGCTTTCCGGAGCTTGCACCTGTCGGGAACGGCCATTGCTGCGGGCCGTCCGCCTCCAGCATCGCATACGACAGGCCGGTGATGTCGAGATCGCGACCGCGCGTGCTTTCGCGGTGCTCGTTCCAGATCGATTCCGGGTTTGCGTAGGGGAACATGCGCTGCGCAAGCTCACCCTTGCCCAGCGCGACCCCGAGCCGGCGTGCAAAGTCGACCGCGATCTGCCAGTCGTGCCGTGCCTCGCCCGGCGCCGGGACGGCACCCCGGACGCGCGTGATGCGGCGCTCGGAGTTGGTCACCGTGCCGTCCTTCTCGCCCCAGGTCGTCGCCGGCAGCAAGACATCGGCGTGGCGGCAGGTTTCGGTGTGGGCGAAGGCTTCCTGCACCACCACCAGTTCGGCGGTCGCCAGCGCCTCATGCACCAGGGTCTGGTCGGGCATCGACTGCGCCGGGTTGGTACAGGCAATCCAGACCGCCTTCACCTCGCCCGACCTGAGCGCCTGGAACAACTCGACCGCGCTCTTGCCGGGCTTCTCCGGCACCGAATCCACGCCCCACAGGGCTGCAACCTCGGCACGGTGCGCGGGGTTCCCCAGATCACGGTGCGCCGACAGCAGGTTGGCGAGACCGCCGACCTCACGCCCGCCCATCGCGTTGGGCTGTCCGGTCAGGGATAGCGGACCGGCGCCAGCCCGACCGATGTGACCGGTGGCAAGGTGGAGGTTGATCAGCGCCGCGTTGTTGTGGCTGCCAAACGCATACTGGTTCAGCCCCTGACAGTACATCGAGAGCGTGGCCGGGCTGCTGGCAAACCACTCAGCGGCCGTTTCGATCTCCTTCTTGCTCAGTCCGCAGATCGCCGACGCCATGGCCGGTGTGTATTCACGCACGGTTTTCTTGATCGCATCGAACCCCTCGGTGTGGGCGTCGATGTATTCGCGTTTCACCAGACCTTCCCACAGCATCACATGCAGCATGGCGTTGTAGAGCGCGATGTCGGTGCCGGGAAGCAGCGCAAGGTGAAGATCGGCTGCCTCGGCAGTGTCGGTGCGGCGCGGATCGATCACGATCAGCTTCATCGCCGGATTCGCCGTGCGCGCGTCCTCAACCCTGCGGAACACGATCGGGTGCGCAAACGCGGTGTTGCTGCCGGCAATGACCAGACAGTCTGTATGCGCAATGTCCTCGTAGCTCGCCGGCGGAGCGTCGGCGCCGAGCGTCATCTTGTAGCCGCTGACCGCACTCGACATGCACAGGCGCGAGTTGGTATCGAGGTTGTTGGTGCCAATCAGGCCTTTGACGAGCTTGTTGAAGACGTAATAGTCCTCGGTGAGCAGCTGTCCCGCACCGTAGAACGCCACAGCATCCGGCCCGTGTTCGCGAATGATGGCGGCAAAACGGTCGGCGACGTGATCGAGCGCCGCATCCCAGCTCACCACCTGACGCGCGGTCTCGCATTCAGTGCGCAACTCGGGCCGAAGCGCGCGGACGGCGAGGGTCTCAGGTCCAGCCGACAGATGCAGCGTCGATCCCTTTGTGCATAACCTGCCAAAGTTGGCCGGATGCGCGGGGTCGCCACGCACACCGGTAATTTGATCGCCTTCATGCTCGATGATGACACCGCAGCCAACGCCGCAATAACAACAGGTGGAACGCGTTTCTGCCATACTGGACTCCTCGTTTCAGGATCTAAAGCAGAAAGCTTGCCAACTCAGCGCTACGCAACGGGCACGTTTCCGGGGCAAGCCCGGCAGCTCTCGCATCAATCCGGTGCATCACCCCCGTTCTGCGCACCGAAACCGTGCCAGAGGTCACGAATCGTGCCGTGCAGACGTCCGACATACGGGTGCAGGTGGTAGGCTGTTCGGGTTTGGCGCCAAGTGATGCACTGGTCGCCGGCATCGCGCCCCCGGGCCCGTGCCCCCCTCCGTCCAACAGGATCGATGAAAGAACTTACCCGCGCCACCATTGCACACTATGACCGCGAAGCAGCCGGATTCCGCGACGGAACCCGCGGTCACGACGTCAGCCAGAACTACGCTGCATTCCTGGGTGCGATTGAAGGACCTGCCCCTTTCACCCTGCTCGATTTCGGATGCGGACCGGGGCGTGATCTGAAGTATTTCAGCGCGCTCGGGCATCAGGCAGTCGGGCTGGACGGTTCGGCTGCCCTTGTCGGCATGGCAAGCGTCGACACCGGCTGCGCGGTGCTGCACCAGGACTTCATCGCACTCGATCTGCCGACCGGGCATTTCGATGGCGTTTTTGCCAACGCTTCGCTGTTCCATGTGCCGCGCCCGGCGCTGCCCGATGTGCTGACACAGTTGCATCGCACACTGAAGCCGCGCGGCGTCCTGTTCAGTTCGAATCCGCGTGGCGACAACCAGGAAGGCTTCAGCGGCGAACGCTACGGCTGTTACTACAATCTGGAGACGTGGCGTCAGTTACTCGCCAGTGCCGGCTTCACCGAACTGCATCACTACTACCGTCCACCCGGCCTGCCGTGCGCTCAACAGCCCTGGCTTGCCAGCGTGTGGCGCAAGCTTTGAACACCCGTCTTATTCAGGCATGCTTGCAACTGACATTTTGATGCGGTCTCCGACCGCCGCAGTTGCAAGGTGCCCGGCACCACTCACTCGGGGCAGCACGCCCCGTCAGAAGGAGTAAATAACATGAGCTTCGGAAACATCATCGGACAACTGCTGCAGCAAGGCATGGCCAACCAGAGCCGTGGTCGCCTCGATCACGCCCTGGGCTCACAGGGTCTCGGCGGCATGGGAGGTCTCGAAGAGATGCTTGGCGGCCTGCTCGGCGGCCAGGGTGGTGCGCAGCAAAGCCCGCAGTCGAACGCAATGGGGGGTGGCGGTGGCGGCCTCGGCGGTCTGCTCGACATGGCGGCCGGTGCACTTGGCGGTGGACGCAGTGCAGGTGGCGCACAAGGCGGCGGTCTGGGTGATCTGGCCGGCATGCTGCTTGGTGGCGGGCGGTCGGGCGCGTCGGGTGGCGCTGGCGGTCTGGGCGACCTCGCGGGCATGCTGCTCGGGGGCGGACGCAGCGACGCCAGTGGCGGTGCCAGCGGTGGTGGCATGGCAATTCTAGGCACGCTGGCCATGGCCGCATTCAAGCACTGGCAACAGTCGCAGAGCGCCGGCGCGGCTGCCGCAATGCCTGCCATCGCACCGCAACAGTTTGCCGAGCTCACATCGCCCCAGGCTGAAACGCTGGTGCTGCGCGCAATGATCAGCGCAGCCAAGGCCGACGGCCAGGTTGATGACGAAGAGATCCAGCGCATCGTCGGCAAGATCGACGACGACGGTGTCAGCGCCGAAGAGAAGCAGTTCATCACCGATGAGCTGCGCGCACCGCTCAACCTTCAGGCGCTGGTCGCCGACGTCCCCGACGCGCTGGTCGGTACTCAGGTGTATGCGGCATCCCTGCTTGCGATCAACCTCGACACCGAAGCCGAGCGCAACTACCTGCGCACCCTGGCGCAGATGCTGCAACTGGATGCGAGCGCTGTCGAACGCCTGCATTCGCTCACTGGCGCGCCTCAGCTCTGAGACCGCTTAACGGAGAATCACTGAAATGCTTCAACGCCTGATCCGCCGCTTTACACTGCTGCTCAGCCTGGTCGCCCTGCTGGGGCTGTCGGGCTGCGGCTATAACGACTTCCAGCGTCTGGACGAAGAGACCAAGGCCGCGTGGGCCGAAGTGCTCAACCAGTACCAGCGTCGCGCCGACCTCGTTCCCAACATCGTCGCCACCGTAAAGGGCGAAGCCGACTTCGAGCAGACCACCCTCACCCGGGTGATCGAAGCGCGTTCGCGTGCCACGGCGATTCAGGTCACGCCTGAAACCCTCAACGACCCACAGGCCATGGAGCGCTTCCAGCAGGCACAGGGGCAGCTCGGCGGTGCCCTGTCGCGACTGCTGGCCGTGTCCGAGAACTACCCCAACCTGAAGGCGAACCAGGGCTTCCAAGAACTGCGGGTACAGCTCGAGGGTACGGAGAACCGCATCACCGTGGCCCGCAACAAGTACATCGGCGCAGTGCAGCAGTACAACGTGCTCGCGCGCAGCTTCCCGACCAATCTGACCGCGATGATCTTCAGCTACGCGCCCAAGGCCGGCTTCACGGTTGCAAACGAGGCCGAGATTTCGCGTCCGCCGACAGTTGATTTCGGTAGCCAGGGATCGCGCTGAGGCATGTCAGGACGCGGGATGATTCACGTCAGTTCGCACCGCAGTGCTCGTCGGCACGTCCGGACACGGCTTTCGTCCCTGATCGCGCTCGCCTTGCGCTGGCTCGCCTGTGCAATGCTGCTGCTGAGCCCGGCAGTGTTTGCTCAGGCGGTGCTTCCGGTGCCCGAACTGAGCGCTCGGGTCATCGATCAGACCGGCACGCTCGACGCGGGCGTCCGTCAATCGCTCGAGTCCAGACTGGCCGCATTCGAAACCGAACGCGGCAGCCAGATCGTGGTGCTGGTTGTCGCGAGCACCGCGCCGGAGGACATCGCCTCGTACGCCTTCCGCGTTGCCGATCAGTGGAAGATCGGCCGCCGCGAGGTAGGCGATGGTGTGCTGCTGGTGGTCGCCAAGAATGACCGCAAGGTTCGGATCGAGGTCACCCGCGCGCTCGAAGGCGCCGTACCCGACGTCATCGCTTTTCGCATCATCGACGGCCTCATCACCCCGCGCTTTCGTGACGGTGACTTTGCCGGCGGCATTGCGGCGGGGGTGGAGGGCCTTATCGCCCGCATCTCCGGCGAAGACCTGCCGCTCCCTGCACAGTCCGCCTCCTCAGGCGATGACTGGGACTTCTCGCTCGAAGACATCGCCGCCTTTCTCTTTGTAGGTGTGCCGGTGCTCGGGGGCATTCTCACCAGCGTGCTTGGACGCAAACTCGGCACCCTGGCCACAGCCGGCGTGATGGGCTTCATCGTCCAGCTGATTACCGGCAGCCTGCTGCTGGCCATCGTCGGCGGCGTGCTTGCGCTGATCTTCACCATCGCCATTGGCGGCGGCGGGGGTGGCGGCTTTGGCGGGGGCGGCCCCGTCATCCGCGGTGGTGGCTTCGGTGGTGGTCGCAGCAGCGGTGGGGGCGGCTTCCGCTCTGGCGGCGGCGGCAGCTTCGGTGGTGGTGGCGCGTCGGGAGGCTGGTGATCATGAACCTGACAACAAGACTCCTGCGCCATTTCTGGCTCGACGCCGACGACGCCTTCCGCCTGCTGGGCGAGGCCGCACTCAACCGGCTCGACCAGCGCATCCACGACAGCGAACTGAAGCACACGGGCGAGATCTGCCTGTGCATCGAGGCGAGTCTGCCGCGGGGAATGCTCTGGCGCCACGCCTGGCACCGCGAGCCGATCGAAGCCCTTGTGCGTGAACGTGCGATCGACCTCTTCTCCACCATGCGGGTGTGGGACACGGCCGACAACAACGGCGTACTGATCTACGTCCAGCTCGCCGAGCACCGGATAGAGATCGTCGCCGACCGGAGCATCGCCGACCTGCTCGGGCCTGAGCAGCTCGGCAGCGTGCTGCCACGCGTGCTCGGCACCTTCGCCAGCGGCGACCATGAAGCGGGACTGGGCATCGCCATCGATGCCGTGGATGCCGCGCTGAGCGCGCGCTTCCCGGACGTCGGGCAAACGATCAGCCGCGCGCGCGGAAACCAGCTCCCCAACCGACCGGTCGTGCGCTGAGCCGGGGGTTTGTACGCACTGTTCCGGTGCACCAAACCCCTGATCCGTGCCGTGATACGGGCATTCCGAGATGCTTACTTGCGCGCTCACCCGCCCCGCTGCCTGCGCGCCGCGCTGAACCGGCGCCAAAGCGCCCGTTCAGAAGGTGTTTTTCCTGACATCGAGCGCCCTCGCCGCAGACAGCCACGGACTGGCGCAGCTATTGCTTTAGTCTTGGCACACAGAACCATCGGGTGCCCTCATGTCCAGCACACGCCATCATCGCTCCGTCCCCCAGCTTGCCTATCTGACCCGCTTCATGAGCGGTCTGCATGAAGATCAGACCCGCCTGCAGGAGATACAGTCGATCTACGACAACCTGAGCCTGCTCGGCCAGCTGCTCTGCGCAGGAACGGATATCAGCGGGATGCGCACCGATTTCAGTACGCTCGCCGGCGAACTGCTGGAGCAGCTTGCGCGGGAGCTGCAACGCAAGGCGGTTCAGAGTCTGGGCTCGAACGCCCGGGTCGCCATCGATCTGCTGGTTCGCAACCTGTACGAGCGCACGGCCGATATCGGCTTTCTGGCAACGGATGCGGACATCCGCGACTTTGCCGAAGCCTCCACCGGGTCGGCGTCCGACGCAGATCCTGTACAGCGCGATGCCCTGCGGCAGCGTTTTCGCGAGTACGTGCGCAAGTACTCCGTCTATCACAACATCATTCTGCTCGCGCCCGACGGGCAACTGCTCGCACAGCTTGACGAGGGCAATCCGGTGTCCTCGTCCGGCGACCGGCTCATCGCCGAGGCACTCAGCACCAGCGCCCCTTACGTCGAAGTGTTCCGCAAGACGGACCTGCTGCCCGGCGAAGCCGCTCCGCTGATCTACGCCTATCGGGTGATGTCGGCCGACGGCAGCCGTCCCGTCGGCGTACTTTGCCTGTGCTTCCGCTTTGCTGACGAGTGCGAACGCATTTTCGACAGCCTCCTCGACGCCGATGACTGGACGGTCATCACCCTGCTCGACGACTGCGGTTGCATCATTGCAAGCAGCGACCAGTATCAGTTCCCCCTCGGTGCAAAGGTCGAGCATGGTCGCGGCGAAGTGAGCCAGATCGTCCGCTTCGCCGGGCGCGAGTATCTCGCCACCACCCGTGCGGCGCAAAGCTACCAGGGCTATGCTGGTCCCGGCTGGCTGGGACACGCGCTGGCGCCGCTCGACCATGCCTTCGACATGGCCGTTGCGCACGAACTGGAGGCGGTACCCGCCGCAATCCGGGCGGGCGCCCTTGAGACAACCCGCCTCTTCGCACCCGACCTGCGCGCGATCCCGCAACGCGCAACCACGATTCAGAGCGAGCTCAACCGTGCGGTATGGAATGGCCACCTGTGGCTGACTCGCGACGGCGCCGCACTCAATGGCGCGTTTGCAAAGGTTCTGCTGCGCGAAATCGGCAGCACCGGGGCGCGCACGCACAAGGTGTTCAGCGATTCCACGACCAACCTCTACGAGACTGTGCTGTCGTCGGTGCTGCACGATTGCGTGGCCAAGTCTGCGCTCGCGATGGACATCATGGATCGCAACCTCTACGAGCGCGCCAACGACTGCCGCTGGTGGGCACTGACGAGCGCCTTCCGCAGCGCCCTCGCATCGAATGAAACCAGCCCGAGGGACTGGAGCGGAGCGCTGACGGACATCCTGAGCACGATCAACGGCCTGTACACCGTCTATACCAACCTGCTGGTCTTCGATGCATCCGGTACGGTTGTCGCGGTGTCGAACCCTGCCGCTGCCGGGCTGATTGGCGAGCGCCTTCAAGGCGACTGGGTGCGCGCCACGCTGGCACTTCCCGACAGCCAGGGCTATTGCGTGTCCCCGTTTGCGCCCTCGCGCCTGTACGACGATCGGCCGACATGGACTTACGCCGCAGCGATTCGCGCCCCAGGCGAAAGTGGCGAGGTGGTCGGCGGCATCGCCATCGTGTTCGACGCCGAGCCGCAACTCGCCGCGATGCTGAAGGACAGTCTGCCGCGCAAGGACGACGGGAAGGCGTTTGGCGGGGCTTTCGGCGTATTCGCCACGCCTGACGGACGCGTGCTCGCCAGCACCAACCCTTCATTCCAGCCCGGCGCCCGAATCGTGCTCGACCGCAGCTTCTTCGAACTCGCGCCCGGTGCATCCTGCGCCAACATCGTCGAACTCGACAACCGCTACTACGCAGTCGGATCGCGCATGTCTTCAGGCTACCGCGAGTACAAGGGCCCTGACGATCGCTATCGCAACGATCTGGTCGCACTCGTGCTCGTCCCCCTGTCGGAGACGCTCGCAGCGGGATCCGGCGGATGCCGGCAAGCACCCGCACAGAGCAGCGGATTCGCGCCACGCACAGCCAAGGATGAGGACTGCGTCGAGGTGGCGACTTTCCTCATCGCCGGCAGCCGCTACGGCGTGCGCACCACGCACGTGGTGGAAGCCATCGACAGGCAGAACATCACCGCCGTTCCGGGCATGCCGGACTGGGTGCGCGGCTGCATCATGTACCAGGACCAGGCGATCAGCGTTTTCGACCTGTCGGCCATGCTGCCCGGTCGCGCGCCACTGCGCACCGCGGGTCAGATCGTGGTGCTCTACGTTGCAGAGTATCAGGCGAAGTTCGGCATTCTGGTCGACGAACTTGGCGACATTCCGGAGATTCCGTCGTCACGAATCGACCCCATTCCGGCGATGATGGGCCGCAGCGGGCAGGCCCTCACCGAGAGCCTGGTGAAGCCGCTACCGCACAGCAACGAGCGCATTCTCATCATGCTGTCAGCCGAAGCAATCCTGCGTCGCCTGACCGGCGTGGCGGCGAGCGAGGTCGGGGACGAAGCGGAAATGCAGCCGCGGCTCGAAGTGCGTTACGGCGTCGAGTGATGGCTGACGCCGTCAGCTTGACTGCTTGATCGCGAGCACCGCCTGGTTGCGCAGGGTTTTCAGCAGCGAAAGCTCGCGCTCCGAGATCACGATCTCACCGGCGTGATCCTTGTCGGCGTAGATCAGGGCCACCGGTTTCTGCTTGATCGTGAGCGGCAGCAGCACAAAGGTGGACGCCTGCACCGAGTCCCGGAACCAGCCCGGGATGCGGTCGGCAATCCCGGGATCGTTCACATCCGAAATCAGGATGTCGGCGCCCGTTGAGGTGGCGACGTGAAAGATGTCGGGCGTGAAGCTGAGCGGGAAGCAGAACTTCCTGGCCAGCTCGGACACCTCCGGCCCCAGCCCGAACCGCCCCTGCATGGTGTTGCTGCGGGCGTCCCGGATGCACAGCAGCACCCGCCGGAATCCGATCGCGCGATACATGGTCTCGAGGATGATGCGCAGCACATCGTTGAGCTTGAAGTCTTCGACCAAGGTGTTGCTGATGTCCTGAATTCCGGCCGACAGTACGGTCTCGATATCCACCCGCAGCCCGTCCGCATCGAACACGCCTGAGGGCATGGTGCCACCTGCGCCACCCTTGCTGACGGCGGCAGCCTCGCTCGCTGCGTCCTCGGCCTCATTTCCGCCATGGGCCGACCCCTTGCTGCGACTGAACTTCTTCAGCTGCTGGCCGAACTGGGTCTGGTGCAGGTTGATACGGATGATGCGGGCAAAATCGGTCAGCTCCTCGATCGAGGCATTGACCGTCTCCCGCAAATCGAACTCGGCTGCCGGCAAGGCATCGCCGAAGCGTGCCGCGGTGCGCTGGAGTTCGCGTTCGCGCTGCTCCGGATTGACCAGCGCGAGCGCAGAGCAGATCTCGTTCGAGAATCCCGCCAGCACGCGCAATCGCTCCTCGTTCGTCGCCGGCTTGCGCACAGCGTCCGTTGGCAGACGATGCATGCTGTCGACGATCAGCGCAGGAAAACCCCAGCTGCGGGCGATCCCGACACCAAGCTCTTCGAAGCTGATGCCCAGCACACGATGCACGGCCGCATCCTCACCACACTCCTTCTGTGCAAGCAGACGCCGGATCTCCTCGCTCTCGTCCGGAAAGTAGAACTGCGACAGCAGACGGCCCAGACCGTGGAACATCGAGCAGATATACGCCTGCTCCAGATCGCGCGAGCGCAGTCTGACCGCCAGGTCGCGCGCAAGCAGCGCCGCAAGATTGGCGCGCAGAAACTCTTCCTTGAGCTGACTGGCGTTGTGCTTGTTCTGCAGGTGTTCGAACAGGAGCACGGTGATCGCGATGTTGCGTACCGCATCGAAGCCGAGCACCAGAACCGCCCGCGAGATCGTGCTGATATTGCCTGCCCCGGCCTGATGGTAATAGACCGAATTGACCAGGCGCAGCAGCTTGTTGGTCAGCGAGAAGTCGCGCAGGATCAGCGAGGACAGCTTGTTGATGCTCTCGGATTCGCTGCTGGCAATGCGATTGATCGCCCCGACCGACTCGGACAGCGCCGGGAAATCGCTCTTGTGTCGCAGGCGCCGCAACAGGAACTCCACCGTACTCTGGCTTCCGCCTGTGGGCGGCGCTTCTTCCAGAGGCGCGAGCCAGCCCTGCAGTGCCTGCTCGAACTCGGTCGCGGTCTGGTAGCGCGTCGCCGGATCACGTGAAACCGCACGCAATGCAATCCCGGCCAGGCGCTCGTCCAGCCCGCAATCGTCGGGCAGAACGACCGACTCCGTGGCCACCTTGCGCATCACCGCATCAATGTCGTCGCCAACGAACAGTCTGCGCCCGAGCAGCATCTCGACCAGGATCACCCCGGCGGCGAACACGTCCCCGCGCGCACTCACCTCACGCTCCAGAATGTACTCCGGCGCCATGTAGGCCGGCGTGCCGGAGAACGCGCCTGCTGCGCCCTTGCCGCCCGCCACCCGACGGGCAATGCCAAAGTCCATCACCCTTGGCGTACCACCGCCGTCCATCAGCACGTTGCCCGGTTTCAGGTCACGGTGGATCACCCCTTCCGCATGCGCGGCAGCGATGGCCGCGAGAATCTGCACCATCAGTCCTGCGGCACGGGCGGGCTCGACCACGCCCTCACGTTTAATGAACCGGGCAAGGCTCTCTCCCGGCACATACTCGAACACCAGATAGGGGTCTCCGGCAAACTCCCCGGCCTCGAAGATGGGCACGATGCCCGGGTGGCGCAGACGACTGACGCTGCGCGCCTCCGCGAGCAGGGCTTCGCCCATGGCGGCACGCTTCTCGCTGAAATGTACCGTTTTCACCGCCACTTCGCGCTCGAGCTGGGGATCGAAGGCGAGAAATACCACGCTCTGCGCACCGCGCCCGAGTTCTCGCTGCACTTCGAAGCGTCCGATTGCGTTTGTCATTGTTATCTGATTCTGGCGGGTGGTGGAAAGCAGATTGACTAAGTCAAAAGTATTACAGAAAAACGATACGGTCGAGTAACTCGGTACGGTTCCGCATTCAATTCCCGCGCACCCCCCTGCAGGCCGGGCCGATCAACGCCCGTGCCAGTAACGTGGATGGCGTTCGCGACTTGCCGTTGCAGTGACGCCATCTGCATCCACCTCCAGCGTGATGCTGCCCTGACTGTCGGTGCGGTAGCTGCGCGCCCCTGCCACCGCCCAGCGCGTCCAGACCGAAGGATGGGGATGGCCGAAGCGGTTAAGGTAGCCCACCGAAAAAACGGCCAGCTCGGGCATGACCGCATCGACGAATGCATCGATGGACGACGAGCGACTGCCATGATGTGCAACGACGATGGCCGAGCTCGCAAGCGTATCGCCGTGGGCCGTCACCAGCGCCTGTTCCGCCAGTTGCTCGATATCGCCGACCAGCAGCAATGAGCCGCCTGCGCCATGGATTCGCAGCACGCAGGAATGCTCGTTGTTGCGCCGGGCCGGCAGCGCCCTCGCCGGCGGCCAGAGCACATCGAAGCCCACGCCATCCCACTCCCATGTGCGACCGGCGGTACAGGCCTCACCCGGCCAGCGGGCCAGGCCGCGGAGGATCGGTGCCTCGTCGCCGGCCAGAATGTGCGTCACCGCCACCGCATCCAGCACGCTCTGCGTGCCGCCGACGTGATCGGCATCGTCATGCGACAGCACCAGGCGGTCGAGCCGGCTCACGCCGAGCGCCCCCAGATAAGGCGCGACCACGCGCGTCCCTGCATCACTCGCACCATAGGCCGGACCGGTGTCGTACACCATGTCGTGGCTCGCGGTCTGCACATGAACCGCCAGCCCCTGCCCCACATCGAGCACCACCGCCCTGAACTGCCCCCAGTCGGGCCGCGGCGCCTGCCATGAAAGCAAGGCTGCCATCACCGCGAGGGCAGCACCGCGGCCGGGTGTCGCAGCAGGCAGCAGCATAATGAGAGCAGCCACGCATCCGGCGAGGATCATCCATCCCGGTGGCTGTGCCTGCTGCCACAGCGCCAGGCGCGAATCGGCCAGCCACTCGAGCACATGCAACATCCACGCACTCACCGTGTGTGCGGGCACCAGCAGCACGGGGCTGGGCCACAGGACTGCGCCCAGCGTCAGCGGCGTGATCACGAAGCTGACGAGCGGAATCGCGATCCCATTGGCAACGGGCGACACCAGCGAGAACGCATTGAACAGGGCAAGCAGCGCCGGAATGGTGGCAAACGTGATCGCAAGCTGGATGCGAACCGCCATGCGCCAGCCGGAGCCCGGGCGCACACGTCCGCCAGCCAGCAGCAGGATGACGCCAACGGCGCCAAACGAAAGCCAGAACCCGGGGGACAGCACCGCCCACGGATCGATCAGCACGACGCACAGCAGCGCAAGTGCCAGCACCCGGCCAGGCGCAGACTCGCGCCCGAGGAGCAGCGCGACCACTGCCACAATCAGCATGATGAGCGCACGCTGCACCGGGATGCCAAGGCCGGCCAGCAGCGCGTAGCCAAGAGCGGCAAGCAGGGCCGCAGTCGCCGCGGCCTTGCGCACCGGAACCCGCAGCACCAGCCACGGCACCCGCCGCCACACCTGCGCGCACAGTCCGCCGATCATCAGACCGACCAAGGAGATGTGCATGCCGGAGATCGCCACAAGGTGCGACACGCCGGTGCGCCGGAATACCTCCCAGTGCGCGGGGCTGATCGCCCCCTGGTCGCCGACCGCAAGCGCAATCAGTATGCCGGCATGAGTGGCATCGGGCAGCGCAGCGCCGATGGCATCGCGAATGTGGGCGCGCAGGCGATGCACGCCGTGCATGAAGCCGCGAGCATCCGCATCCAGCCTGAGCGCCTCGTTTGGGTTGCGCACATAGCCGGTGGCACGAAGGTTTCGTTCCAGCAACCATGCTTCGTAGTCAAAACCGCCAGGCACTGCGTTGCCATGAGGGCGTTTCAGGCGCACCACGAAGTGCCAGCGCTCACCAGGCGAGACATGGGGCAAGGGCGCATCCTCGTCGCGCGACCGATACCAGGACAACAGCACCCGACCCGGTACGCCGGCATCGGCCTCCTCGACCTCGAACACGAAACGCACGCCCTCGCCCACCGCCTGCGGCAGCTCCGCGACGACACCGGTCATCGCCAGATCCCTGCCCTCCAGGGTGTGCAGCAAGGAATCAGCGAGGCGGACATTCGCCCGCGCCGCGGCGTACAGGTAGCCGGCACCGGACACCGCAAGCGTCGCGATGGCGATCAGCCCCCAGCGCACAAGTCCCGTGAACCGGACCGCAGGCCGCTGAAAAGCAGCAAGGATGAGCCCCACGAGGCATGCCACGCAGGTAATGGTGAACGGCACGTCGAGGCGCGGAAGCGCGGCTTGCTGCTGCAGCCACCAGATGCCGAGAAGGAAGGCGAGACTTGCCATACGCATAAACACGGATCATGCCCGCAGCCGCCGTCTGCCGGCAAGATCAGGCGCGGTGGCCGCTGCGCTAGAATGGGCGAACACCATGCGAAAATCACTGAAACGATTCCTGCCCAAACACGAGGCCGTGCGCGAAAACCGCTGGCTGCGGCCATTTTCCGGCACGCTGCTGCACCCCAGACTGTGGTACCTGAACCGTCACTCGGCAGCGGGCGCGGTGGCTGTGGGGCTGTTCTGCGGACTGATTCCCGGCCCCCTGCAAATGCTCGGCGCGGCGATCTGCTGCGTGGTGCTGCGGGTGAACCTGCCGCTGGCCCTGATCATCACCCTGTACTCCAACCCGCTGACCATCGTGCCGCTCTATGTAGCTGCCTTCGCAATTGGTGATGTCGCACTCGGCAGCACTGGCTCGGTGGCGTTCAGCGCACCGCCGGAACTCGTGGGCATGGACATCACCGGATGGATCGGCGCAATGATCCACTGGATGGCGGGTCTCGGTAAGCCGCTTGCGCTCGGGCTGGTGCTGCTCGCTGCGAGCCTGTCGTTTGCCGGCTACTTCATTGTGCGCGGCGCGTGGCGGATCTGGCTGATCCGCCAGTGGCGGGCACGGCAGCTGAACCGCGCCCCACGGCAGCGTGACGCAGGCTGAGCCTGCGCAAACCCCACGCTCAGACCAACAGTCCGTCCTCAAGCCGCAGGCTGCGCTGGGTGCGGCGCGCCATCGCATCGTCGTGGGTGACGATGACAAAGCTGGTCGACAGGCGCTCGTTGAGCGACAGCATGAGATCGAACACGCTCTCTGCGGTGCGACGGTCAAGGTTGCCCGTGGGTTCGTCCGCGAGCACGCAGGCGGGCTCGGTGACCAGCGCACGTGCAATCGCCGCACGCTGACGCTCGCCACCCGACAACTCACCGGGCGCATGATCGAGGCGATGCGACAGGCCGACCTCGCGCAACATCGCAGCCGCGCGTTCGTTGGCTTCTGCCGGGTTCATGCGGCGGATGTAGAGCGGCATCGCCACGTTTTCAAGCGCCGAGAACTCTGGCAGCAAGTGGTGAAACTGATAGACGAAGCCGAGCGCACCATTGCGCAGCTGCCCACGGGCCGCGTCGGACATCTTCGAGAAATCCTTGCCCATCAGCCGCACCGTGCCCGCACTCGGCACATCCAGCCCGCCGAGCAGGTGCAGCAGCGTGCTCTTGCCCGAGCCCGATGCGCCAACGATGGCCAGGCGCTCGCCGCGCGCGACCGACAGCGTCACGCCGCCCAGCACCTTCACCGCATCCGCACCCTCGCGGAACTGCTTCTCCAGCCCGTCACACGCGAGCACGGGCTCGTGTGCCGACAGGCTTGTCGATTCGGCTGCCGCCCGATTCGTGGTTTCACTCATAGCGCAGCGCCTCCGCCGGATTCACCTTCGATGCGCGCCAGCTCGGATACAGCGCGGCCAGCAGCGTCAGCGTGAACGACACGGTCAGAATGCTCACCACGTCGCTCATCAGCACCTTCGAAGGCAATTCGTTGATGTAATAGATTTCCTTGTTCCACAAGGTCGCGCCGGTAATCGTTTCCAGCGCGGGAATGACCACATCCAGGTTGTGCGCGATCGCCAGCCCGCCGAGCAGCCCCGCCACCAGCCCGACCAGACCAATGATCGAGCCCTGCAGCACGAAGATGGTCATGATCGATCCGGGGCTCGCGCCAAGGGTGCGCAGGATCGCGATGTCAGCGTATTTCTCCTGCACCGCCATCACCAGCGTGGACACGATGTTGAACGCGGCCACGCCGACGATCAGGAACAGGATCAGCGTCATCATGGTTTTCTCCAGCGCAACGGCGCGGAAGAAGTTTGCGTGGCTGCGCGTCCAGTCATTCACCGCCAGCCCCGGCTCTTCGAGGTAGCTCAGCAGTTCGCGTGCAACACGCGGCGCCGCGAACAGGTCATCGAGCTTGAGCCGCACCCCGCTCACCGCATCGCCCATCCGGTACAGCGCCTGGGCGTCGGCAAGATGGATCAGCGCCAGCCCTGAGTCGTATTCGTACATGCCGGCTTCGAAGATGCCGACCACCTCGAACTGCTTCACCCGCGGCAGCACCGCCGCCGGCGTTACCAGCCCCTGCGGTGCGATCAGCGTCACCTTGTCGCCGAGGCCGACGCGCAATGCCAGCGCCAGATCGCGGCCGAGGATCATGCCAAAGCGCCCCGGCTGCAGCGCCTCGAAGCTGCCCGCCTTCATGTGCTGACCGAAGTCCGCAACCGTATCTTCAAGCGCGGGAATCACGCCACGCACCATCGTGCCGCGCACCGCCTCGTCGAAGGACAGCATGCCCTGCTCCTGCACATAGGGCGCGGTTGCCATGACCGACTTGTGACGGCGGGCCTGTTCGCCAACCTGCTGCCACGAGCGCAGTTCGCCATCCAGGCTCTGCACCTGCACATGCGACGCCACACCGAGGATGCGGGTGCGCAACTCCTCCTGAAAGCCGTTCATCACCGACAGCACCACGATCAGTGCCGCCACGCCGAGGGCAATGCCCAGCATCGATACCAGCGAGATGAAGGAGATAAAACGGTTCCGCCCCTGCGCCCGCTTGCGTGAGCGGGTATAGCGCAGGCCAACCAGGAATTCATAGCGCATCGGAAATGGGTTCGAGAGAGTGAATTGTTGTTGTGCTCAGAAAACGGGACGGCTCACCTGTCCCGCATTGCGCGCTTGGCGCCCGCAGCCGGTTTGCGTGAGGGCTGACCTTTTCCGCTGGCCGTGCGCTCGGGCTGACGCGCCGCACCAGCCGCAGGTTTGCGCGCAGGACTGACGACCGGCGGCGCCGGACGCCCTGCCGGCGCAGGGCCTGCCGGCTGATGGCGCGGCACCAGGCACCTCGGCCCGGCACCGATCAGGTCGGCGCGGCCCATGCGCATCAGGCCCTCGCGCAGGATCGGCCAGTTCTCCGGGTCGTGCCAGCGCAGGAAGGCCTTGTGCAGCTTGCGGATACGGCCCGTACGCACGGTTTCCACCACTTCGGAATCGGCCGAAACCTTCTTCAGCGGGTTCTTGCGCGAGTGGTACATCGCGGTGGCGATCGCCATCGGCGTGGGCAGGAAGGTCTGTACCTGATCGAGGCGGAAATCGCGCTCCTTGAGCCACAGCGCAAGGTTCAGCATGTCTTCGTCGGTCGTGCCCGGGTGCGCGGCGATGAAGTACGGCACCAGGTGCTGCTTCTTGCCGGCTTCCTTCGAATACTTCTCGAACAGCTCGCGGAAAGCCTCGTAGGCGCCCATGCCCGGCTTCATCATCTTCGACAGCGGGCCATCCTCACTGTGTTCGGGCGCGATCTTGAGCAGGCCGCTGACATGGTGCGTGACCAGTTCCTTCACATACTCGGGCGAACGCACCGCCAGGTCGTAACGCAGCCCGGAGCCGATGGTGATCCGCTTCACGCCGGGAATCGCGCGCGCCTTGCGGTAGAGCTGGATCAGCGGCCCGTGATCGGTGCCGAGGTTCTCGCAGATGCCCGGATAGACGCAGGACAGGCGCCGGCACGAACGCTCGATTTCCGGATCCTTGCACGCCATGCGGTACATGTTCGCAGTCGGCCCGCCGAGATCGGAGATATGCCCCTTGAAGTCGGGCGACTTGTCGCGGATCTCCTCGATCTCGCGCAGGATCGAAGCTTCGGAGCGGCTCTGGATGATGCGTCCCTCGTGCTCGGTGATCGAGCAGAAGGTACAGCCGCCAAAGCAGCCACGCATGATGTTGATCGAAAACTTGATCATGTCCCAGGCCGGAATCCGTGCGCCGGCATAGGCCGGATGCGGCTGGCGGGCGTAAGGCAGCCCGTAGACGAAATCCATCTCCGGCGTGCTCAGCGGAATCGGCGGCTGGTTGAGCCACACGTCGCGCGCACCGGGGCCTTCGCCATGAAGCTGCACCATCGCCCGCGCATTGCCCGGATTGGACTCGAGGTGGAACACCCGCGAGGCGTGGGCATAAAGCACCGCGTCGTCCTTCACTTCTTCATAGGACGGCAGGCGCACAACGGTGTGCTCACGCTGCGCGCGACGGCTGGCCACACGCTCTTCGCGGCTCACGATGCGTACCGGCTGGGCGCCATCGGCAGCCGCCGCAGGTGCAGCCGCGGCGGGCTCCATCGAGTACGGGTCGGGGTGCGAGTCGATGCGGCCGGGCCGGTCAATCGCGGTCGATGCGGTCTCTTCCCAGCCTTCGGGGCGCGAGCCCGGTTTGACCATGAAGGCGGTGCCGCGAAGGTCGCGGATCGACTCGATCGGCTCACCGGCATCCAGCCGCTGCGTCAGCGCCACCAGCGCGCGCTCGGCATTGCCGAACAGCAGGATGTCGGCCTTGGAGTCGGGCAGCACCGAGCGCCGCACCTTGTCCGACCAGTAGTCGTAGTGCGCGATCCGCCGCAGCGATGCCTCGATGCTGCCGATCACCACGTTCACGCCCGGAAAGGCCTCTCGCGCACGCTGCGCATACACGGTGACCGCGCGATCGGGCCGCTTGTTGGGCTCGGCGTTCGGCGTATAGGCGTCGTCGGAACGGATCTTGCGGTCGGACGTATAGCGGTTGACCATCGAATCCATATTGCCGGCGGTAATGCCGAAATACAGCCGTGGTTTGCCCAGTGCCCGGAAAGGCTCTGCCGAATGCCAGTCCGGCTGGCTGATGATGCCGACGCGAAAGCCGTGGGCCTCCAGCAGCCGGCCCACCAGGGCCATGCCGAAGCTGGGGTGGTCGAGATAGGCGTCACCCGTAACGAGGATGACGTCGCACGCATCCCAGCCGAGCTGTTTCATCTCGGCGCGGGACATGGGCAGGAACGGGGCCGGCTTGCGGCGGGACGCCGAGACCGGAAGAATCGAAGGGGAAGCACTCATGATGGGCGCCATTGTATCGGTCCTTGGCCTTTGGCCATCGTTCCTGCTTGCACCTTTTTACCAATCAAAGCCAGACCTTCATCCGGTTCGGCTCCATCCGGGACGCCGCGCAGCCTAGCGAGCGGCCCGCACATGCTAGACTCGCCCGGCTCCATCCTGTGGCAGATCCATGCAGATTCACCTTGTTCTCCCCGGCCTGCTGTGGCCCAGCGCAACGCTGCTTGGCCCGGCAGCAGACCTTGCACTGCCCGGCCTGCATCAGTTGCTCGGATTCGGGCAACGGCAGATCGCGGACTTCGAACCCTTCGACCGCCAGATCGCACGCCTGTTCGGCCTCGACACCGATCCCCTGCCGCTGGGCACCCTGCGCCGCCTCGGCGAACCTGCGACGACGCCCGCAATCGACGAAGACGGCGATGGCGAGTGGCTGTGCGCCGACCCGGTCAACCTGTCGTTCGCCCGCGAACATCTGCTGCTGGGCGAGTTTCCCGCCGATGACATCAGCGCCGCGGAAGCCGACGAACTGATTGCCGCGCTCAACGAGAACTTCGCCGACATCGGCCGCTTCGAAGCCAGCACCCCGACGCGCTGGTATGTGCGGCTGGCTCAGCCCACCCGCGCAAAGCTTTATCCACTGCACGACGTGGTCGGACGCCCGATCAAGCACTTCCTGCCCGAAGGCGATGATGCCCGGCTGTGGCAGCGAACCCTGAACGAAGTTCAGATCGTGCTGCACAACCACCCCGTCAGCCAGGCACGTGAAGCCGCCGGACGACGACCGGTGAACAGCCTGTGGTTCTGGGGCGCGGGACAATTCGAGACGGCGCCACGCACGCCGATGGCAGCCGTCCAGGCCAGCGACCCGGTGAGCATCGGTCTTGCACGCGCGGCCGGTGCGCAGAGTTCGGCACCCGACCCGGCTCAGGCTTTGGCGCAGGACACACTCGTGGTGCTCGACACCCTCTTGCGGCCTTCGCTTCAGCTCGATCTCGACAATTGGCGCAACGGCCTCGTCGCGCTCGAACGTGACTGGTTCGGCCCGCTCGCCCAGGCTTTGCGCAGCGGTCGGCTGCAACAACTGACACTCAGCGCGCCGGGCGACCGCTCCACGCTGCAGCTTCGTGCCGGCGCGCGCGACCACTGGCGCTTCTGGCGCAAACCGCTCTCGCTCGATGCGCTCCTGAAATCCATGGCACCGCCCCCCGCGGTACAGCCCACGCCCGACCAGCCCACGCAATGACCCGTATCCAGACCCGCGAAGTTTCGCAGCGTACCGTCTCGGCACTCGCCGATGCCGGCATCCACCCCCTGCTTGCCCGCCTTTACGCCGGCCGCGGCATCCGCAGCAAGAGCGAGCTCGACACCTCGCTGCGCGCCATGCTGCCGCCGGACGCCCTGACCGGCACCCGTGAAGCGGCGCAACTGCTCGCTGACGCAATAGAGGCCGGCGCGCGCATGGTGATCGTCGCTGACTACGACTGCGACGGCGCCACCGCCTGCGCAGTCGGCGTGCGCGCGCTGCGTGCCTTTGGTGCCGACGTGCATTACCTCGTGCCTGACCGCGTCACCCTCGGCTACGGCCTGACCCCGGCCATGGTGGAGATCGCCGCTCGGCTCGAACCCGATGTGCTGATCACCGTCGATAACGGCATCGCCAGCGTCGAAGGGGTCGCCGCCGCGCGCGCTCACGGCATGGCCACCGTGATCACCGACCACCACCTGCCGGCCGAGACCCTGCCCGAGGCGGACGTGATCGTGAACCCGAACCAGCCCGGCTGCGACTTCCCCAGCAAGGCGCTGGCCGGCGTTGGCGTGATGTTCTACACCATGCTTGCGCTGCGCGCCGAGCTGCGCGAGCGCGGCGCCTTTCAGGGCAGCAAGGAACCCAACCTGGCCGATCTGCTCGACCTCGTCGCGCTCGGCACCGTGGCCGACGTGGTCAAGCTCGATCACAACAACCGCATCCTGGTCTCGCAGGGCCTGCAGCGCATGCGCGCGGGCCGCATGCAGCCGGGCGTGCGCGCTTTGTTCGCCATCGCCAGCCGCGATCCCTCGCGCGCCAGTGCCTTCGACATGGGCTTCGCCCTCGGCCCCCGGCTCAACGCTGCCGGCCGGCTGTCCGACATGAGTCTCGGAATCGAATGCCTGATCACCGACGACCCCGGCCGCGCAATGAACATGGCCCAGGAGCTCGATCGCCTGAACCGCGAACGACGCTCGATCGAAGCCGGCATGCAGGAAGAGGCCCTGCTCCGCCTCGAAGGCTTCGATGCCGGCAACAACGCCAGCATCGCGCTGTTCGAGCCAGACTGGCACCAGGGCGTGGTCGGCATCGTCGCCGGCCGCATCAAGGAAAGGCTGCACCGCCCCACCATTGCCTTCGCCCGCAGCAGCGACGGCGAGCTCAAGGGCTCGGGCCGCTCGATTCCCGGCCTGCATCTGCGCGATGCGCTCGACCTCGTCACCAAGCGCGAGCCCGACCTCATAGTGCGCTTTGGTGGCCACGCAATGGCAGCCGGCCTCACCATCAACGAGTCCGCGCTCGATCGCTTTCGCGATGTATTCGAGGAAGTGGTCAGCGGCTTGGTGGATCCGGCCGACCTGCAGCGCCGCATCGAAACCGACGGTGCGCTCGAGTCCGGCTACATGAGTCTGGAATCGGCACGCATGCTCGATCAGGAGATCTGGGGTCAGGGTTTCCCGGCACCAGTGTTCGACGACGTTTTCCGCGTCGAGCGTCAGCGCCTGCTGAAGGACAAACATCTCAAGCTCGAACTGTCGCGCGGCGGCACACGGTATGACGCCATCCAGTTCAACCATGCAGACGGCGCGCCAGGAGACATTCGTGCGGCATTCAAACTTGCCATCAATGAATACAATGGCGTCTCCAGTGTGCAGTTGATGCTGGAACACTTCGAAGCTGCCTGACGCAAAAACAAGGCAGCCATTTCCCCCGACGACCTGACATCCCGGAGACCAGACCATGGCCTACGACAACAACAACGTTTTTGCCCGCATCCTGCGCGGAGAGCTGCCCTGCCAGCGTCTTTACGAGGATGAGCACACCCTCGCCTTTCTCGACATCATGCCGCAGTCGGAAGGCCACACCTTGGTGTTGCCCAAGGCGCCGGCCGAGTTCATCACCGAAATGAGCGATGCCTCGCTCGAGGCCACCATGCTCACCACGCGCAAACTTGCCCGTGCAGTGCAGGCGGTCACCGGCGCACCGGGCCTGCTGTTGTCGCAGTTCAACGGTGCGGCTGCCGGCCAGACCGTGCCGCATGTTCACTTTCACATCATTCCGCGCTTTCCCGACCAGCGCCTGAAGTCGCACGGCCGCGAAAAGGCCGAGCCAGCCGAGCTTGCCGCACTAGCCGAGCGCATCATCGCCGAACTCGCGAAGTCTGCCTGAGCACTCGGTCCGGCCGCACACCCCGGGTCAAGGCTTCGGGGTCTTGTCGGCCATGCGCTGGATGTCATCCACCACCACCGACAGCGCGTTGGTGGAGACGAGCACTTCCACCAGCGACAGCACCAGCGATACCGCCAAGGTGACGATGCTGACGCCGAACATCAGCTTTCCCGCCGCCTCGCTGTGCACGAACAGCGCCAGCATCGACAGCGCGCACATCAGAAAACTGAGCACCCCGAAGGACTGCATGTACTGAATCATCGTGATCCGCCGCTTCAGCCCCGGAATCTGCATCATCACCACCGGGCTGCTCGGGTCAGGCGAGGCATGCAACTGCCGGATCACCTGCGCCAGACTCAGAAAGCGGTTCGTATACGCCAGCAACAGCAGCGAAATGGCGGGAAACAACAGGGCGGGCGTGGTGAGATCCATTACTTGGGGCCGATGCGGGACATTGAGGCCACAGTCTACCTCTTCCACCTGCAGTCACGCCTCATTCAGAGAAGCGGCAACCGTCGTACCAAGGGCCTTGGGGTGTCACCGCGCGGGGCTGTCGAGAGCGCCATTGACAGCGGTGCTGCGGCGGAAACACGGCGGCGCATGTCTGAGGGCGCGCAGCGACCGAGTTTGCGCCGACGCCGCCGCAGTGCCGCTGGCAATGGGAAGCCGAAGGCCGCGAACGTCTGCCCCGCGCGGTGACGCCCCGAGGCCCCAGCACCGGACCCCAGCTCCCAGCCCAGCCCACCCCGCCCCAGCTCACCCCCCATCTTCTGCCCGAATCCACGCCCTTCCCCGGTATAATGCCCGGTTTTCCGCATTGTCCCCCGGAGCTGTAAATGGAAGCAGAACGCCAGAACGCCATCGCCGAAAAACTCGCCGACCTCGCAGCCCGCGGTCGCGAACTCCGGAGGTATCTTTGACTACGATGTGAAAGCATCGAAGCTCGAAGAAGTTAACCTCGCACTGGAAGACCCCACCGTCTGGGACAAGGCCGAACGTGCGCAGGAGCTTGGCAAGGAAAAGCGCCAGCTTGAGGACATCGTCGTCACCCTGCAGAACATCGACCAGCAGTCGAAGGATCTGAAGGATCTGTTCGAACTCGCCGAAGCTGAAGATGACGACGAGACCTTCGTCGCCGTCGAAGAAGACCTCGGCGACCTCGAAGCCTCGGTCAACAAGCTCGAATTCCGCCGCATGTTCAGCAACCCGATGGACCCGAACGCCTGCTTCATCGAAATCCAGGCTGGCGCCGGCGGTACCGAAGCCCAGGACTGGGCCGGGATGCTCGAACGCATGTACCTGCGCTACGCCGAAAAGAAAGGCTTCACCGTCGAACTGATGGAAGAAACCGAAGGCGAAGTCGCGGGCATCAAGAACTGCACGATCAAGGTCAGCGGCGATTACGCCTACGGCTTTCTGCGCACCGAAACCGGGATCCATCGCCTCGTGCGCAAGAGCCCGTTCGACTCCAACGCGCGTCGCCACACCAGCTTCACCTCGGTGTTCGTGTTCCCGGAAGTGGATGATTCGATCGAGATCGAAATCAACCCCGCCGACCTGCGCGTCGACACCTACCGCGCCTCGGGTGCCGGTGGTCAGCACATCAACAAGACCGACTCTGCGGTGCGGATTACGCACGAGCCGACCGGAACCGTTGTGCAGTGCCAGAACGACCGCTCGCAGCACAAGAACCGTGCCGAAGCCATGTCAATGCTGAAAGCGCGCCTGTACGAACTGGAGTTGCGCAAGCGCCAGTCCGAACAGCAGAAGCTGGAAGACTCCAAGAGCGACATCGGCTGGGGACACCAGATCCGCTCCTACGTGCTCGACCAGTCGCGCATCAAGGATCTGCGCACCAACTACGAAGTCGGCAACACCCAGGCCGTCCTCGATGGCGACCTCGACGACTTCATCGCCGCCAGCCTCAAGCAGGGCGTCTAAGCCCACGCCGGACAGGCCGGTCATCATGACCGGCCTGTGCAGTGCCTTCCTATGATCGATCCCGACCTCTCCGACTTCCTCGCCGCAGGCGTCACCACAGATGACGTACCCGAACTCGCGCCGCTGCTGGCCGCACGCGGGATTGTCGGCACCTTCATCTCGCTGTTTCGCGGCTCGGATGCCGAGGTGTTGCTGCGCCTGCTGGTGTTGCGCGAGATCGGACAGGAAGCGGACGCCCCGCGCTGGTCGCCCGACACCTTGCGCCGACGGTTTTCCTACCTCGACCCGGTCAAGCTCGAAACCGTACTCAAGCGCCTGCGCGAGCACGACCTGCTCGCATTCGCAGACGACGGCCTCTATCACCTGTCGGACATGGGCCGCAACGCGGTCGCCTCGCTGTCGATGCTGCTGCGTTTCAGCGCCGAGGAAGACGCCGAACTCGGGTTTCTCACCGCACAGCTCGCCGGCCTCAGCGCCACCGGCAGCATTACGCCCGACGCCCTCAGCCACCTGTTGTCCAAGCTCAACGACCTCACCTGGCACTTCGAGGAGGCCATCGCCTCGGGCTCGGAATTCCGCATCGTCACCGCCCGCAGCCGGCTCAAGGCCAACGGCCGCTGGCTCGACCGCGGCACCGGCATCCTGCGTGAGCTGCTCACCGATCCCGAAGTCGATTTCGAGATTGCCCGCGTCGCCCAGCGCATCGGTCTGGCGCAATCCCGCCTCGCCCGGGTGGACGCCGCCTTCCAGCGTGCGCTCAACAAGATCGAGACCCAGCGCGTCACCCTCGGCGGCTCGGGCATTTCCTCGTCCGACGTCTCGGCCTGGCTGCGCCATCAGGATTCGGCGCGCCTGGCCGACCTGATCCTCGGCGCGCTCGACGCTGCGCCCGCGCCCGCCTTCCTCGCCGGCGGCCACGAACTGCTGGATCGTGCCGAAGCTGCGCTGGGCGCCGACGCGCACGAAAAAGCCGCCACAGCCGAACTGCCCGCGGCGCACGACGCCCCGACCTCGATCGCCCCCGAGCACGAAGACCTGCGCCTGCTCGAACACTTCGGCCACCGCCTGGAGCAACTCCAGCAGCCGGCGCCCCTGCACGCCATGGTGAGCGGCGGCGGATTTGCCGCGGCAAGTTACCGCCTGTCGCTGCTTGCCCTGCTCGCAGATGGCGGCGAGGGCGGCCCGGCCGACGGCCCCGTCGGCCAGTTCATGCGCCTGCCGCTGCAGATCGAGTTCACCGACCAGCTGGTGGATGTCGATGAAGACGAAATTGCGCGCATGACCGCAGGCGAGATCCGCCCCGCTCAAGGCAGCGCCCGCCCTGCGGACGCCCCCGCCACGGAGACCTGATGGAACACGAACTGCAAACCCTCACAGCGCGCCTGCTCAACCATCGCTGGCTGCCGCGAACCGATCGCCTGGTGCGCCGCGCCCTGGTGGACGAAACCTTCCGCCTCGATCTCGACCGTCGCCTTGCCGCCGTCGGCCTGCGCCTGCTCGACAACCCCTATGCTGCGCATGTCGCCGTCGGCCTGAACGCCGACATGCACGAACCGGTGTTTGGCGCCACCCGCGAATACGCCGCCAGCAACCTCGGCCTCACCCGCGACGAGATCGCCCTGCTGGTCATCATCTGGTCGCTCATCGTGCTGCCCAAGCGCGAGCGTCAGGTCACCCGGCGCGATGTCATCGACGACGGCCAGACTGACATGTTTGGCGGCGACAAGCCGGTGCCGCATGGCGACTCCGTATCTGCCGGCCTGTCCGAGGCCTCGCTGATCGCAGACTTCGGTGCCCGCCTTGGCGGCAAGACCAAGGTGCGCAACTTCGCCCTCGGCAAGCTCGCCCGCCTCGGCTTCATCGAGCGCCGCAACGGCCAGATCCTCGAAGGCCCGCTGCTCGACGTCGCCCTCGATTACCGCCTGCTCGCAGACCGCATCATCCACGGCACCCTGGCCGACGTGCTCGCCGAAGCCGGCCACGAAGTACCCAATGCGAACGCGCTCGACATCGCCGACGTGCTCCCCGACGACGACCTGCCCGACGAAGACACGGAAGACTGATCACGATGTTCCACATCAAGACGCTCGAACTCGTCCACTGGGACTACTGGCGCCGCTTCAGCCTGCCGCTGGACGCCCAGATCATCACCATCGTCGGCCCCAACGGCTCGGGCAAGACCACCCTGCTCGACGCCATGCGTACGCTGTTCGCGCTGCGCTGCTCGGGCAAGCGCGACTTCCGCCGCTATGTGCGCCGCGCCGAACGCAGCTTCGCGTGGATTCGCGCCGTGGTCGCCAACGTGCCCGGCACCAACGGGCGCCGTCCCTTCTTCCCCTGCCTCGCCGACGAAGTCACGCTCGCCTGTCGCATCCGCAAGAGCGGCGGCGAATGGACGCGCGACTACGCCATCATCGACGGCAACCTGTCCATCGAAGAACTCGAAACCTCGAGCGACTGGACCGGCCTGCGCGACTACCAGACCCGGCTCGCCTGGGGCGGACTGACCCCCGCCATCGCCAAGGTGCTGTCGCTCGAACAGGGCGACACCGACAAGCTGTGCGAATACTCGCCCAAGGCCCTGCTCGAACTCGTATTCGACGTTTTCGGCGACAAGGAAGTGCTCGACAACTACGCCGCTGCCCGCGAGGAACAGAAGAACGCCGAACGCGAGATCGAATCGCTCGGCATCGACCTCGACCGTCTGCGCGCCCAGGCCGAAACCAAGCGCCTCGAGGCCGATCGCTTCCTGGAGTGGAAGCAGCTCAGCGATGAGATCCACGCCCTCGAAGCCGAGATCGTGCCGCGCCTCGAATGCGCGGAGCTCACCCGCGAGATCGCCACCGAGCGCGACGAACTGCTGCGTCTCAACCGCGAGCGCGCCAGCAAGCTCGCCGAGCAGCGCGATGCACGCACCCGCGTCGCCGATATCCAGATCGAGCAGCAGGCCGCAGCCGCCGAACGCAATCGCCTCAAGCAGCAGGACAAGGACGCCGAACAGCGCCACCTCGGTGCTCACGACCGCGTACGTGACCTCGAGAAGACCCTGGCCGAGCGCGACGCCCTGCGCACCCAGCTTGCCACCGAGCACGGCGCCGACGCCGTTGCGCTGGAGAAAGAACACGAAGCCGCCGACGCCGCCCTGCTCGCCCTGCGCCGCAAGGAGCGCGAACTGCTCGCCGCCTTCGAGGAAAAAACCGAACAGCTGCGCGCTGCCCGCAGCCGCAGCGGCCCGCCGGGCGACGTCGAGGTCAGCCGCTTCCGCGCCACCCTGTCGGCCGAAGGCATCGCACACCAAGGGCTGGCCGAGGTCGTCGAAGTCACCGATCCCGCGTGGCAGGTCGCCATCGAAGCCATCCTGCGCCCCTACCGCCACGTGATCCTGCTCGAGCGCGAATCCGACCGCTACGCCGCATGGGCACTCGGTGAGCGCGAGCGCTTCCGCCACTTCGTCGTGCCCGAGCGCGAAACCGCACCACCGCCGCGCCCGATGAGCCTGGCCGAAGTGGTCAACTTCAGCGCACCGGTGCCGCGCTGGCTCACCGACCTGCTCAACCGCATCCGCCGCGTCGAGGACGCGGAATCCGCCCGCGACCTGCCGCGCGAGCAGGAATGGATCACGCGCGACGCCTACCACCGGGAACGCCGCGGTGCGCGGCACCTTGGGCGCCCGCACGACTTCCACTTCGGCGAACTCGCCCGCCAGTCGCGCATCGACGACCTCGAAGACGAGATCGCCCAGCTCGACAAGCAGCTGCAGGCCATCCGGCCCAGGCTCGACGCCGCAAGCGACAAGCTCACCGGCATCCGCCAGCGCCTGCTCGGCCTGCAATCCGCCCAGCTGCTCGCGGCCAACACCGAGAAGTACGCCAGCGCGGAGGCCGAACTGCCCGCCGCCACCAAGGCCCTCACCGAAGCCATCGCAGAGCGTGCCGACACCCGCGGCGCACTCGACGAAGTGGCCGAGAAGCTGCGCGGCATCGAGATCGAACTCGACCGCCGCAACCGCGAACAAAAAGCCGTCGACCTGCGTCTGGCAGACATTGCACGCGAACACGCCCCGCGTCGCCACGCCCAGGCCCAGCGCATCATGAAACTGCGCCGTCGCCGTCGCGGCATGCCCGCGCACTGGATGGACCACGCCGACATCGCGCTGCTCGCCGACAAATACGGCGACGCCCGCGGCGCCCGCCTGCAACTCGAGCGCCTGCACCGTCACCTCGATGAAGGCGACTGGATCACCGACATCTCGGTGCTCACCCTGCGCGACCGCATCACCGCCGACCTGCGCACCCGCGAACGCGACTATGGCGACCGTCAGGCCTACTGCGCCACCGCCAGCCGCCACACCGACGAAGCCCGCGCCGCCTACATCGCCAAGCTGCGCGCCACCGTGCGTCAGTACGGCAAGAACCTGAAATCCCTCGGCGACCTCTCCAACGTCAGCGTCGACTGCCCCACCCCGCACCTTGAGAACGACGACATCTCGCTTGGTGCAGCCGGCCTCGAAGTGCGCTTCGACTTCGACCGCAAGGGCGCAGTCGGCCTCAATGACGGCGAAGCCTCGGGCGGCCAGCAGGTCATGAAATCCCTCATCCTGCTCATCGCCCTGCTGATGGACGACGCCCGCCCCGGCGGCTTCGTCTTCATCGACGAACCCTTCGCCCACCTCGACGTCGCCAACATCGACCGCGTCGGCACCTTCCTGCGCGCCACCCGCGCGCAGTACCTGATCACAACGCCGGTAACGCACAACGCAAACGTATTCGCGCCCGCGCAGCTGACGCTGGTCACGCGGAAAAAACCGCCCGCAGAAGAATGGGCACCGCCAATCGGCGTGCTGACCCGCGAACTGTAAATCAAAGGTAAATCAAAGGGGTCAGAGTCGTGTG
>NZ_JBYEXN010000008.1:0-186989 GCF_057621855.1 Parazoarcus sp. PS-13 R2A
CCTTTGGTCCTGACCCCTTTGGTCCTGACCCCTTTGGTCCTGACCCCTTTGGTCCGCTTTCGTCCGAGTGCTTCCGTGTGACGCAGTCGCAACGCCTCTCTTCCCTGCCCACGATGGCGCGTCGCGGCTGACTCTTCCAGTGCTACCCGGCACTCAGCTCCGTGCAGTCAGACGACCAGCGCATCCCCGACCGCGCCCGCGGAAATTCTTCGGCGTTAGATCCAATATCTGTTTTTCCCCGCGCCATTCAGATCGATTGCGCGGCAAGTCCGCATCCACGATGCGTAGACTGTTAATCCGGCAGCAGGCCCTGCGCAACGCAGTGCGGGGGCCTTGCCAAGGTTGGCGCGAGGCGTCGACTGTGATCAGCGTGAGTACCCGGCCGACGGATCGCCGGGTCATGTTTTCGGTTACGCCGCTTTGAAGCGCGTGACGGGCACGGCAGCAGCACCTTGCGGAAGGTCGGCGCCGTTCAGGAAAACCTCGGGCTGGTCATCTTTTATGGGATAACTCAAGGACGCTTACAGCCATGCTGAACATCGAAGGACACCTGACTCATTTCGCCAACCCCGCCGCGAACGCCGATCAATCGTATCCTGAAGCGTTGAAGGACATCCTGAGCCTTGCCAAGGCCGGCGAGGCAATCCGGGAGATTCGCACCTGGCCGGGCTACGCGACGACGCCGCTGTACACCCTCACGTCGATGGCGAAAGCTGCAGGCCTTGGGACGATCTACTACAAGGATGAATCGCAGCGTTTCGGCCTGAAGAGCTTCAAGGCCCTTGGTGGCGCCTACGCGGTCACCAAACAGCTGCAGCAGGCGATCGAAGAGCGCACCGGCCGACGTCCGTCGATTGCCGGTCTGCTGGCAGGTGAGTTCAAGGACGATGTGGCCGGGCTGGTGGTGAGTTGTGCAACCGATGGCAACCACGGCCGCTCGGTGGCCTGGGGGGCACAGATGTTCGGCTGCGGTTGCGTCATCTACATTCACCGGGATGTTTCCGAGGGACGCAAGCAAGCCATGGAAGCGTTCGGCGCCAAGGTGATCCGTATCGCTGGAAACTACGACGAGTCCGTGCGCCAGGCCGATGCCGACGCCAAGGCCAATGGCCGCATCATCGTCTCCGACACCAGCTACGAAGGCTACATGGAGATTCCCAAGGACGTCGCACTGGGCTACACCGTGATGCTCGACGAACTCGTCACACAACTCGACGGCGCGATCCCGACCCATGTATTCGTGCAAGGCGGCGTCGGCGGCCTCGCCTCGGCGGTCGGCGGCTATTTCTGGGATCTGTGGGGCACACGTCGCCCGCGCCTGGTGATCGTGGAGCCCGAGAAAGCCAACTGCCTGCAACAGAGCGCCAAAGCGGGCAAGCCGGTCGCCGTCGACGGTGGTCTGGAAACACTGATGGCCGGCCTCGCCTGCGGTGAAGTCTCTGCCCTGGCGTGGATGATCCTCTCGGTCGGCGGCGATGACTTTATGACCATCAGTGAAGAGGCGGTGCCGGCCACCATGCGTCTGCTCGCCAGCGGGTTCGAGCAGGATCCTGCGATCGAAGCGGGCGAGTCTGCAGTACCGGGCCTCGCCGCAGCCGTGATCGCGGCTCAGGACACCGTGCTGTCGAAGACGCTGGGCCTGGACGCGAACAGCCGGGTGCTGGTGATTGGCACCGAGGGCGCCACCGATCCGGAGCTGTACCGCACGCTGGTCGGCTAAGCCCCGCCGGGTACCCGTGGCACCGCGCCGCGGGTACCCTGATTTCACACGCTGTCAGCGTCAGCCGTGCCGCCCCCCACCGGCAGGCACAAACTCACCTTTACCGACGACATCACGACGTTGGTCTGGAAACTGCGCACGTTCGAGTTCTCGAAAAACGCGGTCCGGGTGAAACGCTCGTAATCGTTCATGTCCGCAGCGGTTACGACCAGAATGAAATCCGAGTTGCCGGTCACGTAGTAGCACTGCTGAACGGCCGGGTTGTTCCGCATCCCTTCCTTGAAAGTATCAATCAGATCGGCGCGCTCGCGTTCGAGGCTGACCTGCACCAGGAAGGTCATGTCCCGCCCGACCGCCTTTGGATTGACCACCGAGACGTCCGCCAGAATGACCTGCTGCTCGCGCATCCGCTTGAGCCGGCGCTGCACCGCCGCAGGCGACAACCCCACCTGCTCGGCTATGTCTTCTGTTGTGGTGCGGTTGGCGACCTGGACGATCTCCAGGATGCGGCGGTCGAAACTATCAAGATTTACTGCCTGAGGAAGGGCCATGGCATTGAATCCCCTGCATGCGGTGAATGCACCGATATAGTGAAAATGACTTATTCATGCACCACGCTGGTTATTTAGTCAATCCACCAACGTGACGCTGCATAAATCTGCGGAAATCCCGCAAAACTGAGGTCGATATCGAAGAAATGCGTCCTGTGCAAAGCGTAGCGTACACCTGAGTGCAGAACTTCTGCATTTAGCCCCCAGGCCGTTTGAACGACTGACTTTCCGTGGATGAGCTTGCGTAATGACACGTATTGATTCCGTATTACACAGCAAACCGCTCCAGCACCTGGCGCCCGGTGGGCGGATTGGCGTGATCTCTCTGGCAACCGATTTCAACATCGAACAGGATCTTCGCCGGATCCTGCCGCGCGACGTCGAGGTCTTCACCAGCCGTGTGCGCAACACGAATCCGCTTACGATCGATAACCTGCGCTCGATGGCACCCGGCATCAGTGCCGCCGCCGACACGATCCTGCCCGGCACGCCGCTCGATGCAGTGATCTATGCGTGTACGTCAGGCACGGTGGCGATCGGCATTGACCGAATCAGCGAACTCGTGCGCCAGAGCCGTCCCGGCGTGCCGGTGAGCAATCCGGTCAGCGCGGCCCTGTCGGCCTTCGACACGCTTGGCGCCCGGCGCATTTCAATTCTCACCCCCTATACTGGAACGGTGAATGCGGAAGTGGCACGCCTGTTCGAAAACCAGGGTTACGAGGTTTTGAACATCGCCGGCTTTGGCTTTGAAGACGACACGGCGATGACGTTCATCGACCCCGACGACATCGTCGACGCAGCGCTCGCCACATGCGATCCCGCCGCCGACCTGCTTTTCGTGTCATGCACCGCACTGCGTGCCGCCGCGGTCATTGAGCGAATCGAACGCGAACTGAACAAGCCCGTCGTAAGCAGCAACCAGGCCCTCGCCTGGCACAGCCTCCAACTGGTTAACTACCCCGCCCCGGTCGCCGGATTTGGCCGCCTGATGCAACACGTCGGCGGCAAGATCCATCGTCCCTGACCCCAACAGCTGAGACTCTGACATGTCCCGATTGAGCCCGGCCCTTCTTGCCGACATGACCGAATGGCGTCGCCATCTGCACCGTTTTCCCGAGTGCGGTTTCGACGTTGAACAGACCTCGGACTTCATCGCAGCCAAGCTCGAGAGTTTCGGTATCGAGGTGGTACGCAACATCGGCCACACCGGCCTGGTCGGCGTGCTTCGCGCGGGTGATGGTGCTGGCGCCATTGGCCTGCGTGCCGACATGGATGCACTGCACATCCATGAAAAGAACACTTTTGCGCACCGCTCGCTGCACGAAGGCCGCATGCACGCCTGTGGTCATGACGGTCACTCCACCATGCTGATGGGTGCAGCCGCCGCGCTGGCGCAGAGCCGCGACTTCAACGGCACGGTGTATTTCATCTTTCAGCCGGACGAAGAACATGGCAAGGGCGCCCAGGCCATGATCGACGCAGGGCTGTTCGAGCGCTTCCCGATGGACGCGGTCTATGGCCTGCACAACCTGCCCGGTTTGCCCGCGGGCAGCTTCACGGTGCGCCCGGGTTCGCTGATGGCCAGCGAAAGCAGTTTCGAGATCGTCATCGGCGGCACCGGCGGTCACGCCGCCATGCCGCACACCGGTGTCGATCCGCTCGTGGTTGGTGCGCAGGTGGTCGTTGGGCTGCAAACCATCGTCTCGCGCAGTCTGAGCGCCATTCACGAGACGGCGGTGATCTCGGCCACCGAGTTCATCACCAACGGCACGGTCAACGTCATTCCGTCGGAAGTCACCATCAAGGGCGACTGCCGCTGCTTCACCGAGGCCACGCTGGCAAAGATCGAGCAGCGCATGGAAGCCGTCGTGGCCGGCATCTGTCAGGCAGCCGGCGCGCGTTACCGCTTCGAGTTCATCAACACCTTCTACCCGACGGTGAACAGCGCTGCGGAAACACAGCACGCGGTCAGTGCGGCACGCACGGCGCTCGGCGACGACATGGTCAACGACAGCTGCGATCCATTCACGATTTCGGAAGACTTCTCCAGCATGTTGCGTGTCAAGCCGGGCTGCTATGCCTTGCTTGGCAACGGAACCGAGTCGGTCGGCGGCTGTGCGCTGCACAACCCGAACTACGACTTCAACGACGGCATTCTGGAAAGCGGCGCGCGTTACTGGATTCAGCTGGTACGCGAGCAGTTGCGCTAAACACCCCATCCCACCACCCACTCACACCACCCAAGCAGGAGATAAGCAGATGAAAAAAGTACTCGCAGCCGTATTGACGCTCGGCATCGCCTTCGGCGCCCACGCTGAAACCTGGAAGTTCGCCTCGGAAGAAGACAAGAACGATGTGCAGGACATCTTCGCGCAGAAATTTGCCGAAGTGGTCAAGAAGGAATCCGGCGGTGACATCAAGGTACGGATCTACTACTACGGTCAGCTCGGTACCGAGAACGACATCGTCGAACTCACCTCCAAGGGCACCGTGCAGTTCGTGTCGGTCGGCACGGGCCACCTCGGCTCCTACGTACCCGAAGTTCAGGCCATCAGCCTGCCCTACCTGCTCGGCACCAACGAACCGGTTGTTCGCGAAGTCCTGACCGGCAGCAAGACCATCTACGGCGATCTGGCCGGCAAGTTCGAGAAGGTCAATCTCAAGCTGCTGACCATGTTCTCCGAGGGCGAGGAAGTCTGGGGCGCGAACAAGCCGATCCGCTCGCCGGAAGACTTCGCCAACCACAAGATCCGCACCTTCACGTCGACCATCCCGGTCGAAACCTACCGGACCTTCGGTGCGACCCCGACTCCGCTGTCCTGGGGCGAGGTATACGGCTCGCTGCAGCTCAAGACCATCGACGGCATGGTCAACCCGATCTACTTCATCTACAACGCCAAGTGGCACGAGGTGCAAACCCACCTGATGTACCCGGGCCAGCAGGTCTATGTCGGCACCGTGTCGTCGAACAGCAAGTGGTTCAAGAACCTGTCCGCCGAGAAGCAGGCGATCGTCATGAAGGCCGTCAAGGAAGCCGAAAAGGCAGCCTATGACTACAACCTGAGCATCAACAAGGAGAACATGGCCAAGATCATGAAGGATCGCCCCAACATGCAGGTGGTGGTTCTCACCGAGGCCGAGCGCGCGCGCTTCAAGGAACTGAGCACCAAGTTGCACGGCACCTATTTCGACATCGTCGAAAACGCCTACAAGGACGGTGAGAAGGCTGCCGCTCGCAAGGGTGCAGAGGCAATCATCGCCGGCCTCGAGCAGGAAGTGAAGGCCGCCACGGCCAAGCTCGCCAAGTAAGCGCCTGCTCGCTCACGCACGACATTTTTCACCTCGGAAGCCACTGCCCTGCGGCAGTGGCTGGCAGGAGGAGACATCATGAAAAACGTACTAAGAAAAGTGAGTCGCATCAGCGAGCGAATCGAGGAGTTCATCGTGTGCTTCTCGATCGTGCTGATCATGCTGAACTCAACCGCCAATGCGATGGGCCGCTACTTCTTCGGCAAGAGCATTTTCTTCTCCGAGGAGCTCAACCAGTTTCTGATCGTCTCCGTCACCTTCATCGGCTTTGCCTATGCAGTCAGAAAGGGACGGAACATCCGCATGACCGCAGTCTATGACTCGCTCGGTCATCGTTCGCGAAAAGTCATCACCACGGCCATTTCGATCACGACGGCCATGCTGTTGTTCTACCTTGCCTACAAAGCCTTCTTCTACGTCCAGGAACTCAAGGACATCAATCGACTGAGTCCGGCGCTTGAGTTCCCGGTGTACATCATCTATTCGATCATTCCGATCGGTCTCGCGATGGCCGGCCTGCAGTACCTGATCAGCTTCGTGATGAACCTGCTGCACCGCGAAATCCATCTCTCCCACGACGTCATCGAAGGCGCGACCACCGGACTCGGAGACTCGATATGAGCGGCCTGATGCAGTTCTTCTCCGACATCATTGCCGGCGACCCCGACGTCTACGTGATCACGTTCACGCTGATTGCGGTGATGGTTGTACTGCTGTTCCTGAGCTTTCCCATGGTCGTGCCGCTCGCCGTCGGAGCGCTTATCGGGATGATCCACTTTTCGGACGTCGACACCGGCGTCGTCATCCAGCAGATGGTCACGGGCATCTCGCCCAACGCGCTGATTGCCGTACCCATGTTCATTCTGGCGGCCGACATCATGACCCGAGGGCATACGTCGCAGAACCTGCTCGGGCTCATTGAAGCGTTCGTCGGCCACATGCGTGGCGGACTGCCGATTACGACCTGTCTGGCGTGTACGCTGTTCGGCTCGGTCTCCGGATCGACCCAGGCCACGGTGGTGTCGGTGGGCCAGATCATGCGCCCGAAACTGCTCAAGGCCGGGTACAAGGACAGCTTCGTGATGGCGCTGATCATCAACGCCAGCGACATCGCCTTCCTCATCCCGCCGAGTATCGGTCTGATTTTGTATGGCACGCTGGCCAATGCCAGCGTCGGCGAGCTGTTCATCGCCGGCATCGGGCCCGGCATCGTGCTCGCGCTCCTGTTTTCGGTGTACTGCTACATCTACAGTGTGCGCCAGGGCGACCTTGTTGCCGTGGTTGAAAAGACCACCATGGCGCAGAAGCTCCAGGCGCTCAAGAAGGCCCTGTGGCCGCTGGGTTTCCCGGTGCTGATCGTTGGCGGCATCTATTCCGGCATCGTCACGCCAACCGAAGCCGCTTCGTTCTCGGTGCTCTATGCCATTGTGGTCGAGTGCGTCATCTACCGCGAACTGGGGCTGCGCGATGTCCTTGATTCGGCCCTGAGCACCGGACTGATCACCGCCGTCGTCTTTGTGCTGGTCGGCATCGGACAGGCCTTTTCCTGGTACATCTCCTTCGAGCAGATTCCACAGGCCCTGCTCGAACCGCTTGACCTGTCCAGTGCCTCGCCCGAGTACCTGCTCTTCATCATCGCCGTGACCTTCTTCGTCGGCTGCATGTTCGTCGACTCGCTGGTCGTGCTGCTGATCCTGACACCGATCTTCATGCCGGCCGTTGCCGCAGTCGGGCTGGACCCCATCCTGGTCGGCGTCATGATCACGCTGCAGATGGCCGTCGGCTCCGCCACACCGCCTTTCGGCTGCGACATCTTCACCGCCATCGCCATCTTCAACCGGCCATACCTGGAAGTGATCAGGGGCACCCTGCCGTTCATCCTGATCCTGACCCTGATGACCGCACTCCTGATCTATTTCCCCGGCATCGCGCTGCTGTTGCGCGACCTGGCATTCAAGTGATCGCCACCCGTTTTCGAGAGACCCGCAATGACAACTGAACTGACCGCCCCGGCACGCGGGTTCGAGCGCGCCGAATTTGAGCAACGTACCGCCAGACTTCAGGAAGCGATGGCTGCGCAAGGCATCGACGCGGTGTTCTTCAGCACCGAACCGGAGTTCCGCTATTTCAGCGGCTTCAAGTCGCAATTCTGGGAGAGTCCGACGCGCCCGTGGTTCCTCGTCGTGCCATCGCAAGGACGCCCGATTGCGGTGGTACCCGAGATCGGTGTCGCAGGCTTCGCCGAAACCTGGGTCGATGATGTCCGCAGCTGGCCCTCGCCGCGGCCGGAAGATGACGGCGTGTCCCTGCTCGCCGATACGCTGGGCAGCGTCGCGCAGCGCCATCGGCGCATCGGCGCCATGCTCGGCCCGGAGACCCACCTGCGCATGCCGGCGGCCAACTTCGCCACCCTGCAGGCAAGTCTTGGGCAGTGCGAGATGGTCGATGTATCGACCATCGTCCGCCAGTTGCGAAGCGTCAAGTCCGCCGCGGAAATCGGCAAGGTCCGCTTTGCCTGCGAAGTCACCGCCGCCGGTTTCGATTACCTGCTCACGCACCTCAAGGCCGGCATGAGCGAGCGCGAAGCGTGCAAGGCCATGCACATCGAGATGCTGCGGCTCGGCGCCGACGCCTGCCCTTACCTGATCTCGGCATCCGGCCCCGGTGGTTACGACAACATCATCATGGGACCAAGCGATCGCCGGCTCGAAGAGGGTGACGTACTGATCATCGACACGGGTGCGAACTTCGACGGCTATTTCAGCGATTTCGACCGCAACTATGCTTTCGGGCAGGTCGATCCGACAACGCACCAGTCCTATGAAGCGGTCTTCGCCTCCACCGAAGCAGGCCTGCGCACCGCGGCGCCGGGTGCAACGACAGGCGATGTGTGGCAGGCCATGTGGTCAGTGCTCGAAGATGCCGGTGCGCTGGGCAACGACGTGGGACGGATGGGTCACGGACTGGGGATGCAGCTCACCGAATGGCCCTCTAACGTGCCCAACGGCGACGTCGTGCTGCAAGCCGGCATGATCCTCACCCTCGAACCGGGCATGACCTTTGCCCCGGGCCGGATGATGGTGCACGAGGAGAACATCGTGATTACCGATTCGGGCTGCGAACTGCTGCACAAGCGGGCCTGGCCCACCCTGCCCGTCATCGGCTGAAAAAGCTTTACTGCGCCACCACGAGGCGCCTTCGGGCGCCTTTTTCTATTGCTCAGAGAACAACAGCATGCAAACGCGGACCACCGGACTGCTTCTCAGCCTCGCAGGCGTCACCCTGATCTCGCCCGATGTACTCGTCATGCGCTGGGTGGACCTCGATCACGCCAGCGTGCTGATGTGGCGCGGGCTGTTCATGACGCTGGGTTTCAGCGCAGTGGTGCTGTATCGCTATCGTCTCGCCGCCCTGCGCGCCATCAAGCGGGCCGGCCGTCTCGGTGTCGCGAGCGGATTCTGTTTTGCCCTGAACACCACTTGCTACACGGAGGCGATTCAGCGCACCAGTGCGACCGCAACGGTGATGATCATCGCCACTGCGCCGGTGTTCGCAGCGCTGATAAGCTGGCTGGTACTCGACGAGCGGATCGACCGCAAGACAGCCATCTCGATGTTCGTCACCCTGATCGGCATCGCCATCATCGCGACGGACGGCGGCGGTCAGAACGATATGCTGGGCAATCTGTTTGCCGTGTGCACCGCCATCTTCCTTGCCATCAACTTCACGCTTGCCCGTCTCAAGAGCAACATCGACCTGACGCCCGGCCTGATGTTCGGTGGAATGATTGCGGCGACCTTCGGCCTGATGCTCGGCGGCGCCCCGCAGGCAGACACGGAATGGACCCAGCTCGCTGCCATCGCGCTGACCGGTGCGATTCTGATGCCTATCGGTTTCACCTTGCTGCAGATCGCGCCCCGCTATACGAGTGCGACCGAGGTGAGCCTATTCCTGCTGTTCGAAGCGGTTCTTGGCCCGGTCTGGGTATGGCTGGTCCTGAACGAGGCCCCAACCCGCACAACCCTGGTCGGCAGCGTGATCATCATTTCTGCACTGCTCTACTACGGTGCACCGGCTAGCTGGGGCACCCGGTTGCGCCTGCGCCTGGGCATGTCGTCGCGCTGACATCGTGGTCGCCTGCGCAACCGTCAGTCGCGCGCTTGCGCAGACCGACGGTACGTTGGCGGGCTGATGCGCCACCACAAGCGCTGACGCCCGCTGGCAGCGTATCAACAGCCCCTGTTTACCGCGCCATCAGAGACGCGACAGCAACTCCGACTTCTTGCTCGCGAACTCGTCCTCGCTGATGAAACCCTTGGCCTTGAGGTCACCCAGCTTTTCGATCGCCGCAAGAACATCCTCGCTGGACGCGCCACGCACCTGACTGGCCGGCTGCGAACTCTGGGGAGCCTGCGGCGCCTGGCTCGGCGACTGCGGCGACTGCGGCGACTGCATTCCCTGCGGAGCCACCGGCGGGGAATACGGCTGGCCGTTGCGGGACACCAAGGGCAGCGAGGCCAGGTTCACGGTGCCATACTGGCTGCCAAAGACAATGTCACTGCCCGAGCCCTGCTGCTGGGAGAATCCGCCAATGCTGTGATCCAGGGTGTCATAGACCCAGACTTCGCCGCCAGTCTTGACCGCGAGGCGACGCGCACCGCCAAAATAGGCGTAGCGCACGTTGTTCTGCGATCCGGTGGCATTGGGCGCACCGAGATCCTGCGGCCACCAGTTGTCCTCGGGATCGGGTACGAACAAGCTTGAACGTCTAGCCGGACTGCCGTTGGCCTGGTGCTGGAAACTTCCGCCCCCCTGGCTCTGCGACTGAAAGCTGCCCGAGCGCAGCAAACCGGGCTGATTGACCAGAATGTTCGAAATTTCCGAACACAGACTGTCGACCCGGCCCTTGAGGTAGTTATTGAACATGTCGCCGAGCATGATCATGCCGCCGCGCATCCACTGCCCCGAGCCCCCGAATTCGCCATGGCTGAACTGAGCCTGGCCGCCGTTTCCGTTGAGTACGGCAAACAGCATGTGCGTGACCGCATCCGTGCTGAATCCGTGACGTGCGGCCAGATCGCTGACGATCATCTGGCCTTGTGAAGTAAGTTGTTGCATTGTTGATTTCCGGCTGAGGGTGGTCGGGCGCAAGGTCGACCTGAAGAGGAGCGGCGGTTCGGTGCTGCAGCATATGCCGCGAAACCTGAACACATCGGTTCTGAAATATCCCGCATCTGGCAGGACGGCCTTTGAGCAAAAGGCGAAGGAGACACCGATGCTAACACTGACAAGCGACAATTGCGCGACCAACTGCCCTGGCGCCGTCGGCGACTGACTGATCAGGCTCCGCCCCGCGCTGCCCGTCTTGCGCCACACCACAGCACAGAACGTGACCCAGGGCGCGATCCTGCAACCGCGCCGCCCTGGAACTATGGGCTTCCAGCCGACAGATCAGAAAGAAAACTCCGCACCAGCGGTGGGGGCGCGAGTCGCCGGCGGATGGCAGTGAAGCGTGACACCAGCACCATGCTCTTTGGGAGTATCTGTACCAGCTCCCCCCTCCCCACCCACTGCGCCGCGTAGTGGATTGGGAGAAAGCCGATGCATCCCGCCGACAGGATCAGGATGGCCTGCGCCTCGATGTTATCTACGGTGAACGCCGCAACGCTGACGTTCAGCAGATCCAGATCGCGCCGCCTCAGATAGCCCCGGGCAACGACCTGTTCGCTGCGCACCCGCGCCAGCATGTCACCGTCCACGCCGCCGATGTCCGCCTTCAGTACAGCGTGGTCAGCTGCACAGAACAGGCCATGCGGCTCGTCGTAGAGCGGTAGCGCCGCCAGACCCGGCACCTGGAAGGGGAAGTGACCGACGGCCAGGTGCAGGCGCCCGTCCAGCACCCGTTGCTCCAGCTCGCTGGGCGTACCGATATACACATGCACCCCCACGTCCTTTCCTCGTGCTAGAAAGCGCTGAATTGCGCCCCTCAGCGGTGATTTCGTGTCGGTGACCGTGTTGTCGATCAGCCCCAGGTTCAAGGTGCCCGAGAAGGTCTTTTTCAACTGATCGGCCTCAAGCCGAAACCCGTCGACCGCGCTCAGCAATCGTTGCGACGCCTCATGAATCGCCCGTCCCTCTTCGGTCAGGCGGAATCCCCCACGACCGCGTTCGCACAACCGGGCGCCCAGCCTTACCTCGAGCTGGGCAAGCTGCATGCTGATGGTCGACTGGCCCACATTCAGTTCGGCCTGAGCAGCCGACAGGCCACCGCACCGCACTACAACATCAAAAACCCGCAACAGACGCAGATCCACATCGTGCAGCTGCTTCATCCCTCACCTCTCTCACATGCGGCCCTGCCCATGCCCACTCACCAGGCTGGTGCAATGCACCAGGATAAATCATCGATGATCACCGATGTGATCTTTCGAAACTTAGCATTTTATCGATACATGATGACCTCTAGATTGGTCCCCAAGGCAAGCGAACACACGCTGCAAGCATGGAAACTCCGAAGGAACGCCAACATGTCCGATAACAGCTACGACCAAGGTCGACTCAACCTGCCCTTCGTGGGCCACTGTACCTTCGCCAAGTCACGCCCCTGCACCGACTGGGATCACATTGATGCCGACGTTGCAGTACTGGGAGCGCCGAACGACATGGGCACGCAATGGCGCCCAGGTGCGCGCTTCGGCCCCCGGAGCATCCGCGAAGCGTCGACGCTGTTCTCGTTCGGGCACGCCGGTGCCTACGACCACGAGGACGACACCATGTATCTCACCGAAGACCAGGTACGGATGGTTGACGTGGGTGACGCCGACATCGTCCATACGGATCAGGCCAAGAGCAACGCCAACATCGAGTATGCAGTACGCAAGCTCCTCGAAAAGGGCGCCATGCCCGTCGTGCTCGGCGGCGACCACTCCATTCACGCACCAGTGATCAAGGCCTTCGAGGGGCGCGGTCCGATCCACATCCTGCACGTCGATGCCCACCTCGATTTCGTCGATGAACGGCACGGTGTGCGCTACGGCCATGGCAACCCGCTGCGTCGCGCATCCGAGCAGAACCATGTAAGCGGCATGACCCAGATTGGCATCCGCAATGTTTCCTCGTCCAACCGCAGTGATTATCAGGCGGCCCGGGACGCGGGCTCGACCATTCTGTCGGTACGCCAGGTGCGCCAGCTCGGTACCGCCGGTGTGCTGGCGCAGATTCCCGAAGGGGTGTCCTACTACCTGACCATCGATATCGACGGTTTCGACCCGTCCATCGCACCGGGCACCGGCACACCGAGCCACGGTGGCTTCCTTTACTACGAGGTGCTGGAAATCATCCAGGCCCTGGCCCGTCGCAGTAGTGGGCAGATCGTCGGCATGGACCTCGTCGAAGTGGCGCCGGCCTACGACCCCACGGGCACCACCTCCATCCTCGCAGCCCAACTCTTGCTCAACAGCATCGGCTTCATTTTTCACGCCCGGAAGCAGGCCGCGGGCTGACACGATGCGAACCCTTCCTCGCGGTGTGCGCGCTTGAGATACATGGTCACCTCAGTACGGTGAGCCTGCTGCTGGAGCGTGGCGCAGACCCCGCCTTCAAGTCCAAGGATGGACAAACCGCACTCGATCTGGCCAGACAGTACCGGCATTCACAGGTGGTCCAGAAGCTCCTGGACCACCCCCCGCGGAAGGACTGAGTTCGCGCCCCCCCTGCCTTTCAACAGACCTTGCCGTGAGTGGCGCAAGCTGCAATGCTTGCGCCTCGCTGGAAGAGAACAAGACAGGCCAGTGACCACAACGTGGTCGTCAACTTACCCAATTGGAGCGTTCAGATGTTCAGTCATGTATTCGTTGGTGCAAACGACCTTCCGGCATCGAAGGCATTTTACGATGTCGTGCTGGGGACGCTTGGCCACGGACCCGGTGTCATTGATCCGAAGGGTCGTTGTTTTTACGTTAACAAGGGCGCCATCTTTGCGCTGGCGACCCCGATCAACGGCGAACCCGCCTGCCACGGCAATGGCAGCACCCTTGGCTTTGCAGCCGAGAACCCGGCGCAGGTCGACGCCTGGCACGCAGCCGGCGTCGCCAATGGGGGAACGAGTTGTGAGGATCCTCCGGGTGTTCGCGAAGGCACGTCCGGCAAGCTGTACCTTGCCTACTTGCGCGATCCGTCCGGCAACAAGATCTGCGCCCTGCACCGGCTTCCCTGATTCTGCGCCGAGGTGCCGTCCGCTGCGCGCTCGGCACCTCGCACGGCACTCGTTCAGGGCGACGATGGCCTTCGGGCCATCGGGTCTTGCCGGCGCCCCTCTTGCCCGTTCTCAGTCGAGTCCGGCCCGCTGCAGACGGGCCTGCAGGTCCGCGATCTCGTCGAGCAGATCAAGCACGATGCCGACGCCCTGTGCATTCACTTCCATGTCGTGGGTCAGCCAGCGGGCCTTGCGGGCACGCCGCAGCGAGGCGCCGGTGAAGCGCCAGTCCTCGGGTGCGTCACCACTCGGCTCAAGGATACCTTCGTTCACCCAGGCGACCACCGACGCCTCAGGCGCATTACAGGCCTGACACAGCTCCGCCAGTGTCAGCTGAACCTCTTCCTCGACGATGCGGATCGAGGTGATCTGGATATGTGTTGTACTCATGGTCGATCATCCTTTCGTGGCCGCACGGGGATCGAAGTCGAACGTCTCGGCAAGCGCCCGGTAGGCTGCCTTCTGTGCCTCGCTGTCGGCTGGCGGCGCCACAATTGAAACGACAAAGTACAGATCGCCAGCGGGACTGCCGGGGATGCCCTTCCCCTTCAGGCGCAGCTGCCGCCCCGCCGTCGTGCGCGCAGGAATCGTGAGCTGCACCGGGCCTTCAGGCGTGGGCAGACTCAGCGAGCAGCCAAGCGCCGCCTCCCACGGTGCCAGCGGCAGGGCCGCGAACACGTCGCGTCCGTCCACGCGGTAGCGCGGATCGGGATTGAAGCCGACCTCCAGAAACAGGTCACCGGCCGGCCCCGCCCCCATGCCCGGCTCGCCCTGGCCGGCCAGGCGCAGATGCTGCCCTGCGCGGATGCCTTTCGGAATGGTGATGTCGAGCTGGCGCTCCTGCAGCACGACACGGCCATGTGCGTCCACTGCAGGCATGCGCAGGCCGATGCTGCGTTTGGCGCCGCGGTAGGCGTCTTCGAGATCGATCAGCACCTTGGCGTGATGATCCTGCCCCCGGGCATGCCCCCGCCCCCCATGCGCGGTGCGCGCGTGGCGGCCAAAAAGGGCTTCGAAAAAGTCGCTCGCATCGCCGTGCGTCTCGGCACCGTCGCCGCGGAACTCGAACCCGGCATCCCAGTCCGGCGGTGGCTGAAAATCGTCGCCGCCTTTCCACTGCTTGCCGACCTGATCGTATGCGGCGCGCTTTTCCGGGTCCTTCAGCACGGCATAGGCTTCCCCGATCTCCTTGAACCGCAGCTCTGCGTCCGCGTCCTTGTTCACGTCGGGATGGTACTTGCGCGCCAGCTTGCGGTAGGTGCGCTTGATCTCGTCCTGGGTGGCGGTGCGCGGAATGCCGAAGACTTCGTAGTAGTCCTTGAATTTCATGTTCCTGGCCCCTCGATGTTCCAGCGCATGGCATCAGCCGCACATGAACCGGATAGATCCCGACCTCCCCCCATCCGGCTCACGATCGATCGACATTTGCCACAGGATGAGCTGAGCAGAATAAGACTGCGTTGGCTCGAAGGCAGGCAGCCCCGATCAAACATAGACCCGCAAAATGGAAATGTCGATTTCCGCACTCATGAATACGCAACTGCGGAGATAAACAACGAGCACCGAGTGGGACAACAACCCGCCAGCCGTGTGCTCAGCGCGTCATCGGGAGCGCCGCCCCCATCACTGCGAACATGCCTCCGCAGACGCGGTTGAACTTGCGCCCGGTGCGCTCGAGGAGCGGGCGAATGCGATGGGCGAGCCGCGCGAGCAGATACTCGACCGCGCATTCCACGACGGCAAAGGTCGCCGCCATGATGACGAACTGCAGCAGCAGATCGGCGTGCGGGTCGATGAACTGCGGCAGGAAGGCACCGTAGAACAGCAGCACCTTGGGGTTGGAGATCGCCGCCAGCAGGCCCTGGCGGAACAGCGTCGTCCGCCGCGTATCGACCATGCTCGCGTCCGGCTGAAGCTGCAGGGGTGGTGCGCGCCACAGCTGAAAGCCGAGCCACACCAGGTAGGCGCCACCGATCCACTTCAGTGCGATGAGTGCGTGCGCGGAGGTCTGCAGCAACGCGCCAATACCCAGCATCGACAGTGCGATCAGGCTGACGAAACCGAGCGCACCGCCGTATACGGTGAACAGGGTCTTGCGATGTCCGTGCAGGGCGCCATGCGTGAGCGCGAGCAGGCTGTTCGGGCCAGGCGTGAGCGACAAGCCAATGACCGCGACCAGATAGATCAACCAGATGTGTAACTGCACCAGACGCTCCCTGCCCCAATCCGGGCGAGAAAAAGTTGAACGCAAACCTGAGAAATCCATGAGCCAGGCACCGCAAACCCTGGCGCTCACCAGTGAGCGAGAATGTACCACCCGATCAGACCGGCGGCACCGGTAAGGATTGTGACGACATTGATACGCTGAATCCATTTTCTCTACACAATTGGTCGCTACAGTGTGCTCATCCGCAGGCACGTGCTTGCAGACTCACAGGAGCAGTCTGATGATTAAGGTAAAACAGTCCTTCTCGCGCGCGGGCTTCGTGGCCGCTGTCGCATGCGTTTCCGGCCTTCTTCTCGCGCAATCGGCCATCGCACAACAGGGCGGTCCGCGCAAACCGCCACAGGAGGCACTGGACGCGTGCAAGTCCCTGAGCGACGGCGCCACTTGCAGCTTCAGCGCGCCTTCCGGCACTGTCAGCGGCACCTGCGCCGCGCCCGAGGGCAAGCCACTCGCCTGCCGCCCCGCGGATGGTCCGAACGAGAAGTCGCGTCCGCAGAAGCAGCAGTAAGCACGCGCGATTCAAGCCGGCTCGTCCGTCGCAAACAGCCGGAGACCAGTGCAGCTTTCGAGCCCGGACTGGTCGTGGGAAGCGCCGGAGAAGGATTTCCACGGGCTCCCGCGGCCGGGCAGGTTTTGTCCCTCAACGCAGTCGTCGTAAGATCGCCTCAACGGGGCCAGCATCGCGTGGCCCGCATGCCGGGACAGTCATCACCGCGTGCCACAAGGACATGCGGCCTGGCCGTCGAAGCGCGCCTGAAGCCCTGTATTGTTGAGGCGACACCGAGTGGATGAGATCACAAGAATCGTGGTGTACGCGGTTTGTGCAGGGGCCTGCATTCCCCTGGGCGGCGTACTGGCGAAGTACGAGCGCCTGCGACCGTCGTGGCTGGAGAACGAGTTCCGGCACTCCGTGATTGCCTTCGGCGGCGGCATTCTGGCGGCAGCGGTCGCCCTGGTGTTGATTCCCGAAGGCACCGAATACCTTGACCACTCGCTATCGAGCACCTTTTTCTTCCTGCTCGGCGGCATTGTGTTCTTTGCGCTGGAGCGCTTCCTGGGGCTGCAACGCCGCGAGAAGCCGCAATTCACCGCGATGCTGCTCGACTACATTCCGGAATCCCTGGCGCTGGGCGGCGCCCTGGCGGCAGGATCGCGGGCGGCGCCGCTGCTGGCCCTGTTCATCGGCCTGCAGAACATCCCGGAGGGCTTCAACGCCTACCGTGAATTGAAAGCTGCAAAGCAGACGGACGCCTCGCGCATCCTCCTTCTGATGCTGATGCTCGTTCCCATCGGGCCGGTGATCGCCATTCTGGGCTGGCTGTACCTGGGGGACAGGCTCGAACTCCTTGGCGCAAGCATGCTGTTCGCCTCGGGCGGCATCCTGTACCTGATCTTTCAGGACATCGCACCGCAGTCTCACATGCGCCGCCACTGGGCGCCACCGCTGGGCGCCGTGCTGGGTTTCAGCGTCGGCATGCTGGGCAACAATCTGGCGGGCATGTACTAGACTGATCCGGTCCGGTGCAGCCGCTCATGCTTCGTACGCGTCGCCGCGCCTCCTTTCCCTCGGAACGCCATCTGATGAACCGGGATAGCTATAACGCCATCGCCCCGTCCTGGGACGCCGCCCGCGTGGGTTTCTACGGACGCGAGCGCGACTACGTGGATACACTGCTGTGTGGTCTGCCTGCTGGCGCGAAGGTGCTCGATCTCGGCTGCGGAACCGGCAGGCCGATTGCGGAATACATTCTTGCCGCAGGCCATGCGCTCACAGGCATCGATCAGTCCGAAGCGCTTCTGGCACTGGCCCGCGAACGCTTTCCGCAGGCCACATGGATCCACGCCCGGATCGAATCCTTCAGCACCGAAGAACGCTTCCACGCGATCGTGTGCTGGGACGCGCTGTTTCATATCGACCGCACCATGCATGAATCACTGCTGAGGCGTTTTGCCGCGATGCTCCTGCCGGGCGGACGCATGATGCTGACCTGCGGCGGCTCCGAACACCCCGCGTTCACCGACACCATGTTCGGCCAGCCCTTCCATTACGACTCGCACCCGCCGGAGATCGTGCTCGAAATGCTCACCGGGCTCGGCTTCGAAGCGCTTGTGTCGGAGTTCATGAACCTGCCCACGTCAGGCCGGGACAAGGGGCGCTACGCAGTCGTCGTGCGCAAGGCCTGAGCGCCCCCTGAATCGCCACGCCCGCTTACGCGCCGGGCTGAGCGCCCGGCCTCGCGGCACTCGCCAGATCCGGCTCGCCGCAATGCGCGAGGATGTGCTGGCGCACGCCGTTCCGCAGCGCGAGCACGCCATGCCAGTCTGAAGCTTCGGGCACGACCGGCGGACAGATGGTGACACAGAGCGGACCGGGGCGCGGACGCCACGAGTCTCCAGGCAGAATCCGGCGGGTGCCGGTGATGGCGATCGGCACCACCGGCAGGTGGTTTTCCGCCGCAACCTGAAACGCACCGAGGCGAAACGGCCGCAGCCCGGGGCGTGCGGTAAAAGTGCCTTCGGCAAAGAAGAACAGCGGCGGGTTGGCGCGTGCCGCGGTCGCCAGCGCCTGCGCATCGGCTACGCCACGACGCGAATCAAATCGTTCGACGAAGTGCGCCCCCATGCGCTCGAACAGCGGACGCATCACCCGGTTGCTCTTGAACTCTGCCTTGGTGACGAAGGCGACGGGGTGCGGCAGCACGGACGCAAGCACCAGCCCGTCGGCATAGCTTGCATGGTTGGCCACCAGCACGCAGGGACCGGTGGGCAGATGTTCCAGCCCGGCGACCTGCAGACGATTGCCACTCAGTACGCGGAAGACACGCGCCAGCTGATGCACCACCGCCCAGCGCTGCTCGAGCCGGGGCAATGTGAAGATCCCCACGGCCGCAATCGGTGAGAGCACGGCGAACAGAACCCACACCCAGGTCCCGTAGAGCCTGGCGCCGACATGACGCGCAAAACCGCGCACCCTGCCCGGCACACTCGCCACAAACAGCCGCGTCGCCTGCAGCCAGGCCGCGCGGCCGGCGGCACCCAGCGTGCCATCGAGCCAGGCATCGCGAATCGCTGCGCGCCGGATCTTGCCACTCGAGGTTTTCAGCACCGCGTGCGGCGGCGCGAGCACCACCACATCGGGCGGCAGGCCCAGCTCGTCCGCAGCGGCGGCGACAATCCTGCGCTCAAGTGCCTGTCGGGCAGCGGCATCCTGCTCACGGGTTTCTGCGACGACGACCAGCTGTTCGCCGCCGTGCCGGGCGTCGGCAGCACCGAAGACCGCCACGCAGCCCTTGCGCACCCCCGGCAGCTCGCCGATCGCATGCTCGAGGTCGTACGGATAGAAATTACGCCCGCCGCGAATGATCATGTCCTTGGCACGGCCGGTGAAGTACACCTCGCCATCGGCGAGATACGCGTAGTCGCCTGTCACCAGCCAGCCATCGTGAAACAGGCCTGCAGTGGCATCGGGATTGCGGAAATAGCCTCGCGTCGCCGACGGGCCGCGGAACTCGAGACTGCCGACGACACGTTCGGGCAGCTCGCTGCCGGCATCGTCGACGATCCGCAGTTCGTGCTCCGGCAGCGCTGAGCCGCAGGACACGAAGTGCATCGCCGATGCATCGTCGGCTGCCGCGCCTTCGGCAACTCCATTGCGTGTCAGGGCTTCGCGCCCGACCGCATCGATGCGCGCCCCGCGCCCCGGAGGCGATACGGTGAGACCGACCGAACACTCGGCGAGCCCATAGACGGGGGCGAGCGCTTCCGGCCGCAATCCGTAGGCGCCAAACGCCTCGCGAAAGCGCTCCAGCGTGGCGGGACTGATCGGTTCGGCGCCGTTGGCCGCGAAGCGCCAGGACGACAGGTCGAGCCCGTCCAGCGGCTGCCCGGCGAGACGCTTGACGCACAGATCGAAGGCGAAGTTCGGGGCCGCGGTGACCGTACCGCGGTGACGATGGATCGCCCACAGCCAGCGCTCGGGGCGGGCAAGGAAATCCAGCGGCGACATCAGCACCAGCGGATAGGCGTGATACACGCTGCCCAGCCAGGCGCCGATCAGCCCCATGTCGTGGTAGAGCGGCAGCCAGCTCACCGCAACATCGGTCGAGCTCAGCCCGACCCCACGCCCCCAGGCGCGGATGTTGGCGAGCAGGTTGGCGTGGGTGAGCATCACGCCCTTCGGATCGCCGGTCGAGCCCGAGGTGTATTGCAGCAGTGCCAGGTCATCCGCACCGGCCGGCACGCGCAGCAGCGGTGCCGCATCGAGCTCGCCGGGCGTGAGCACCTTGTACAGCGTCGGGCACAGCCCGGTCAGCATCTGCGCCAGCGGACGCACACGGTCGAAGGTAATCATCACCCGCGCTTCACAGTTGCGCAGAATGCCGGCCTGGCGGCGCAGGTGATCCTCGAGTTGTGCAGGGCGTGCCGGCGGATAGATCGGCACCGGCACCGCGCCGGCCATCAGCACGCCATAGAAGCTGCACAGAAAATCCAGCCCGGTCGGCAGCATCAGCGCAACCGCGTGCCCGGGCTGTACCCCCGCCTGCGCCAGCGCCCCGGCAACCCGCGCCGCCGCATCGGCGAGCTGTCGGTAGCTCAGGGTCTCGGTTTCGTCCTCGCTGCGGTAGAAGGTGACGTGGATACGTTCGGGGTGGCGCGCAACATGCCAGTTCAGCACCTCGACCAGCGTCGATGCGTCCTCCGGACTGCCTGCAGTCTGTTCGGGCGTCGCCAGCGCCACCTCGCCGGTCCGCGCCGCCGGCACCGGGCGGTGCCCGGCGACTTCGAGCGCAGCCAGCAGCTGACGCGGCGTTTCCACCCTCCCCAGCGTGTCGTCCGGAAGTCGAACATCGAAGCTGCGTTCGACACGCGCGAGGAGCTCGACCCGCGCCAGACTGTCGAGGCCCAGGTCGCGGTCGAACTGGCTGTCGAGGCCGGCACGCAACAGCGCCCCCGGCTGGAGCTCACGGATGACCGTATCGACCAGGCTCAACAAGGCATGGCCATCGTGCTGCGGGTCGGGTTTCAAGAATTTCTCCATGCGTGCGTACCTGCAGACCTCCCCTGATAAAGGCTTGAGCCGCGCCGCCAGCGCGTGCCCCGTCATGCGGACAAGCTGCGGCACCTGCCGCCCCCACCCTGACTACGATGCTCAACACGCATGAAGATTCCCCGTGTGCCACCACAGCGAGGACGCTGCAGAAGCTCGCGCACTGTTCAAGGAGAATCCCGCTGTCCTTGACTCGTCATTCGAAGTTGTTAAGCTTGCGGCCTGTTTTTCAGGTGCCTGAACGCAAATCCATTGCGTTCGGGGTAAACGGGAAACGGGTGCGCTCTTCGAGCAATGCCCGTACTGCCCCCGCAACGGTAAGCAGATTCATCCCTTCGGCCGTGCCTCCCGGCATCGGCAGCCACTGCGCAGATCGCGTTCAACGCGGCGTGGGAAGGCGAAGGGGTTTTGTCGAACCCTGGTGTTCGGCAATCTGCGAGTCCGGAGACCGGCCTGGAATCGAGAGAAATAGGCAGTGGCGGGGTGCCACACAGGTTTCGTTTTCTGTTCTGTCCGCCCCTTCCCCCCGGCTGTTTCACGTGATCAATTGCAAGCCGCGAGCGGGCGCGCCGCGGCAGGACACCATTTCATGCCTGAACTGTTACGCCCTTCCCGCTGGCCGGGACTTGGGGCCATGCTGTGCCTTTTCTCGCTGCTGTTCGCGCAACCTCTGCAGGCCGCCGACCGCAGTGTGCTGAGCATCGTGTCGGACCGCTCCGCACCCACGCTGGTCGCCGGCGCGCACGAACTCCTGAGCGCGCGCAAGGGCCAGGTCATCCACATCCGCAGCGTCAGCCAGCTGGCAGAAATGGACGACAGGCAGCTGCAGGCCCTGATCGCGGAGCATCAGGCCGTGCTGATGATCGCGGTGTTCGGCGAGCCCGTCGAGCGCCTGTTGAACATGCCTTACCCGCACGGGCAGACGCGCATGGTGCTGCACAGCGACCGGCGCCTGCTGCCGCTGCAGCACGACCGCAATGGCAGCATCTTCGCCAAGGACATCCCCGAAGCGATCGTCAGCGAGAAGGCGGCCCTGAGCGGCACCGATGAGCTGTCCCGGCTCAAGGCCGCGCAGCCGCGCCATGCCGACTGGCTGCAGGCACGCGCGTACTGGGTGAATCGTTCGGTGGACAACGCCGCCAGCCTGCTCGACCTGGTTGCCAGTGGCGGTGTGCGACAGAAACCCGTCACCCTTGTGCCGGCCGTGCGCACCGCCCTGCATGACAAGGGTGGCGTGCGCTGGATGGATGCAGCGGAACTGGGCCGGCAGATCGACCTGAACCGCCGCACCCTGTGGATTCTGGATCACGACACTGGCGATCTGGCAGGCGAATGGGCGCTGCATCAGCAGCTGTGTGCGGCGCAGGACTGGCAATGCGTGTCGGTACTGGCGGCCTGGGGGCCACCGAGCGTGAGCGCGGTCGACACCATCGCGGCGCTGACGGCGAAGCAGCGCGGCGCAAGCGCGATCGTCGCGGTGCAGGATTTCGTCATCGGCGGCGGCGAAGGCCGCGAAACGGTGAGCGCGGCACTGGAAAAGCTCGATGTGCCGGTTCTCAAGGCGCTGCGCATGAGCGAATGGTCCGAGGCCGACTGGCAGCTGTCTGATCAGGGCATTCCGCGCGACGCGATCCACTACCGTCTCGCCATGCCCGAACTGCAGGGCGTGAGCCAGCCTCAGGTGGTGGCACTGGCCGAACCCGCCCAGCTCGACCCGCTGACCGGCGCGCAGGTCTCGCGCAGTAAGCCTGTGGTGCCCGAGATCGAGCGCCAGGCGCGGCGCCTCAACAACTGGCTGCGGCTGCAGGAAAAGAAGAACGCCGACAAGCGCATCGCCATCGTCTATTACAACCATCCGCCCGGCCGCCACAACATTGGCGCCGACAACCTCAACGTGCCCGAGAGCCTGCTCGACATGCTGCGCAGCCTGAAGGCCGCCGGCTACAAGACCGGCGACCTGCCCGCCGACGGCAAGGCCCTGCTCGACCTGCTTCAGGCCAGCGGCGTGAACCTGCCCGAAGACCGGGAGGCGCTGCAGGACATGTCGAAGCGGGTGCAGACCCTGGCGGCGGCCGACTACGAGTCGTGGTTCAAGACCCTGCCCGCCAGCGTTCAGGCTGAGATGGTGAATGGCCCCCTCGGCGCACTGCAGCAACTGATGCAGGATCAGACGGCGTCGATTGCGGGGGTCGAGTCGATGAGCGAACGTCTGGCGCGAATCGGCCTGCTCAGGCAGCGCATGGAGAGCACCGTCAGCGACCTGCAGCACGCGCTCGACGGCCTGCGGCACAAGGGCCGCCCGCGTGCGCTCGATCTGCTCGCACAGCTCGAAGTGGCCTATCGCAACGCCCTCGATGCGCTGGCCAGGGGCGAGGCACCGCAATGGCAGGCGAGCCAGCAGCTTGCACAGGCACTGATCGCAATGCAGATCGAGGGCATTCGCGGCTGGGGCGCTGCGCCCGGCAGGGTGATGGTGTGGGAGGGCCGGCAACTCATCCCCGGCGTGCGTTTCGGCAATGTCTTTCTCGGGCCGCAACCTCCGCGCGGCTGGGAGCTGAACGAAGAGTTGCTGCACGCCAACATGTCCTTCCCGCCGCCGCACCAGTACCTCGGCTTCTACCATTACCTGCAATCGGTATTCAAGGCCGACGCGCTGGTGCATGTGGGCCGCCACTCGACCTATGAGTTCCTGCCCAAGCGCAGCGCGGGCCTGAGCGAGAGCGACTACCCGAGCCTGGTCGCGGGCGACCTGCCCGGCATCTATCCCTACATCGTCGACGGCGTGGGCGAAGGCATTCAGGCCAAGCGCCGCGGGCTCGCCGTAATGGTGGACCACCTCACGCCGCCGCTGGCGATCACCGAGCTGTACGACGACCTGCTCGAACTGCGACAGCTGATCGAGAGCGCCGAAGCTGCCACCGACGGCTACACCCGCAGCGAGGCGGTGCAGACGCTGCGCCGCAAGATCGACAGCATGGGCCTGCGCGAGGAGCTGACCGCCAGCATGGACGAGGAACTCAAGGTGCGCGGCATCGGCTTCGACGACATCGACGAGGCGCTGCTGCTGCACGAGGTCGGCCACTACCTGACCAAGCTGCAGGAAGATTTCATGCCCCTCGGCCTGCATGTGTTCGGCCGCGGCTGGTCGCGCGATGCGATCGACACCATGATGAAGTCCATGCTCGACGGTGGCGCGCCCGACAGCGCCGAGGCAAGGCGCTGGCGCGCGCAGCTGCAGGCCTCGCCCAAGGCCGAGATGGCCGCGCTCATCAGGGGGCTGGATGGCGGATTCGTCGCACCCGGCAAGGGCAACGATCCGATCCGCACGCCCGAGGCGCTGCCGACCGGGCGCAACTTCTATGCACTCGACGGCAGCCTGCTGCCCACCAAGCTCGCGTACGAAACCGGTTCGACGCTTGCCGGCCAGGTGCTCTCCGGCGAGACCGGCGTGGCCGCCTACACCAAGGAAGTGGCGGCGAACAAACAGGGCGTGATCCTGTGGGCCTCGGACGCGGTGCGCGACGAAGGCGCGATGATCGCGTTCGGCATGAAGCTGCTCGGCGTGCGTCCGGTGTGGAACAGCCGCGGCATCGTCAAGGGGCTTGAGCGCCTGCCACTGGGCAAGGACCAGCCGAAACGCTACGACGTCGTGTTCACCACGTCGGGCCTGTTCCGCGATCTTTACGGCCAGCACATGTTGCTGCTGGACAAGGCCGGCCTGCTGGCGCTCGACGCCAGCCGCGACCGCATCGTCAGGGACTACCCCGCGCTGGCGCTGGCGCTCAAGGAAGCGCTGAAGCCGCTGGGCGAATGGCAACGCGGCGGCGACGAAGCGCTGGAACTGAACCAGGTTGCCAACAACTGGGTGGACCAGGCGCGCAAGCTGCTCGCGAAAACCCCCGGCATGTCCGCCGCCCAGCTCGGCCGCAGCGCCAGCGTGCGGGTGTTCGGCATCACCCCCGGCGCCTACGGGGCGGGCATCAACCGCATGGTCGAGCGCTCCGGTTCGTGGCAGGACCGCAGCGAACTCGCGCAGGTCTTCATCAAGCGCATGGGCCATGCCTATGGTGCCGGCCTGCAGGGCGAAGCCGCGCAGGATCTGTTCCGCCAGCAGCTGGACGGCATCTCGCAGACCTTTCTCGGCCGCGCGAGCAACCTCTACGGCCTGATGGACAACAACGACGCCTTCGACTATCTCGGCGGCTTCAACCTCGCGGTGGAAAGCCAGCGCGGCAAGGCGCCGGCGAGTGCGGTGATCAACCACGCCAACGGCAAGAACCTGAGCATCGACACCCTGCACACGGCCCTGCTGTCGGAACTGCGCGGCCGCTACCTCAACCCGCAGTGGATCAAGCCCCTGATGAAGGAAGGCTACGCCGGCGCACGCACCATGGGCAGCGAGTTCATCGAATACCTGTGGGGCTGGCAGGCGACGAGCCCCGAGATCATCGACGAACGCGTGTGGCAGGAGGTCAAGGCCGTCTACGTCGATGACCGCCTCGAGCTGGGGCTGGACACGTTTCTCGCCGAGGGCAACAACCGCTACGTGCAGACGAACATCCTCGCGGTGATGCTGGTCGCCATCGACAAGGGTTTCTGGAAGGCCGACGCAGAAACCGTCAGGCAGCTGGCCGAACGCTTTGCCGACAACATCGTCGAGCACGGCAACCCGGGCAGTGGCCACACCCATGCAAATCATCCGATGTACGCCCTGGTGAAAGCGAACATTGCGCCGGCCAAGGCGGAAGCGCTGGAGGCGGCGCTGGCGAAAAGCCGGCTCGAGGCCGCTGCGCAGGCTGAGGCCTCACCGAGCCATATCCAGGAAGTCAGCCTCGACGACCTGAACCGGAGCGCGGCGGACGATCCGTCGCAGACCGCCGCTGACAGCAATGCGCCGACGGCGGACGAGGCCATCGACAGCGAGACTGAAACCCAGACCTCCGACTATCTGCCCTGGCTGCTGGCGCTTGCCCTTGGCCTGCTGCTGCTTGGCGCGCTGCGCGGGCGCGCAACCCGATAACCTGAAGAGAGCGACACATGTTTTCCGGAATCTCCCTGACTCTGATGCACCAGATCACCGCCTTGCTGCTGCAACCGGTGATCTGGGGCCTGCTGTTCTTCGTCGCCCTGTCCGTGTATGAACTGGGGATCAGCATCGGCGAGCGCTGGGGCGGCATTCAGCGCCTCACCGATGCGCGCGACCGCCACGCCCTGATGCGGGTCGGCAAGCGCCGTATCGAGCGCGCCGACTTCATCACCCGGCTCGCCCCCATGCTCGGCCTGATGGGCACCCTCATCCCGCTCGGCCCGGGGCTGGCCGCACTCGGCGAAGGCGAACTGCGGGTGCTCACCACCGCGATGACGGTCGCCTTCGACACCACGGTGATCGGCCTGCTTTCAGGCATGATCGGCTTCGTCCTCGGCCGTCTGCGCCGGCGCTGGTACGACAACGCGCTGACCGCGCTGGAGAGCAGCCATGGATAAGTGGCGGCACAGCGCCTTTCTCGACACCGACGAAGACCCGCTCGGACCGATGGCCAATCTCATCGACATCGTCCTCGTGTTCGCCTGCGGCCTGATCGCCGCGCTCGTGTCCTTCAGCCCCGACCTGCAGAAGCATTTCGCAACCGAGCCGCCGCCACAGCAGCAACAGCGCGAGATAAAGCTGGGGAAGGAGCTCACGACCGTGCCCGAGTCGATCCAGCGCGACGCCGAAGCGGGCAGCGGCTATGAAGCGCTCGGTCAGGTGTACCGCGACCCGAAAACAGGGAAGCTGCTGCTGATCGGCGGTTGAATGCAGGGCCTGGCTGGCGACCGAGCGTGACGCTCAACTATCATTGAACTGCGGCAAGCACGAACTCCACGGCATGAGCAGGGCGAGCGCACCGAAGAGCCTGAACCTGAACTCGGCGTGTCGCTGAAACCGAAACACGATTTCCTGTCCTGCCTCGAAGCACTGATCTCGTCTGATGTCGTCCCGCCCGCCAGACGATACACTGAGCGCTTGCAGTACGCCGGCGCGTCGATCTGCGGCACACAGCATTCAGGAGACTGACCGATGCAACCCAGAATCAGCATGATCACGCTCGGCGTGCGCGATATCGCGGCATCCGTCGAATTCTACGAAAAGGGCCTCGGCTTTCCCCGGCTGGAGTCCCCGCCCTCGGTTGCATTCTTCAAGCTGAACGGCACTTGGCTCGGCCTGTACGGGCGCGAGGCGCTGGCCGAAGACGCGCAGGTGCCGGCCGACGGCAGCGGATTCAGCGGCTTTGCGCTGGCGCACAACGTGAGCTCCGAGAAAGAAGTCGATGTGGTGGTCGCCCGGGCTGTGAAGGCCGGAGCAACCCTGACCAAGAAGCCTCAGAAGGTGTTCTGGGGCGGATACAGTGGCTACTTCAAGGACCCGGACGGCCATCTGTGGGAAGTCGCACACAATCCCTTCATGTGGGTCGGCCCCACGGACAAACCGGCATGACGAAGACCGCTCTCCGCTCTCTGCCACTGATGGCCCGAACCCTTGCCGCTGCAGGCCTGCTGAGTTGCCTCGGCACCCCGCTGTCGGCCATGGCAGCAGATACCCAGCAGTTTCCGGACGTGCTCGCAGCAAAGGTTCGAGCGCTCACCGCGAACCGCTTCGACTTCGACGTCACGATCTCGTCGCCCTACGACTCCCCTCAGCGCTACGCCGACGGCTTCCGGGTCACGGGCGCGGATGGCACCGTCTATGGCGAGCGCAAGCTGTTTCACGACCACGCATCCGAGCAGCCCTTCACCCGCGACCTCTACGGTGTCGTGATTCCATCGACGCTGCGCTCGGTCCGTATTCAGGCAAGAGACCAGCGCTACGGCTATGGTGGCAAGACCTTGGAAGTCGTTGTGCCCGGACGGGACGGAAACTAGCCCCTCCGCCCGCGCCGTCCCGCACCATCGATGACTTTCGCATGAACATTCGACGATTTCGTGCTGACGACCTGCCACACGTCATCGCGCTTTTCAGCGCATCCGTGCATGGCCTCGCTGGCGCCCACTACGACGCGCGCCAGCGCGCAGCCTGGGCGCCTGCCGAACCCGATCAGAGGCTGTGGCAAGCGCGCCTGGAGCGACAGCAGACGCTGGTCGCCGAAGATGAGGGCGTGCTGACCGGCTTCATCTCCTGGGCACCAAACGGACATATCGACCTGCTGTTCACCGCCCCGCAACATGCACGCAAGGGCATTGCCTCCGCACTGTGCACACAGGTGGAGGCTGCGCTGTCGGCCACCGGCATCAACACCGCCTTTACCGAGGCAAGCCTCGTCGCCCGCCCCTTTTTCGAGCATCGGGGTTTCGTCGTGACCGAGGCGCAGGACCTTGATCGCAACGGCGTGCGCTTCCGCCGTTACGCAATGCAGAAGACGCTCACCACCCGCCTGCCACCGGAAAGGCCACCGCTGCCCGAAGCCTGATATGGCCGAATGCCTCGGCCGCCTTCCAGAAAAAAGCATCGCGCTCCGGGAACGTTCCGGGAGCGCCCCCGGTCGCAAGTCCATCTGAATATGACTGCTGGGGGGCGCAGGCAGCCTCACTGCTGCAACTCGACGGACTTGCGCTCATCCGTGGCACGAAGGACACACGGCATCACCACGCAGTCGTCCTCAAGGATGAACTTGAAAACAATGCGCGCCGCGCCCGGGGCTCGCCCCCGCAGCAGGCAAGCCCCACGCGCCAAAACGGACGAACACACGCATGCAGAAATGGATCTTCCTTGCTGTCGCCATTGTCAGCGAAGTCATCGCGACATCGGCGCTGAAGTCCTCGGACGGGTTCTCCCGGCTGTGGCCCTCGCTTCTGGTGGTCACCGGTTATGCCTCGGCATTCTATTTTCTGTCGCTGACGCTGAAGTTCATTCCGGTCGCGGTCGCCTACGCGATCTGGTCGGGCGCAGGCGTTGCCCTGATCGCGCTGATTTCGTGGCTGGTCTTCGGCGAATCGCTTGACACCCCCGCAATCATCGGGCTGCTTCTGATCATTGCAGGCGTGACCGTTCTTAACGTGTTCTCCAGAACGGTCTCGCACTGAAAGGTTTTCTGTCTTCACGCGACCAATCCCCGGGACGTGCCCGCTTCACCGCAACGAGCCCCCCGAACCCCCCGTTTTTTCACCCCTGCCGGAGTTAGACATGAAGTTTTCCCGACTGCTTTTCGCTTTCACCCTCGCATCCACCGTCACTGCAGCAAGCGCTGCCGACGGCCTGATCGCGCTCAAGAGCCCGCACAGCGCCAAGGAGACCATGAACCGGCTTGAGGAGCAGGTGAAGGCCAAGGGACTGAACGTCTTTGCCCGGATCGATCACGCCGCTGGCGCGGCAAAGATCGGCAAGACGCTGCGCCCCACCGAGGTTCTGATCTTCGGTAATCCGCAAGGCGGCACGCCCTTCATGGAATGCGCACAGACCGTCGGCATCGACCTGCCGCTCAAGGCCCTGGTGTGGGAGGACGCTTCGGCCCAGGTCTGGCTCGGCTACAACGATCCGGCCTACCTTGCGAAGCGCAGCGATGTGGCCGACTGCGCAGTCGTCCCGAACCTGCAGAAAGCGCTTGCCGGCCTTGCGGACGCTGCGACAGCCCCCTGATCGCCGCGGGGCAGCACCACGCCTGCCCCGGCTGACGAACATGCCTCGGACGACGCTACACTTGCAGGCATGAAAATCATCTATCGCGCCGGCGACATCGTCGAGGCACACATCGTCGCCGGCATGCTTCGCGCCAATGGCATCGAGGCCCACGTGGGCGGACACTACCTGCAGGGCGGCGTCGGCGACCTGTCGCCCATGGGCTTCGCCACGGTCATGGTTGACGAGCAGGATGTCGACGCGGCACTGACGCTGGTACGCGAATACGACGAAGCCGAACCTGCAGACGACGCCTAGTTGTGGCGCGGGCCATGCCTGCCCCGGCCCGCCTTCCGGTCACCGTAAGAATCCGACGCTCCACGCGACGAAGTCTCATCGTCACAGGAGAATGGATCATGCGACCTTGCTCACAGGGGCTCATCGGCATGGCTGCGGTGCTCGCGCTGATTGGCCAACCAGCCGCCGCGGACCACTCAGGGCAGGACCACGCCACCTCCAGCCGCGCTCCGCAGACCTGCAGCGCTCAGAGCCCGGCCACTGTGGCGCCACTGGTCGAGCTCTACACCTCGGAGGGCTGCAGTTCGTGCCCGCCCGCCGATCGCTGGCTGTCGCGCCTCAGGGACGATCCGGCGGTCGTCGCGCTCGCCTTTCATGTGGACTACTGGGACAAGCTGGGCTGGAAGGACCGCTTCGCCAGCCCGGCCTACTCACTGCGCCAGGCACGGCAGCAAGCAGTAAACGGCGCACGCTTCAGCTATACGCCCCAAGTCGTGCTGAACGGACAGGATTACCCGCGCTGGCACGCCACGCCGAACCCGACTTCGGCAAGAACGCGCACGACGGCTAGCCTTGCGCTGAGCCTGTCGCACAACGGTGACGAGGTCACGGCCACCATCGTTCCGGCCGCTGGCGCGCCCGCACGACTCGCCGCCTACTGGGCGGTCACCGAGGACGGACATTTCACCGCGGTCCGTGCCGGAGAAAACCGTGGTGAAGGCCTCCGACACGATGCGGTAGTACGTGAGTATGTGCAGGTTCCCGAATGGGACGCGCAAAATGGTGCTGCCCGGACGCTCAGGTTCACGCCGACGCAGGCCGAAAGCGCAGATCATCCGCGCCACATCAACCTGGTCGTCATCGACGCCGTCACCGGCAAGCCGCTGCAGGCACTCAGACTGGATTGCTGATCGTCGCGCACCGGGTGGTGCCATCCGGCGCAGGTGGCGACACGGGTTGCCGAGTCTGCCTGCGACCTCAGCCCTGGCCCCGCCCCCCACACGCCCGACTCACGGCCGGCGGGAAGCGCCACGGGTACAGAGCAATGGCAGCGATCACTTCAGATTCGCGTGCTCTTCCAGATAATGCTTGAGCACCAGCTTGAGCTTGGCCGCATGCTTGTAGTCACCCTTGCTGCGTGCCTCAGCGATATCGTCCGCGATCATCTTCTTGATCCGCTTTTCGCCGCTTGAGGTGTGCACCAGATAGCTGCCGAGTTCCACCGCGATCATCTCGGGCACGTGCTCGTGCTCCGCGATCGCGAGGATCTCTTCTTCGGTCAGATCAGACAGCTCGATACAGTCCTGTATGGTCAGCATGTTGTCTCCTCTCAAGTTATATTTGTAGCACGCTTCGCTTTAGTATTAAGCACCGCACGGGGCGTCAGGGCATTGATCTGTCGCAAGTACTTGCCGATGGGCAGGAAAGCCTGACGCAGGATTCGACAAGAGAAACGACGCCCGTGCCCGCTGTCAAACTGAGGACTTGAGGAAGCCCAGGTGAAGACAATCGGACTGATCGGCGGCATGAGCTGGGAATCCACCATGCCCTATTACCGGATCATCAACGAAACGGTTCGCGACCGCCTCGGGGGGCTGCATTCGGCCAGAATCGTGCTCATTTCGGTCGACTTCCACGAGATCGAACGCCTGCAGAGCAACGGACAGTGGGATGAAGCCGGCGATCTGATGGCCGATGCGGCGCGCTCGCTGGAACTCGCCGGCGCGGATTTCATCGTGCTGTGCACGAATACCATGCACAAGGTGGCGCATGCGATTCAGTCGGCCGTTGCGATTCCGATGCTGCATATCGCCGACCCGACCGCTGCGGCGATCAAGCGCGCGGGTTTTTCCAGGGTCGGGCTGCTGGGTACGCGCTTCACCATGGAACAGGATTTCTACCGGCACCGCCTCGAAGAGCAGCACGGCATCGAGGTTCTGGTGCCGAACGACGCCGACCGCGCCGACGTTCACCGCATCATCTACGACGAACTCTGCCTCGGCACCGTATTGCCTGCTTCGCGCACCCGCTACCGCGACATCATCACACGCCTGGTCGACCGCGGCGCAGAGGCGATCATTCTGGGATGCACCGAGATCTCCCTGCTGATCGGCGCCTCCGACGTGAAGATTCCGCTGTTCGACACCACCGCGATCCACGCCTGTCATGCTGCGGAGCTCGCCCTGGGCGACGACTGATGCCCTGCGCAACGCGCGCGATCATCATGCGGGCAGATGCAGCAAGCCGGCGAACGAGTACGCGCCAAAGGCAGCGAGCACCAGCGCTGACACGCGATTGATCCAGCGCAATCCGCCGCCGCCCATGCGCCGCGCAAGCGTCGTTGCCAGTCCCGCCAGCAAGCACCACCACAGCGCCGATCCGATGAATACACCAAGCACCAGGACCATTCCCTGCACCGTATCGCCTTGTGGAAGCCCGAGTCCGGCAAAGATGGCGGCAAACGACAGGATCGTCATTGGGTTCGACAAGGTCAGCAGCATCGTCGTCAGGTAGCCACGCCACAACCCGCCACCCTCCGCCTCGGCAGCCTGCCGCACCGGCACACTGCGCCATGTCTGCCACGCAAGCCAGAACAGGAACAGCCCCCCGAACAGGCGCAGCCAGACCGCATGTCCGAGCAGGATTGCGCAGACGGCTGCGAGCCCGAACGCGCCCAGCAGTCCGTAGCACGCATCGGCCGTAGCGGCGCCAAGCCCGCTGCTGAATGCGGCCCAGAACCCCTTCTCCAGCCCGCGCCGCAGGCACAACAGACCAATCGGCCCCACTGGTGCGGCGATGGAGAATCCGAGCACCAATCCCTTGATCAACATGGCATCATTCCGCGCAATTCGATGCCATATTCTGTGCGCCACCGCCGCCGCCCGCCCATGAGGGATCGACGGTATCGCGCCGCTTTTGCCTCAGAATCGAAGGATCTTCAGGATACGTAGGCCGCCAATGTCCGATCACCCCAGGCTCGACCGCCTCAACCGCCGCCTGCTTGCCGAGCTGCAGCAGAACGCCCGCCTTCCGCTGGCCGAACTCGGGCGACGCGTCGGGCTCTCGTCGCCCGCGGTGGCCGAGCGCATCCGGCGTCTCGAGGAACAGGGCGTCATCCGTGGCTATCGTGCGGAAGTGGACCCACACAGCATCGGCTACCCCGTCACCGCCTTCGTCGAGCTTCATATCCCGCCGGAGTCCTACACCCGTGTCGAGGCCCTGCTCGGCACCTTGCCCGCCATACGCGAAGCGCACCATGTCACCGGCCGTGCGGCCTTCATGCTCAAGGTAGTGGCGCGGTCACTGTCCGAACTCGAAGCACTGATTGCGACTTTTGCACCTTACGGCAGCAGCGAAACGGCAGTGGTGCTATCCACCCGACTCGCTCCCAGAGCATTGCCGATTGATGGGGCAAACTAGTACGGCGTTACTCGATACGCCATTCGCTCGGCGGCAGAAAACGCACCGTCACCGTGCGCAAAGCGGCCAATCCGCCCCGCCTGGCACGCATCCGGTGCGCCCTGTGGCGCGTTCTCCGCGTAAACCCGTCCTTTTTACTTGGCATGAAACTCGCTATGCTGAAACTGACCATCTGGTCAGGTTTTTGCAAACCGGTTACAGGAAGGAGCGTGCCATGACGTCTCACATTATGCTGACCTCGCATCCTCGCACCCGCTCGGGCCTTTACCACGCGGTCAAATGGGGCGCCCCCTCGGCCCGCGACCGCGGCCCCTTCGTCGCCAGCCTGAGTGATCCGGCCCAGCGTAACGTGATCGGCACGCACTCCGGGGCCTACTCGCTGTACCGCGCACTCGCGGTGGCAGCAGGCAACCTGCAGAGCACGCACCGGCCTGACCTCTCCAACACCACGCCGGCCGCCGAGATCGGGCCGCATCCGCAGTGGTGCGACCCGAAGAAGATCGTTTCCTTCGACCCGTGGGGCCACCGCGTTGCCGAAGAGTTCGGTCATCTGCTCGCCGCCGGCATCGACATCCGTCCGACCATCGCGGTCACCAAGGCGCACATCAACATGCCCGAGCTTGCAGCGGCCATCGCGGCCGGGCGGCTCAAGCCCGACGGCGACATCCTCGCCGCCAATGGCGACGTCAAGGTCACCAAGGCCGCCATCGATCCGGTGTGGTACCTGCCCGGCATCGCCGAGCGCTTCGGCATCGGCGAGCGCGAGCTGCGCCGCACGCTGTTCGAGCAGACCGCAGGCATGTTCCCTGAGCTCATCACCCGGCCCGACCTCAAGGTGTTCCTGCCGCCCATCGGCGGCATGACGCTGTACATGTTCGGCGACGTCGAAAAGCTGGGGCAGCCCGAGACAAAAGTGGCCTGCCGGGTGCACGACGAATGCAACGGCTCGGATGTGTTCGGTTCCGACATCTGCACCTGCCGCCCCTATCTCGCGCACGGTATCGAGATCTGCATCGAGATGGCCCAGCAAGGCGGTGTCGGCCTCGTCGTGTACAACCGCAAGGAAGGCCGTGCGCTGGGCGAAGTCACCAAGTTTCTGGTGTACAACGCACGCAAGCGCCAGAAAGGCGGCGACCGGGCCGAGACCTATTTTGCCCGCACCGAATGTGTGGCCGGCGTGCAGGACATGCGCTTCCAGGAGCTGATGCCCGACGTCTTCCACTGGCTCGGCATCAGCCGCATCGACCGCTGGGCGTCGATGAGCGACATGAAGCGCAACGCGCTGGTGTCCGCAGGCATCGACATCGTCGAGCAGGTTGCAATCCCCGATGAACTGATCCCGGCAGATGCACGGGTCGAGATGGACGCCAAGATGGCCGCAGGCTATTTCTCCCCGACCGGCGCACCGCAAGCCGATGAACTAACGCGCGCCAAGGGCCGGGGACTGAACGAATGAGCGTTGCCACGCCTATCCATGACGGCTGGTACACCCCCGTCGCGGCCGACCATCCCGCTACGCCCCTGCTGACGGCAAGCGCCGTTCGCAAACGCTGCGCAGCCGTCATGGCAGCCGTCGAACGTGGCCGGTCGCCCTTCTTCCAGTGGAACGCCGACGCCCTGCCGGTCGCCGCGGCCTACGTGGCGGAAACCATCCGGCGCGATTACCCCGATCTCGATGTGCCCTATCACAGCCGCTGGCGTCATTTCGAGGTGGGTGGCGTCGACCGCTGGCAAGCGCTGTGCAGCACGCTGCCCGACGCCGACGCGCTGGAACTCGCCCGCGTCGCCATCGACCTGGTGATCCCCAGCGTGCTGCTCGACGCCGGCGCCGGTCCGGACTGGCGCTATCACGACGCCGCCAATGGACAGACGCACGCACGCTCGGAAGGTCTGGCGGTTGCGAGCGTCGCACTGTTTGCGAGCGGTGCGCTCTCGGATGACCCCGCCCGGCCCCTGCGCACCGACGCGAAGGCACTCTCGGCCCTGAGCGCGGCGCAGCTTGCCTCGGTATTCCAGGTCGACGCGGACAACCCCCTGGTCGGACTCGACGGACGGGCCGGCCTGCTGCGCCGCATGGGCGAGGTGATCGCCGGAACGCCCGCAGTGTTCGGCACCCCGGCCAGACTCGGCAACCTCGTCGATTACCTGCTGACGCATGCCGACGGCGGCGTGATCGAGGCGGAGTTCATCCTCACCACCCTGCTCAAGGCGCTCGGCCCGGTGTGGCCCGGGCGGATCAGCCTGCAGGGCGTGTCGCTCGGCGACTGCTGGCACCATCCCGCACTCGAGGACGAACTGCTGCCCTTCCACAAGCTCACACAGTGGCTCACCTATTCGCTGCTCGAACCGCTCGCGGCCGCCGGCCTCGAAGTGCGCGGCATCGACACGCTCACCGGCCTGCCTGAGTACCGCAACGGCGGCCTGCTGCTCGACCTCGGCGTGATTCGTCCGCTCGACCCCGCGTTCCACACCACGCCGTGGCGGGTGGATTCGCCGCCCATCGTCGAGTGGCGCGCGCTGACCGTCATCGCGCTCGACCGTCTGGCCGTGGCCGTGCGTGCCGAGCTCGGGCTCGCCGCTGCAGATTTTCCGCTGCCCAAGGTCCTGCAGGGCGGCACCTGGTCGGCCGGCCGGCGGATTGCCTCGCAGTTGCGCCCCGGCGGCCCGCCTCCGCTGATCATCATCAGCGACGGCACCGTTTTCTAAACCGGCAGCAGAGCAGACGGAGCGCCCCATGCACCCCAATGTCACCGAAATCGATCATCCGCTGATGAAACACAAGCTGACGATCCTGCGCAACGCCGAAACCACGACCGACAACTTCCGTCGTGTAGTGCGCGAGATCGCCGCCATGATGGCCTATGAGGTGACGCGAGACCTCGCCACTGAAATGGTCGCCATCACCACGCCGGTGGCGGATTGCGAAGCGCCCGTCATCAGCGGCAAGAAGCTGTGCCTGATCGCGATCATGCGTGCGGGCAACGGCATGATCGATGGCATGGTCGAACTGCTGCCGGGCGCGCGGGTCGGTCATATCGGCCTCTACCGCGACCCGGAAACGCTGGAAGCGGTGGAGTACTACTACAAGGTGCCGTCTGACATCGACGAGCGCCAGGTGATCGTCGTCGACCCGATGCTGGCGACCGGCAACTCAGCCAGCGCCGCCCTGTCGCGGCTCAAGGAGGACGGTGTCAGCAGCATCAAGTTCGTGTGCCTGCTGGCCGCACCCGAAGGTCTGGAAACAATGGCACGCGAACATCCCGACGTGCCCATCCTGACCGCCTCGATCGACAGCCATCTGAACGAGCACGGCTACATCGTGCCCGGCCTCGGCGATGCGGGCGACCGCCTGTTCGGAACCCGATGAGAGCGCAGACGGCGACGACTGCTGATGACACGGGGCGGCTGAAAGGCCGCATCCGTCGGCGCCAGGAAGGCGCGATGCTGAAGGCCGCCGAAAAGGTCTTTGCGCGCGCCGGCTTCCAGGGCGCAACCATGGCCGAAATCGCCGATCTCGCAGGCGTGCCCAAGGCGACGCTGCACTACTACTTCGGCTCCAAGGAAGAACTCTACCGGGCAGTGCTCGACAACATTCTCACCCTGTGGCTCGCCGAAACCGAAAGCATCACCGCCGACGCCGATCCGGCGACCGCTCTGACCACCTACGTGCGTGCCAAAATGCGCCTGAGCGCGCGCCGCCCCGACGCCTCGCGCGTGTTCGCCAACGAGATCGTGCACGGCGCGACCCATATCGGCGAATACCTGCGCACCGAACTGCGCAAGACGGTGGAAGCGCGCGCGGCGGTCATCGACCAGTGGGCGGCCGAAGGGCGGATTCTGCCCGTGGATGCCACCCATCTGTTCTTCACGATCTGGGCTGCCACGCAGACCTATGCCGACTTCGAGAGCCAGGTCTGCGCCGTCATCGGCAAGCCCCGTCTGTCGGCGTCCGACCATGAACGCGCATGTGCGCATGTGCTGACCGTCGTGCTGCGCACCTGCGGTCTGCCCTGCGCAGCCGATCAGCTCCGTCCGGTTCCACCACCTCCCGCAAACACAACCCACTGAAAGGAAGTCAAGATGACCAATCGTATTCGCCGAACCCTGATTACATCGAGCCTCGCGCTGGCTGCCGCCGCAATGCTGCCGCTGTCGGCGATTGCCGCAGACACGATCAAGGTTGCCGCGATCTATACCGTGCCCGTCGAACAGCAATGGGTGTCGCGCATCCACAAGGCGCTCAGTGCGGCACAGAGCCGTGGCGAGATCGAATACGTGTTCTCCGAGAACGTCACCAACGCCGACTACGAGCGAGTGATGCGCCAGTACGCCGAACAGGGCAAGGGCCTGATCGTGGGCGAGGCGTTTGCGGTTGAGTCCGCCGCGCGCAAGGTGGCACGCGACTATCCGAAGACGGCCTTCCTGCTCGGCTCCTCGGGCAAGCCGCAGGCACCGAACTTTTCGGTGTTCGACAACTACATCCAGGAACCGGCCTACCTCACCGGCATGATCGCCGCCGGCATGAGCAAGAGCGGCCAGATCGGCATGGTGGGCGGCTATCCGATCCCCGAGGTCAATCGCCTGATGCATGCCTTCATGGATGGCGCGCGCGAGATCAACCCCAAGGTGAAGTTCACCGTCAGCTTCATCGGCTCGTGGTTCGATCCCCCGAAGGCGAAGGAAGCCGCGTTTGCGATGATCGACAAGGGTGCGGACGTGATGTACGCCGAACGCTTCGGTGTGTCCGACGCCGCCAAGGAGCGCGGCGTGCTGGCCATCGGCAACGTCATCGACACCCAGCCGCAGTACCCGGACACCGTGGTCGCCTCGGCGCTGTGGAACATGGAGCCGACCATCGACACCGCGCTCAAGATGGTCAAGGCCGGCACCTTCAAGGCCGAGGACTATGGCAAGTATTCGACGATGAAATTCGGCGGCAGCGAGATGGCCAAGCTGGGCACCTTCGAATCCAAGGTGCCGGCGGAACTCGTCGCCAAGGTCAAGGCGAAGGAAAAAGCCATTCTTGACGGCAGCTTCACGGTCAAGGTGAATGACACCGAGCCGAAGTCCAACTAAGCAAACCGGGTATTCCGCACCATGAATGAAAGCCTGCCTGCCCTGCGCCTGGCAAACATCACCAAGCGCTTCGGCAAGCTGGTGGCCAACGACGACATCTCGCTCGACCTCGGTACGGGCGAGGTGCTCGCCCTGCTCGGCGAGAATGGTGCCGGCAAGAGTACGCTGGTCAGCATTCTGTTCGGGCATTACGTGGCCGACGAAGGCCACATCGAAATCTTCGGCCAGCCACTGCCGCCGGGCAACCCCAAGGCCTCGCTCGCGGCCGGCGTGGGCATGGTGCATCAGCACTTCGCCCTTGCCGACAACCTCAGCGTGCTCGACAACGTGCTGCTCGGCACCGAGCCAATGTGGCTGCCTTTTTCGCGCAGGCGTGCCGCACGCGCCAGGCTGATCGCCACCGCCGAGCGCTTCGGCCTCGGCGTCGATCCCGATGCGCGCGTGGCGGCACTGTCCGTCGGCGAGCGGCAGCGGGTCGAGATCCTGAAAGCGCTGTATCGCGGCGCCCGCATCCTGATTCTCGACGAACCCACGGCGGTACTGACGCCGCAGGAAAGCGAATCGCTCTTCGCCACCCTCGCCACGCTGGTCTCGGAGGGGCTGTCGGTGATCTTCATCAGCCACAAGCTCGACGAAGTACTGCGCGTTTCCGCGCGCGTGGCGGTGCTGCGTGGCGGCCGTCTGGTGAGCGTGCGCAACACCGAAGACACCACCAAGACCGAACTTGCCGAACTCATGGTCGGGCGCAGCGTGACCCTGCCCACCCGTGAGCCACGCCCGCACGGCGACATGGTGCTGAGCCTGTCCGGCGTGCATGCGGCACAGGGTGGCAAGACCCTGCTCGACGACCTCAGCCTCGTCGTTCGCGCCGGCGAGATCGTCGGCATCGCCGGCGTCTCCGGCAACGGACAGCAGGCGCTGGCCGACCTCCTGTGCGGCACGCTCGCGGCCGATCGCGGCGAGGTTTCCGTCAGCGGACAGGCGATGCGGGCCAATCCGCGCGACTGGGTCGCGCGCCGCGTGGCGCGTATCCCGGAGGACCGTCATGCGGTCGGCGTGGTCGGCGATCTGCCGGTGTGGGAGAACGCGGTGTCCGAGCGCCTCCACCTGCCCGCCTTCTCGCGCGCTGGCATCGTGCGCGGCAAGACCGCCCGCGACTTCACCCGCACGCTGGTGGAGCAGTTCGACGTGCGCCTGTCGGGCATCGAAGTGCCCTCGCGCGTGCTGTCGGGGGGCAACATGCAGAAACTCATTCTCGGCCGCGCCCTGTCGGTGGCCGGAGACGGCGTCACCCCGACACTGATCGTCGCCAACCAGCCCACCTGGGGTCTGGATATCGGCGCGGTCGCCTATGTTCATCGCTGCCTGCTCGACGCCGCGGCGGCGGGGGCTGCGGTGCTGGTCATTTCCGAGGATCTTGATGAACTGTTCGCCATTGCCGACCGCATCGCGGTGATGTTCAAGGGCCGCCTCGGCCCCGCATTGCCCACCGAAGGCTGCAGCCGCGCGGCAATCGGTCTGGCCATGGCCGGAAGCGCCGCATCGAATACCGAAGGAGCCCCGCAGCATGCGGCTTGAATCACGCAGTGAATACTCACGGCGGGCCATGCTGCTCGCCCCGATTGTTGCGGTGCTCGTCACGCTGGGCGTCTGTGCACTGCTCGTGGCCTGGGCCGGCGCCCCGGTCGGGCAGACCTATGCCCTGCTCTTCGACGGCGCTTTCGGCTCGCGCTTTGCGTTCGCCGAAACCCTGACCCGCGCCACCCCGCTGATTCTCACCGGACTCGCCGCCGCCGTTGCGTTTCGTGCGCGCCTGTTCAACATCGGCGCCGAAGGCCAGCTCTACCTCGGCGCACTCGCAGCGGTCGCCGTGGGCGGCATGCACGGTGGCAGCACCTTCGACCTGCCTTTGCCGCTGCTGTCCGCGCTGATGATCGCTGCCGGCGCGGCGGCCGGTGCGCTGTGGCTGCTGGGGCCGGCGTGGATGAAGCTGAAGCTGGGCGTGGATGAAGTCGTGACCACGCTGCTGCTCAACTTCGTCGCCTTGCTGCTGGTGTCCATGATGCTGGACGGGCCGATGAAGGACCCGCTTGCCATGGGCTGGCCGCAATCGGTGGCGCTCGACCCCGAACTCGAATTCAGCCGCCTGATCGAGCGCTCGCGGGTTCACACCGGACTGCTGATGGCCTTTGGCCTGGCAATCCTGATGTGGCTGATCGAACGCTTCACCACCTTCGGCTTTGCCCTGCGTGCGGTCGGCGCCAACAACCGCGCCGCCGCCTTTGCCGGCCTGCCGGTTGGACGCACCGTGCTGTTGTGCGCCCTGCTGTCGGGCGCGCTGGCCGGTCTGGCGGGTGTCGGCGAAGTGGCCGGGCGCGCGAGCTATGTCACCACCGACATGTCGCCCGGCTACGGCTACGCCGGCATCGTCATCGCCATGCTCGCCGGTCTGCACCCGCTGGGCGTGCTGCTTGCGGCTCTTTTCGTCGCCGCCGTTCAGGTCGGTGCCGACAGCATGAGCCGGGTGGTGGGCGTACCCAACTTCATCGCCGACGTCATCGTCGCCACGGCCCTGCTCACCATGCTGGTGGCCACCCTGCTCACCCGTTACCGCATCCGCTGGGGGCGCGCATGATGGATTTTCTGACGACCCTTTTCGACATGCTCGGCTCGGCCTCCTTCTGGGTCGCGACCCTGCGGGTGGCGACGCCGCTGATCCTCGGCACCCTCGGCGTCCTGATCTGCGAGCGTGCCGGCGTCCTCAACCTCGGCATCGAAGGCATCATGGTGGCCGGCGCCTTCACCGGCTGGCTCGTGGTGTTCAACGGCGCCGACCTGTGGACCGGCGTGCTGGTCGCCGGCCTGGTCGGCGGTGTGTTCGGGCTCCTGCACGCGGTACTCACCGTGTGGCTGACCGTGTCGCAGCACGTCGCCGGCCTCGGCGTCACCCTGCTCGCCACCAGCCTGTCGGCCTTCGCCTACCGCGTCAGCTTTCCGCAGGTCAGCACGCCGCCCACCATCGAGGCCTTCGCGCCGCTCGAAGGGCTCGCCGGCCTGCCGCTGATCGGGCCGGTGCTGGCGGGACAGACCGCGCTGACCCTGCTTGCCATCGTGCTGGTGCCGGCAATCGCCTACCTGCTCTACCGCACGCCAATGGGCCTGGCCTTGCGCATGGTCGGCGAGAACCCTGCCGCGGCCGAGGGCCAGGGCGTGGACGTGATCGCGGTGCGCACGGGCGCGGTCATCGCGGGCTCGATGCTGATGGGGCTCGCCGGTGCCTTCCTGACGCTGTCGGCGTTCAACGCCTTCTTCTTCAACATGATCAACGGTCGCGGCTGGATCTGCGTGGCGCTGGTGGTGTTCGCCTCGTGGCGGCCCGGCAAGGCCTTGCTCGGCGCGGTGCTGTTCGCCGCCTTCGATGCCGCGCAGTTGCGCCTGCAGCAGGCCGGCGGTGCGCTGCCCTACCAGATCTACCTGATGCTGCCCTACCTGCTGTCCATCCTCGCCCTGATCGTGATGGCCCGCCGCGCCGCCTATCCGCAGGCACTGATGAAGCCTTATCGCAAAGGTGAGCGCTGATCCGGCGCCAACCGATACCACTGCCAACCAGATACCGGGACTCCCATGCTCGACGTCATCATTCTCAACGCCTCGCTCCCCGATGGCCGCAGCCCGATCGATATCGGCATCCTCGACGGTCGCATCGTTGCGGTCGAACGCGCGCTGGTCGCCGACGCCCATGAAGTCATCGACGCCGCCGGGCAGCTCGTCAGCCCGCCTTTTGTCGATCCTCACTTCCACATGGACTCAACGCTCAGCTACGGCCAGCCGCGCGTCAATCAGTCCGGCACCCTGCTCGAAGGCATCGCGCTGTGGGGCGAACTCAAGCCCCTGCTGACCCAGGATGCGATCATCGAACGCGCCATGGCCTACTGCGACTGGGCGGTCGCCAAGGGCCTGCTCGCCATCCGCTCACACGTCGACGTCTGCGACCCGCGCCTGCTGGCGGTAGAGGCCCTGCTCGAAGTGAAGCGCCGCGTCGAGCCCTATCTCGACCTGCAACTGGTGGCCTTTCCGCAGGACGGTGTGCTGCGCGCACCCGGCGCGCTGGAAAACCTCACGCGCGCCCTCGACATGGGCGTGGAGGTGGTGGGTGGGATTCCGCACTTTGAGCGCACCATGGCCGACGGTGCCGAATCGGTGCGCATCCTGTGCGAACTCGCTGCAGAGCGCGGCCTGCGGGTCGACATGCACTGCGACGAGAGCGACGACCCCTTGTCGCGCCACATCGAAACCCTTGCCCAGCACACGCATCGCCTTGGCTTGCACGGCCGGGTCGCAGGCTCGCACCTGACCTCGATGCACTCGATGGACAACTACTATGTTTCCAAGCTGATCCCGCTGATCCGCGAAGCGGGCGTGGCCGCCATCGCCAACCCGCTGATCAACATCACGCTGCAGGGCCGCCACGACACCTATCCCAAGCGCCGCGGCATGACCCGCGTGCCCGAACTCCTTGCCGGCGGCGTGCCGGTCGCCTTTGGCCACGATTGCGTGATGGACCCCTGGTACGCACTGGGCAGCGGCGACATGCTCGAGGTCGCAAGCATGGGCCTGCATGTGGCGCAGATGACCGGGCAGGCTGCGATGCGCCAGTGCTATTCAGCGGTCACCGATACCGCAGCGTCGATTCTCGGGCTGGAGGGCTATGGCATTGCGCCCGGCTGTCGCGCCGACCTCGTCATGCTGCAGGCGGCAGACCCGGTGGACGCCCTGCGCCTGCGTGCCACCCGGCTGATGGTGATGCGCGCCGGCCGCGTGATCGCCCGCACCCCGCCCACCACCGCCAGCCTCTCTCTGGCGGAGCGGCCGCAGACGGTGGACTGGCGGCTGCGCGGCAATCAGCCGGGCTGAACAGCCGCAAATGCGGCAGCGACCTGCCTGACGTTGCCGGCGTTCAGACCGGCAACGCACATGCGCCCGCTCGCGATCAGGTACACGCCAAACTCTTCGCGCAGCCTGTCCACCTGCGCCGCACTGAAGCCGGTGTAGCTGAACATTCCGCGCTGCTGCAGCAGGTAGTCGAAATTGCGCGCGGGCAGCGCCGTTTTAAGTTCAGCCACCAGCGTCTTGCGCATCTCGATGATGCGCAGACGCATGGCCTCAAGTTCGTCCAGCCACTGCTGCCTGAGCCCGGCATCGTTGAGCACCATGGCGACGACCTGCGCGCCAAAGTTCGGCGGGCTCGAATAGTTGCGGCGCACGGTCGCCTTCAGCTGGCCAAGCACACGGGTCGCTTCCTCGCTGCTCTCGCACACAACGGACAAGCCCCCCACGCGCTCGCCATACAGCGAAAAGATCTTGGAAAAGGAGTTGCACACAAGGCAGCTGACGCCAGCCGCGGCCATCGCACGGATTGCGTAGGCATCTTCCGCGACACCCTCGCCGAACCCCTGATAGGCGATGTCCATGAACGGGATCAGGTCGCGCGCCCTCACCACCTCGACCACCCGATCCCACTGCGCCGTGCTCAGATCCGAACCGGTCGGGTTATGACAGCAGGGGTGGAGCAGCACGATGCTTTTCGGCGGCAGCTGTGCGAACGTCGCAAGCATGCCCTCGATATCCACACCGAGCGTGGCAGCATCGAAATACGGATAGGTATGCACCTTGAAGCCAGCACCCGCGAGAATCGCAACATGGTTATCCCAGGTCGGATCGCTGACCCAAACTTCCGAATCCGGGAAGTAGCGCTTAAGGAAGTCGGCAGCAACCTTGAGCGCGCCGGAGCCGCCCACGGTCTGAATGGTGGCAACGCGCTGCTGTGCCAGCAAGGGGTTGTCCGCGCCGAACAGCAGCTGCTGAACACCGCTGCGGTAGGACTGCAGCCCCTCCATCGGCAAATAGACCGAAGCCACATGCGGCTGCGCGTTCAGTCGGCTTTCGGCCGCATCCACCGCGCCCAGCTGCGGAATGACGCCGTGCCCGTCGTAATACAGCCCGATGCTCAGATTGACCTTCTGCGCTCGCGTGTCGGCCTTGAACGTCTCCATCAGGGACAGAATCGGGTCGCCGGCATAGGCATCGACATGTTGGAACACGGTGTATCACTCCTGGTGTGGTTGCTTCGGCAGCGGCGCGAGCGAAACGGCGCGATTGTCCACCGCCCGCAAGAAGGGACGCATTATAAAAGACAATGCCATCAGCACCCGGGGCACGCAGCACCAAATTTCGCATGCGCCGGGTGCCTCGCAGCGCACTCGCAGAGCTGGATGCGCTGCCATGAACCCGGCCACCGCAGGCAGCCTTAGAATAGCGCTTCAACGTGCGTACTGCAGGAGCCAGTCATGGAAATGAAACGTATCAGCTCCGGGAAACTGCGGGCCGTCGGCTACGACGCCGGAACGCGCACCCTGAGGGTCGAACTCGATGACGGCAGCCTGATCGATTACGCCGGCATCGGTGCCGAGCTGTGGCGGCGGCTGTCGAGCTCCGGTTCGGCGTGGAGCTTCTATCGTGACAACATCGAAGAGGAGTTCGCCGGGCGCAGAGCCTTCGCTGACAGGGAGAAAAAGGGCAACCCGCTGGACGACCTGTTCAAGTAACTGCAAGCGGCATCCCGGTCCTCGCCCGCAAGCGCGCGTCGCCCGATCCGGTCGGGTGCAACATGGCGGTGACGCGCCTTATCGCATATGGTGAACGTGCACCGTCCTGCCAACGCACACGGGAAGCGCACCGACTGCCATGCCGCCTGATGCCGACATTGCCGAGATTTCGACGATTTTCCTGAGCGCAACCGCGAAGGACTGCAAGGCATATCGGGAATCCGTTCGCGACTTCGTGCAGTCGAACCTTCCTGCCGCGAAAATCTACCTGCAGGAAGACTGGGCCGAGGGCGGCCACTTCGTCGTCGATGTGTGCAAGGCGCGGGTCATCGAAAGCGACGGTTACTTCGGCCTGTTCGGCTTTCGCTACGGATGGATTCCCCCCGGCTTCCAGTATTCGATCACCGAACTCGAATTCCGCTGGGCAGAAGCCAAGTGGGGCAAGGGCGAGGCCCCGGTCTTCATCCTTCTGCCCGAAGCCGGCAGCCCGGCGGAGGCGCACCTGCGCGAAGCCGCCAAGGCGCAGACCGAGCTCGAACCGCCCGACCTCGCCGCACTGGACGACGCCAATCAGACACGCTTCCTGCAGACCGTAAAGGCGTGGGCCGCAGACGGACGCATCATGGTCTTTTACCGCGATCGGCTCGAACTGATGGGCAAGGCGCTCTCCAGCATTCAGAACTGGAACCTCACCTTGCTGCGCCAGGCGCTCGCAGGCCGCCGGCAGGCCAGCGGCGACATCCCCCTCGCAGAACTCGGCCGCATTGGGCGCGACACCCAGCGCACCGCCCTGGTCGACGCGCTCGAAGACTTCCGCGCGAACAGGGGCGAGCGTGCAGCCGCATTTCTCGTACATGGCCCGGAAAACCACGGCCAGCGCGAATTCGCCGAGTTCCTGAACGCCTGGGACGACGAGTGGGAGGATGCCCAGCCCATCTGCGGCCAGCCCGCCGACACCGACAGCACCGACGCACTGATCCGCTGGACCTGCGGTCAGCTTGGCACCCCGATGATCGATCGCGCCGCCATTCCCGAACTGGCGCAGACGCTCGCCGCGCGCCTGCGCCGGGGGCCGGTCATCGTCATCCTGCGCAGCATCGGGCACCGCCAGGAACGCCTCACGCGATTCATCAAAGGATTCTGGCGTCCGCTGCGCAAGGCCCTTGCCGCACAGGACTGCGGCGGAGGTCGCCTGTACTGGTTCCTGATCGACCATTGCCCCCTGCCGCAGCCCGCGCCTGAAGGCGTGACCACGCCGGAGGCCGACGCTGGCACCGCCGACTACGATGACCTGCTCGCGCTGCCGGCGCTCGGCGACATCAGCACGGGGCAGGTGCGGAAATGGCTGAAGGAACTCAGAAAGAGTGCGGGCATCACCCTCGACGAGCCACGCCGCGATGAAATCGCCGCCCTTGCCACCACCCCCGACGGCAATCCATCCGACGTCTATAACCGGCTGACCCTGAACGGTTTCTGGGCCAGCGCAAGCTGAGGACAACATCATGGCGCGACCGTCCCGCTACAAGCAGTTCGCTGGCAACAAGTCGGCTTCCTATCTTGCCACCGCAGCAACGGCCGAGATCGTGAATCTGGCGGTCCGCCTCGGCCGCCCGATTCTGGTCGAAGGCGAGGCCGGTTGCGGCAAGACGCGACTGGCCAGCGCCATCGCGGAAGAGCTCGGGCTGCTCGACCAGCTCACCGTGATGACGGTCAAGAGCACCAGCCAGGCGCGCGACCTGCTCTACCGTTTCGACGCGCTGCGGCGCCTGCAGGATGCCCAGGTCCCGGAGAACACCGCCGCACGCAAGGTCTATCCCTATATCGACCTCGAGCCCCTCGGCCACGCAATCCGGGAAGGCAAGCCGGGGGTGGTGCTGATCGACGAGGTCGACAAGGCCGACATCGACTTTCCGAACGACCTGCTCGACGTCCTCGACCGCTTCGAGTTCGACATCGAGGATCTCCCCCGCAACGAGGACCAGGAGTGCCTCTCCGCGCGTGGCTTCGGGCGTCACGTCAGCGGACCACCCAAGGGCGTTCGCCCGATCGTGCTGATCACCAGCAACCGCGAGAAGCAGCTCCCCGAGCCCTTCCTGCGGCGCTGCCTCTATGTGCAGCTCGACTTTCCGACCGACAAGGCGATGCTGGCCGACATCGTTGCCAAGAACCTCAGGGCAAGGCTCGACACCGTGAGCGACGAACTCACGGCTGGCGCGGTCGAGCGCTTCATGGAGATTCGCAAGCGTGGTCTCGAACTCGGCATGCAGAAGCTGCCGGCCACCAGCGAGCTGGTGGACTGGGTCCGGGTGCTGCACTGGCAGGGTCGCAAGGCCGAAGAGATTTCGGCCGACAGACTGGGGACCAGCGACCAGGCCATCCTGTTCAAGATCCGGAACGACATCGAACGCTACCGCGCCCGTACCGTGGACGAAGCGGGCGACTGAGCCCTGCCATGCGCGACACGCCCCCCCTGCCCCCGCTGCTTCACGGACTGTTTCGCGAACTGGTCGCGCGCGGCGTGCCCGTCGGCGTGCGCGACTACCTGGACGGCGTGCGGGCGCTGCGCGCGGGTTTCGGCCACGGCGACCGTCAATCCCTGCGCAAACTCGCCCTCGCCCTGTGGGCAAGGGACGAGGAAGAGCGACGCCTGATTGACCGCTGGTTTCTTGCGCTGCCCCCTGCACCACCCGCGATCACGGGCGCGCTCGATGCATTCCTGATCGAACATGAACCGTCGCCAGCCGAACGGGCGCCAGCGCCCACCCCGCCCGGCTCCATGCCCGCAGCAGCCACTGGTCCGGCTCCCGCCACCGCCGCGCCGGATACGGCCGGCCCGGTGCAGGACGAAGCTGCCCCGCGTGTGCGTCTGGCCTTTGCCGGGCCGACCGACAGCGGTGGCCTGCCGGTTCCGCGCATGGACGGCGAGCCCCTGCTAGGCGAAGACTACGTGCTGCATCCGCACGCCATCATCAACGCCCGCGATCTGGCCGTGCTGTGGCGACGCTTCCGGCGTACCGTGCGCACCGGCCCGCGCACCGAGCTCGACCTCGATGCGACCCTGCGCGAGCGCTGCCGCAAGGGTCTGATCCAGCAACCCGTGCTGCGCGCGCGCCGGCGCAACAACGTGCGCCTGCTGGTGCTCGCAGACGCCAGCGCCAGCATGGACCCGTGGCTCCCCTTCCTGGCGACGCTGAACGACTCACTGCGCCTGGGGCGATTCGCCCGCACCGAGATCCGCTACTTTTCCAACCTGCCGCGCCGGCAGTTGTTCCGTACGCGCGAGCTCACCGCACCCGAGCCGCGCGACGCGGTACTTGCACGCCACGCGGGGGCCGCGTTGCTGATCGTGAGCGATGCCGGCAGCGCACGCGGCTACCTCAACCGCCGCCGCGCCATGCAGACGCAGGACTTTCTCGACACCGCAGCGCGGCATTTTTCCGCCTCGGTGTGGCTCAACCCCATGCCGCGCGCACGCTGGGCGAGTACGACCGCGGCCCTGATCGCCGGCGCGCCCACACCCATGCTGCCACTCGACGCCGACCACCTGCTGCGCGCGATCGACATCCTGCGCGGCAACAAGCAGGCCTGACCATGCCCTATCCCGCCCATATCGGTCAGCGCCCCCTCGAAGTCCGCGAAGCCTATGCGGCGCTCGAACAGTACGCCAGCGATTACGGCGAAGAGGCGCTGCTGTTGTTGATGCACGCATCGATCCCCGAGACGCTGCGCGCCGACCTGCTCGACCTGATCCGGGTGAATTTCCTGCCCGCACAGGGCACCGACCGCAGCCTCGAGGCGGACGTCCTGTTTGCCCCGATCACGACCTCGCTGGGCGCGGGCTATTACCGCATCGACCCGCAAGTGCGCTGGCACTGCATGGCGCTGTTGCGTTCGCGTTACCGGGGGGATGTGCGCCCGCGTCCGCTGCGTGTCGCCGAACTGCTGTGGCGTTACGTCGACGCGGTCGAAAAACACTCGGGCGGCGCAATCGACCCCCAGCTGGCCGAGTTTCTCGCCATACAGCGCTGGGTCGCACTCGCCTTCATCAGCCCTGACGGCGCCGCGCATGCATTTGCCGACGCACTCAGACAGACCGCCAGCGATCCCGTCGCGGCACGCGTGCAACTCGGCGGGCTGGCCGCGGCAATCGAAATGCCGCTGGCCCGCGAACAGACGCTGCTTGCCTACGCGCGCGGCATGGACGCGCTCGCACGAGGCGACGACACCGCGGGAGCGCGCATCCTCGGCGCCCTTGGCAATGACGAAATCCGCGTCGGCAAGGTCGTGCTGCGTCCGCCCGGCAAACTGCTCGCCGAGGCGGGCGTCACGCCTGCCGGACGCATGCCGGAGGACAGCGCCGGCGCCGCCCGCAGCGAGACCAGGGCAGACCGCCCCACCTGTGTGGTGCTGATCGGCAGCGGTGCCCGCACCGAGCTTGAAACACGCGAGCGCTTCGACGCCGACCGCCACTTCGCGCTGATCCGTGCTGCCCTCGAGAAAGCTGGCATGGACGCCCTCCGCGCGGACGACAGCCTCGCCACCGATGGCGAAGCGCTCTACACCCTGTTGCTTGACGCCAACCTGGTGCTGGCAGACCTGTCCACCTCCGACCCGGGTGTCTGCTTCCTGCTCGGGGTGAGCCTTGCCCTGCGTCCGTCGGGCACGATGCTGATCGCCGAGGACGGCAGCCCCGACACCGCGCTCGACGCAGCACCCGGCATGCGCACGCCCTACGCACCCATCGCGCCGGGCGATACGGATGCCGAGGCAAAGTTCGCCGCCATGCTGCGCGCCCTGATCGGGGGCGAAACGGGGCCACTGGCGCGAAGCCCGTTCTATCTCGACAGCCGTCTGCACCCACCCCGGATGCGCACAACCGACGACCCCTTAGATGCCGACATGGCAGCACCGGACAGCGGCATCTGCCTGATCCTGCGCAATCGCACACCCGACGTGGAAGGCGGGAACGGCCGCGGCGCAGTGCTGGACGCGGCCACCGCGATTGCCGAAGCATGCGCCTCGGAAGCCGGCCTGCAGGTCTACCGGCCCGACGCCATGAGCAGCTCGGACGCAACGGATGCGCTGCCCGGCCGGCTGGTGGACGCAACGCTGGCGATCATCGACATCAGCAACCCGCAGCCCGACGTAATGCTCCAGCTCGGGATGCGCCTCGGCCTGCACCCCGCGGCCACCATCGTCATGGCGGCGTCACACACCGCGCTTCCGCTCGTGCTGTCAAAGCTCCCGGTCGTGCGCTACCCGGGCGAATTCGATGCACGCGCGGGGGATGATCTGCACAAGAACCTGCTCACCGCCATCAAGCACCAGCTCTCCGGACGGGCGCGCATCAGCCCGATCTACGCCGCGCTGCCGAATCTGCGCCCGCCAAGGCTCCGTGAGGTCGCGAAACCCGAGCGCAGCGGCCCGCCGCCCCGCATCTTCATCTCCTACGTCAATGCCTACGGCCGCTTCGCCCGCCCGCTCGAACACGCCCTGCTCGAACTCGGCGCCACCGTGGACTGGGACATGAACCTGAAGTCGGGCGACGCCTGGCAGGAAACCCTGACCCGAATGCTGGACGAGGCCGATGCCGTCGTCTCGGTGGCCGGTCGCGCCACGCAGGAACGCCCGTTCCCGATGGAAGAGATTGCCCGCGCGCTGCGGCTGGGCAAGCTCCTGATTCCGGTGTTCGTGGAGGCGGTAGATGGCCCGCCCGAACTCATCGAGCGCAAGGCCGCCAACACCGACGCGACCGGCCGGGTCGTGTATCTCGACGGCTTGCCCGATGAGCAGTTCGAGCAACTGATCGCCACCACCGCACGCAACATCGTCGAGGCCGTAGCCAGCGACCGCAGCAGACGCGACGCACAGCGCACCGCCGAAGACGCCCCCGACTCCGGCGCCGGTTCGCCGTCGAATGGCCGCCTCACCGTGCGCCAGCCCGGCCCGGGCACCCTGCAGTACATCGACACCACAGTCCGCGCCCGGACGGAATGGCAGGTCCGCTACGAGCCTGCATTGCTCGACTCGCTGCTGGCGCAACTGCCATCGGCCACCGGTTCGTTCGACGAACTCGCCCTGGCCCTGGCCCAACTGCTTCTGCCGCAAGATCGTGATCCTCCTCAAGCGGGGGACAGCGTGCACCTGACGCTGGATCGCGCTGCCGCCGCCCTGCCGTGGGAGGCGATCCTGGGCCCGCACGACGGCAAGCGGCAACTGCCCGTCGCCGTCACGCGCTCGCTCGACGGCCTGCGGCCACCCAGGCGCCCCGGGAGCACGAGCGCCCATGCGCTGTTGATCGGCGACCCGGTCAGCACCCAGACCCTGCCCAACATGCCCGAAGGCCTGCCCCCCTTGCCAGGCGTCCGCAGCGAACTCGACGCAATCTCCGAGACACTGAGGGCCGCCGGCTATACGGTGATGGTGAGTGAGCATGAAAATGCCGACGAGATCATGAAACGGCTCTATGCGCGTGAGTTCCGGATTCTGGTAATTCTGGGGCGTTCGGTACATGAGTACGCGCTCGACGACGAGCGCATGAAGCGCCCCACCAAACGCCCGATGAAACGCGCCCCGAAGAGTCAGGCCGCGGAACATCGCACAAGTGGCTTCATCCTCAGTGATGGCATCTTCCTGACCGCGGCTGAGATCGGAAGAATGAACGAACCACCACAGCTCGTTTTCCTCAATGACCGTCACATGGACGGTCAGACCGGACAGGCCGAGGGTATGGATCTGCATGGCAAGGCAAGCACGTCGATGACAGCAGAACTCCTCGCAATGGGCGTTGGCTGCGTGCTGAGCCCGGGCTGGACCGTCGACGACACCGCTTCAGCATACTGGTCACAACGTTTCTTCGCGGACATCGGCAGGGGCGCAACGCTGGAATCGGCGAGTCTCTCTGCCCGCATCGCAAGCTGCGAGCACTTTCCGCTGCAATCGGCCTGGGCGGCGTTTCAGGTCTGGGGTGAGCCGGATTTCCGCCTGGCACCGCCCAGACCCTCCGGACAACGCAATTCGGCCAGCTGACGCGTTCTCCGGACTGGAATTCGCCGGTGCGGGATGCTTGAATGAAAACAGCAAGAACAAATACAACATGCATCCCGGGACAACCCCACCTGTCGCACGCCGTTCCCACACCTACTGGAGGCTGCCATGTCCAAGAACGCGCTTTGCATCGGCATCAACGACTACCCAGGTACGCAAAACGACCTGTCCGGCTGCGTCAACGACGCCCACGACTGGTCTAGCGCACTGACTGCACGCGGGTTCAGCACGAGGAGGCTGCTCGATGCCGACGCCAGCAAGTCTGGCATGGTTGCGGCCATCGGCGACATCATCGGCAACGCCTCCCGCAACGACAGCGTCGTGATCACCTACTCGGGTCATGGCACCTGGGTTCCCGATGAAAGCGGTGAAGAACCCGATGGTCGTGACGAAGGGCTGTGCCCGTGGGACATTGAGCAAGGCGAGGTGTTGCTCGACGACGAGCTTCACGTACTCCTCGGCAAGCGTGCGCCGGGTGTGCGGATTGTGATCATCGCCGACAGTTGCCATTCGGGCTCGGTGACGCGCGGTGACAATTCGGACCTCGATCCCGGCATGCCGCGTGCCCGCTTTCTCCCGCCGCAAGTCTGGATGAGCAGCGACAAGCTGCCGAGCCGGATGCCACCCAAGATTCTGGGTGGCATCGCACGCAGTGGCGGCGACCTGTTGATGGCAGGCTGTCTCGATACGCAGTACAGCTGGGACACGCGCTTCAACGGCCGCCCCAACGGCGCCTTCACCTACTACGCGCTGAAGGCGCTCGCCAACCTGCCCCCAGGCAGCAGCTACGCAAGCTGGTTCAGAAAGATCACCCCCACCTGGCTGCCCACCAACCAGTTGCCACAGAATCCGCAGATCTTCGGCTCCACGACCGCGCGCGGCTGGAAAGTCTTCGAGTGAAAGGGTTCGCGATCAAGCGACGCCTCCCGACGCAACAGACTTCGCCGGCATGCGCTGTCCGGCCCCAAGGATGAACGATGGCTGACCCGATCACGACCGCACGGATTCGCTTCCCCGTTGCCGCTTCCCGTTCCGACGCCCCTGGCAGTGCGAACCTGCCACTGCCCGCTGCGCTCACCCGCCCCGCCAGCCGGGGCGACCGTGCGCCCACGCCACTGGTGGACAACATCGAAGTGCTGGGCAGCTGGGATCTGGCGCCGGTGCGGCGCAGCGCGGATGCATCGCAGCAGGCCGAGGTCAGCGAGGACACCACCCTGCTGGCGCTCGAGGCCGCGGATGGCACCACCATCTTCATGCGCACCGACGCGCTGGCCGAACGCATCGCACAGGTCCAGCCCGATGCGCTACTGCCCGACGGCAGCATCGACTTCGCCCGCTTTCGCGACCGCGATGCGACCACGCGCGGCCTCGGCGACTGGATCTGGCGCCGCGTCATTGCGCTGCGGCTGAAGCCCGACGGCATCATCGACCTTGCGCAGGAAAAGGCGCGCGAATGGCTGGGCGACAAGGCCGGCAACGCAGCCATGGAAGTGGCCACGCTGGCAGGCACCAAGGCCCTGATGTGGGCAATCGAAAGCCAGCTTGCCGGCGAACCCGGTCTCTACCACTGGCGCACCGGCGCGGCCCTGCAGCCCACCGACCGCTGCACCGCAGACGACGCGAGACTTGCCCCACTTGCCGCAGGCGGCGCCCCCGCGCTCGTCTTCATCCACGGCACTGCGTCTCACACCCTCGGGGGCTTTGGCGATCTGGTGTGCAGCCGCGAATGGAAGGCCCTGACCCGCAGCTTTGGCGACCAGGTCTACGGCTACGAGCACCGCACATTCTCCGAAAGCCCGATCGACAACGCGATCGCCCTGCTTGAAGTGCTCCCGCACGGTGCGCGACTCAACCTGGTCACGCATTCGCGCGGCGGCCTCGTGGGCGATCTGCTGTGCCTTGCCCCACCCCCGCCCGACGGCGCCGACGCAAACCTGGAGCGCCTGATCCGGAGCTATCAGCGCATGCCGCGCACCGAGGAGCTCGAAGCCGAAGAAGCAAACCCTGCGCTGCGCGACGCCCGACTCGCCTTCGTCGCCGACGAACAGGCCAGGCTGCGCAGGCTGGTGAGCCTGCTGCAGCAAAAACGGCCGGTGATCGAGCGCTACGTGCGCGTTGCCTCACCCGCGCGCGGCACCGCGCTGCTCTCCGACAATCTGGATGTCTTCCTCTCCGGTCTGCTGGCACTGGTGCGCAAGCTCGGCAGCGTGGCCATCGGCGCTGCAGCCGGTGCGCTCGCCACCCCGGCTGCTGGCGAAGCTGCCCGTCGCGCATCGGACAAGGCGCTCAAATGTCTTGCCCGCGTGGTCACCGAGGTAGCCCAGAACCGTGTCCAGCCCCAGCTCGTGCCCGGCATCGAAGCGATGTTGCCGGAAGCCCCGATGGGCATGCTGCTCGGCAGCGCCGCCAGCGCGCCCGGTGTGCGCATGGCGGTCATCGCCGGCGACATCGAGGGCGGCAACCTGCTCAAGCGCATCGGCGTGATGTTTACCGACTGGATGTTCTTCGATCAGGCACGCAACGACCTGGTGGTGGATACCGCGTCGATGTACGGCGGCGTGGCCCTTGCCGCCAAGGCACGCGCGATCTTCGTGCGTGGCGCGGAGGTGAGCCATTTCAGCTATTTCCGCGACGCCACGCTGAACGAAGGCCAACCGCTGCCGCAGGCCTTGCGCGAATGGCTGCAGGCCGGCACGCAGGACGCGCTGCCGCACTGGAAACCCCTGCTCGAAATCGCCCCCGCGCCGGCCCCGCTGCGCGGCGAGCGCGAAAAGGTGGCGCCGAACTCGCGCCCGGTGGTGGTCTATCTGCCTGGCATCATGGGCAGCGAACTCACCGCCAATGGCGACAGCGTGTGGCTCAATTTCCTTTCGATGGGTTTCGGCGGGCTCGCGCGCATTGCGATCGACAGCGGCGAGAAGGTCGAGCCCGACGATGTGGTGCGCCTGGCCTACGGCAAGCTCAAGAATCACCTGCACGACCGGCACTATGTCGAGACCTTCACCTACGACTGGCGCCAGCCACTGAGCACACTCGGCCCCCGCTTTGCCGCCAACCTGAGCGATATCCTGGCGCGTCATCCAGACCAGCCGGTGCGCATTCTCGCGCACAGCATGGGCGGCCTGGTGGTGCGCGCCGCTTTCGCGCACGACCCCGGCCTGTGGGAGCGCATCGTCGCCCGCGACGGCGGCCGCCTGGTGATGATGGGCACGCCGAACCACGGCGCCCACCTGATGGTGCAGACCCTGTTCGGCCTGTCGGACACCATCCGCATGCTGGCGCGGCTCGACACCCGCCACGCCATGCCCGAAGTGCTGAAGATCATCGGCGCCTTCCAGGGCGCGATCAACCTGCTCCCCGCGCCGGACTTCGTGGACACGGGCGGTTACGCCGGCGAGCCGTTCTACCGTGCCGACGAGTGGGAACGCCTCGCCACCTTCAACAACGACTTCTGGTTCGGCAAGCGCCTGTGCGGCCGCCCCAGCGCCGCCGCGCTCGACGCCACCCGCAACATCTGGAAAGGTCTCGCCGACGGGGCGTGGATGCGGCACAAACCGGAGCGCCTGCACTACGTCTATGGCAAGGCGGACGCCACCCCCTGCGGGCTGATGGAACAGCGCCGGCCCGATGGCTCCACGCTCAACCTGCTGATCGCCGAGACGCCGTTCGGCGACGGCTCGGTGACCTGGCGCTCGGGTAAGCTGAGCGCGATTCCCGCGGACAACTGCTGGCTGATGCCGGTCGACCATACCGGCCTCGCGAACACGCCAAAGTACTTCAGCGATATCGACGCCCTGCTTGAGGGCCGGCAACCCGCCCTGAAGCGCCTGCCACAGACCCGCGGAGAAGAAGCCACGTCCGCTGCGGTGCGCACACGCCGGGCCGGACCGCCGCCGGGATGGCCGGGCGAAGACGAGGCGATACTCAACATCCTCGGCAGTCACCCGGAAGTCGGCGAAGCCCCTGTGCCGAAGGCCACGCTCAAGGTCCGCGTCGCTGCACGCGATCTGCGTTTCGTCCATGTCCCGGTGCTGTGCGGTCACTACCGCGACGACCCCATCGCCGGCGCCGAATGGGCGATCGACAGCTGCCTGGTCAACGGTGCGCTGACGCACCGCAAACAGCTCGGCATCCACTCTGGCGAGCTCGGTGGCGCCACCATCGTGCTGATGCCGCGCACCATCGAGGAACGCAAACGCCAGACCGGCCGTGGTGCGGTCGTGGTCGGTCTCGGCCCGATGGGCAAGCTCGGCGCCGCCGGTGTCACCGAAGCAGTCCGCGCCGGTGTGCTGCGCTACCTGCTGCACGCAGGCGACCGTTACGGGGAGGAATGCGCGCTGCAGCCGGAACAGGTCTCGGCCACCGCCCCGCTCGCCCTGCCGCTTGCCAGTGTGCTGATCGGCTCGAACTCCGCGGCGCAGCTGGAGATTGCAGAGTCGGTGAAAGCCGTGGTGCTGGGCGTGCTGTTCGCCAACCGCGACTTCAACCGCAGTCGTGCCGCACGCGGCGAGCGCGAAGTGCGCGTCACCCGCCTGGAGCTGATCGAGCTCTATCTCGACACCGCGATTTCGGCCGCTCACGCGGTCAGAAAGCTGGAACACACGCTGGAGCGCGAGCTGCAACAGGTCGACACCCAGCTTGAGGCCGCAAGCGAGCTGCACTTCGGCATGGGCATGCGCCAGCGCCTGTATATCGGCAGCAGCGGCTCGTACTGGCCGAGACTGCAGGTGACCGATGCCGACCGCGACGACACCGAGTGCCCCGAAGACTGTTTTGTGCCACGCATCTCCAACCCGATCCCGCCCCATATCCTCACCCGCATTCTCAAGGTGTATGGCTGCGGCGGAGACCAGCCCGACACGCCACCGCTCACCGGCTTCGACCTGCCGCCCGACACCCGCCCGGCGCGCAAGCTGCGCTTCACCTACATGGGCGAGAAGGCACGCGCGGAATCGGTGTCGCCAGTGCGCCAGCCGGGCGCGGTCGAAACCCTGATCGATGAAACCCTCGGCAGCTACGCCAGCACGCAGTACACGCCGGGCGGCGGCTTTGGCAACACCCTGTTCCAGCTGCTCGTGCCGCTCGAGTTCAAGTCTGCCGCACGCAAGACCGACCGCCTGATGCTGGTGGTCGACCGCATGACCGCAAACCTGCCGTGGGAGCTGCTCGAAACCGATGGCGCACCGATGGTGCTCAAGACCCGCATGGTGCGCCAGTTCGTCACCAGCGAGTTCCGCCGTGAAGTCATCCGCCCGGACGGCCTGAATGCCTGCGTGATCTCGAATCCCAGCACCGAGGGCTATCACGCACAGTTCGGCGGCCCCGACTGGAAGCCCCGCATCGGCGCCGACGGCAAACCCGAGCCCGACCGCCTGCCCAGCCTGCCGGGCGCGGCCGAAGAAGGCGACGCCATCATTGCCGCGCTCGAACGCGCGAACTACACGGTGACCCACGCGCCACCCGACTGTCGCGCCAGCGATGTGTTCACCCGCCTGTTCTCCGGCAGCTGGCGCATCGTGGTGATCAACGCCCACGGCATCTTCGGCAAGCGCGCACGCGACGGCAGCTACCGCAGCGGCGTGGTGCTGTCGGACGGTCTGCTGCTGTCGGCACGCGAAATCGATCTGATGGAAACCGTGCCCGAACTGGTCTTCATCAACTGCTGCCATCTTGCCAAGGGCGGCTCGGGCGGCGGACGTCTGGCCGCGGGGCTGTCGCAGGAGCTGATCAGCATGGGCGTGCGCTGCATCGTCGCGGCCGGATGGGAAGTGCGCGACGACGCCGCAAAGCTGTTCGCCACCCGCTTCTTCGAGCAGATGCTCGAACACGGTGCGAGTTTTGGCGATGCCGTCCATCGCGCGCGCAAGGACACGTTCGCGGAATACGGTGACTGCAATACCTGGGGCGCCTACCAGGCATACGGCGACCCCGACTTCCGGCTTCGTCATGTTCACCGCGAACCCACTGACAACTACCCGCTCACCGCCCCCGAGGAACTCCTCGACTGGCTGGAGCAACGCCACCTCGACGCACACATCCAGACCGCAAACAGCGTGCGCTTCAGCGACCTGCAACACCGGATCGACGCCCGCTTCGCGGCCCTTCCCGAAGGCTGGAAGCGCCGCGCCGACGTTCAGCAGGCCCTCGGCCGCCTGCTCGCCGACTACCCGCTCAAGGACAGCTTTGCGGGCGCCCATGCGGCCTACCTGAACGCTGTTCGCGCCGACTCGTCGGACATGAAGGTCCCCTTCTCGGCCATCGAGCAGCTGATCAACCTCGAGAGTCGCGAAGCGGAGCGTCTGTGCAATCCCGGGCCGGAGCAGGATCTGAAGGCGGCCAGGGCACTCGCCGACAGCGCAGTGCGCCGCGCCCAGGCGCTGGCCGCCTTCGCAGCCTGCACCGGCGCGGGAAGCGACGTGCCGGGGGCCGCCAACGCCGCCGCCCCGAACATGGAGCGCATGGCGATTACCGGCAGCGCCTACAAGCGCCAGGCAATCGTCATGTTGCGCGGTGGCGCGGCGTGGGACGAGATTTCGACAGTGCTGCAGGCTGCGCGCGACGCCTATCAGGCCGGCGAAGGCCAGCCCGGACCTTCGCCCTGGAACCCCTATGCCTGCATCAATCGCCTGCAACTCGACGCACTCGTGACCCGGCCTTCGAGCAGGCGCGACGACCCTACGCCGCTCATCGAAACCTGCCAGCTTGCAGCACGCGGCAACTTCGAGCTCAGCTACCGGTTCTTCGACGCGGTGGCGAGTGCAGATGCCACCCTGGCCGCGTGGCTGCTGGGCGTGCGGCAGGCCGGCGGCAGAAGGGATCGTCAGCACGACGCAAGCGAACTGTTCGAGGCCTATCGTGCCGCGCTGGTACAGGTTGCCCACTCGCCGCGCGAGCTTGCCTCGGTGCGGGGGCAGATCTGCCTGCTGGCGGAGTTTCTCGCCCGCCGCAACCTCTCCGGCGATGCAACGCGTGTGAAAGTGCTGACGACACTCGCGGAGCGACTGGCCGAAGCGCCCTGAACCCGCATGCGGGCCGCCCCTGTTCGTACCCACTGCCGAAGCAGACTATGCTTGAATGATGACGCACGACGTACCCTGCAGTGATCCGCGACCATGGGAGAGGCCAGGATGCAAGGCATTTTCGTCAGTTACCGCCGTCAGGACAGCCAGAGCGCAGCCGGTCGCCTCAGCGATCACCTGAAGGAGCACCTCGCCGGGGTGCCGATCTTTCGCGATGTGGAGACGATCGAACCGGGCGTGGACTTCCTCGACGCCATCGGCCGTGCGCTGCAGTCGTGCGGCGTGCTGATTGCCGTCATCGGCCCGCGCTGGGCATCGATCACCGACGACAAAGGGCAGCGTCGGCTCGAAGACCCCAACGACTACACCCGTCTGGAGATCGCCACCGCGCTCAAGCGCGAGGGTGTGCGCGTGATTCCGGTGCTTGTGGACGGCGCCAGCGTCCCGAGCGGCGACGCACTGCCCGCGGATCTCCAGAGCCTCGTGCGGCGCAACGCCATCGAACTCTCGGACAAACGCCGGGAGTACGACGTCTCGCAGCTGGTGAACACCCTGCGCAGCGTGCTCGCGATTCCAGACCCTGTCCCGGAACCCGCTCCAGCGCCAAAGCCACCAGCCGAGGTCAGAGAGACCCGACACAGATACTGGATCGTCGCGGCCGTTGTCGTGCTGGCCATCATCGGCTACGCAATCGAAGAGCCCCTCCCCACAGACATCGATAACCTCGACCCGTCGACGGATGTAACCCAGAGCGGGCACGACCCCGACAGGGTGACTGCGGTCCCCGATCTTCCCGCCGGCGTGCCGCTTCTGACCGGCCTCTGGCACGACAACGAGGGCGGCCGCTACGAGATCTCGCAGCAAGGCAATCAGCTCATCATCCAGGGCATGAGCCCCGATGGTTACGTAGCAGGCTCGGCCGTCCTGCAGGGCTCGCGCGGCGAAGGCGCCTACACCCTGAATGGCCATCCACTGCAGAGCAGCTTCGTCGTCTCTCCCGACGGAACACGCATGGAGATCGCCGTTCGCGACCCCGCAAGCGGTCAGCGCGATTTCGGTGTGCTGATCAGGATGCGTTGAGTGCAGGCGCAGATCAGCCGGCACACTGCCAGCTTTGCTAGACCCGATAGCCCTCTTCCGCCAGCACCTGACGCACGGCCCGACGCGTGAGCATGCGGGTGTAGTGCGCCAGACAGTTCGGAGGCAGCGCGATGTCGCTGCGGGTGGCCCAGAACTCGACGTAGAACAGGGCCGCATCGGCAATCGTCAGGCAGTCGCCGACGGCGTAATCACGACCGTCCAGCACGTCGTTCATCACCGCGAAGCCCTGCTCCACGATATCGCGCCCCTGCGCTTGCACCGCTGCATGGTCTGTCGGGCTGGGGGCAAACTTTCCGGTGGTAAAAATGCGGGCAAAGCCCTGCCCATGCACCGTACCCACCGCATGGTTCATCACTTCGAGCACCCGCGCCTGCCCTTCGGCGTCATCCGGCAGCAGCCCCCGCTTCGGCCAGTTGCGGGCAAGCCACCAGGCGATGGCGACGAAATCCGTCAGCGCAGTGCCATCGTCGCGCACCAGCGTCGGGATCGTGCCCTTGGGGTTGAGCGCACGGTAGGCCGCAGTGTCCTGGCCCCCCGCAAGCAGGTTGACCAGATGAACCTCGAAAACGAGCTCAAGCTCTTCGAGCAGGATGTGGATGCCGGTGGTGCACGAACCCGGGGTCATGTAGAACTTCATCGGATCTTCCTGTGTCGGGGCGCGGATGGCCGTTGCCCTCGACGCAAGACACGTGCCTTGCGCACCTCAGGCACGAGCGCCCCCCGCAGGCGCCCGCAGCCCGCGGATGGCCGGATTATCGTGCGAAGGCCTGCGTGCGCTTGTGCGCGCTATGCGACAAGCACTGGGCGCCGTGTCGCACAAGCGACCTTCGCCGGGGTAATTCTTCGCCGCTGGCTTCGCCACCGATCTCCGCTACGAAGCCCCGCGCAGCACGCCCGCATCGCGCAACATCGCCTTGTAGGCTTTCATCACCGGCCGCGAGATGGCGGTTTCGGCCAGCACGCGGTGTTCGTAGATCTCCGCCACCAGCGCCTCGCGCTCGCCACCGCGTGCGCGTGCGATCAGGGCATGCATGTCCTCGCCCAACAGCCTGCCGGCGCGATGGCGCGTGCTGTCGTAGAGCAGCGGGATCGTGTCCTTGTCACCCGGTCCCATCCTGCACTTGCCATCGAGAATCTTGAGCATCACGGTGGTCGTGCAGTCGATGTCCGACGGGTCCGAGAGGTGGGCCGCAGCCCATTCGACGATCTGATCCGGCAACATCCTGGGCTCCCTGTTCCGGTGACTGGCCGCTTTTCCGAGCAAAAAATGCGCCATCTCCCGCCTCTTCATCCACATCCGCCACGTTTTTCTGCAACGCCGATTTGCTACCGACTGGCGTGCCTGCGACAATTGCGCACTTGATTACATTGCCGATGACTCATGTCCGACCAGAACGCACCACTCAACGCCCAGGACGAAAACCATCTCATCGCCGAACGCCGCGAGAAACTCGCGCAATGGCGTCAGACTGGCCGCGCCTTCCCCAACGACTTCTCGCGTGAAAACACCGCGGGCAAGCTTGACGAGCTCTACTCCGAAAAAGAACCGGAAGTGCTCGAAGCCACGCCGGTCGAGGTCAAGGTTGCCGGCCGCGTCATGCTCAAGCGCGTCATGGGCAAGGCAAGCTTCATCACCATTCAGGATCTGTCCGGTCGCATCCAGCTCTACGTCCAGCGCGACAGCGTGGGCGAAGACGTCTATGCCGAGTTCAAGCACTGGGACATCGGCGACATCGTCGGCTGCGTCGGCACCCTGTTCAAGACCAAGACCGGCGAGCTCACGGTCAAGGCCAGCGAAATCCGCCTGCTCACCAAGAGCCTGCGCCCGCTGCCAGACAAGTTCCATGGCCTGACCGACCAGGAAACCAAGTACCGTCAGCGCTATGTCGACCTGATCATGAGCGAAGAGTCGCGCTTCACCTTCGTGGCGCGCAGCCGCCTGGTGCAGTCGATCCGCAACTACATGACCGGCCACAACTTCCTCGAAGTCGAAACACCGATGATGCACCCCATTCCCGGCGGCGCATCGGCCAAGCCCTTCGTCACCCACCACAACGCGCTGGACATGGAACTCTTCCTGCGCATTGCGCCCGAGCTCTACCTCAAGCGCTTGGTGGTCGGTGGTTTCGAGAAGGTGTTCGAGGTTAACCGCAACTTCCGCAACGAAGGCCTCTCGCCGCGTCACAACCCCGAATTCACCATGATGGAGTTCTACGAGGCGTACGCGAACTACCGCACGCTGATGGACTTCACAGAAGGCCTCATCCGTCACGCCGCGCGCGAAGCACTCGGCACCGAGACCTTCACCTATCAGGGCCGCGAACTCGACCTGTCCAAGCCCTTCCACCGCCTGACCATCGTCGAAGCCATCCGCAAGTACCACCCCGGCTTCACCGTCGAGCAGCTCGCCGACGCCGACTGGGTCAAGCAGAAGATCAAGGACTTCGGCGAGCCGGTGAAAGCCGGCGGCATCGGCAGCCTGCAACTGCAACTGTTCGAAGCCTGTGCCGAAGCCGAACTGTGGGAACCCACCTACATCATCGACTACCCGGTCGAAGTCAGCCCGCTGGCACGCGCCTCGGATGCCGACCCGGAAATCACCGAGCGCTTCGAGCTCTTCATCGTCGGCCGCGAAATCGCCAACGGCTTCTCCGAGCTCAACGACCCCGAAGACCAGGCCGCCCGCTTCCGCGCGCAAGCCAGTGCCAAGGACGCCGGCGACGAAGAAGCCATGTACTACGACGCCGACTACATCCGCGCCCTGGAATTCGGCCTGCCCCCCACAGGCGGCTGTGGCATCGGCATCGACCGCCTGGTCATGCTCCTCACCGACAGCCCGGCAATCCGCGACGTAATCCTGTTCCCGCAGATGCGCGCGGAGTAAGCACCCCGCTTCATCCGGCGAACAGCGCCCCATAAAAACCCGCGTAGCCTCTGGCTATGCGGGTTTTTTGTTGTTCGGCACAGCCGCAGAGAGTTTCCATGGACATACTTGGAATGGGTTTGTATGCTCCCGAACATGCCAATCCGCTAGTTCATCAGTCCTTCACTTTTCGACCCTGCCCCCTTGATATTACCGAGTGAGAGCATAACGTGAATCTGAGCTCTGGAAATCCAATGGATAACATCACAATCAAACTTGTATCGCTTTTTGAGGCAGCTGGCGCAGCACCTTTTCTGTTTATTGGTTCCGGATTTTCCAGACGGTATCTTGATATAGAGGATTGGGGATCATTGCTTCGCCGCTTTACGGAGAACCTCAGTCCATACGAGTACTATTTCGCCACCGCAGGCGGTGACCTACCGTCCGTTGCATCACTGATAGCCGCGGACTTCCATCATCATTGGTGGTCCGATCCAAAATTTGAATTGAGCCGTGAGAAAAATAAATCAAAAGTGAAAGATAAGACGTCGGCTCTTCGCATCGAGATCTGTAACCATCTGAACGCAGCCACTACACACGGATACAAAGAAACGGCCTTTCCAAACGAAGTTGCCGCGCTATCAAAACTTAACGTTGACGGGATCATTACAACTAATTGGGATATCTTTTTAGATAAACTTTTCCCCGACTACCGTATCTACGTTGGGCAAAGTGAGTTACTTTTTTCTAATCCACAGTCTATTGGTGAGATCTACAAGATCCACGGATCTTCGCTTAAACCGGCATCGCTGGTGCTAACGCGGGAGGACTACGAACTATTCGACAGCAAGAATCCATACCTTGCAGCAAAGTTAATTACGTTGTTTGTCGAACACCCAATAGTATTTATCGGTTACTCGCTAGCCGATCGCAACATTTCATCACTCTTAAAGGCGATCGTTTCATGCCTCGGAGGCGACAATCTGACGAAATTGAGAAATAATCTCATATTTGTTCAGCGAGCACACAAACTTGATCCAGGAGTGAGCAACACCCTCCTTAGCATTGACGGAGCACAACTACCGATAACCATCGTTCGTACTGACGACTTCCTTCCTGTGTATGAGGCAATCGATGCAACAAAAAGGAAGATTCCAGCGAGGATTCTCCGTTTCTGCAAAGAGCAACTCTATGAACTTGTGAAATCCACAGATCCGGAAACGAAACTAAGTGTGGTGGATATCGACAACATCGAGAAGACAAATGATCTGGAATTCGTTGTCGGTGTTGGCGTCGCAACCGATGCCACGTCTGGCGGAACGTCCGATATTGGCTATCAAGGCCTTAGGGCTATTGATCTATTTCGAGACCTACTGGAAGATAACGAGCGCCAACTCGACGCTTCTCGCATTGTAGAACATACAATTCCTGCTCTATCCAAGTCCTGTAAATATCTTCCAGTTTACAGGTACTTGAAACAGCTAGGCATTAACTCGTACGAAGAGTATATAAAAAGAGGTTACGCACTTGATCGACATATAGAAAAATCCCCCAAGGAATTCAGTACATCGACATATGCTCGACAATACGTCGCTAGCGAACGCGAAAAATCTGTCGAAGAACTAATCGAGACTAACCCGCCTGAGAAGGCCGCTATATTTCTGCCGTTTGTTCCACTCGAGAAATTTGACTCCGACGTTGTTCGTGCTTTTCTTGCCGACAACATCGAGAAGCTAGAAGCTGCTAACTCAAACTACTCAACGTATTTTCGCAAAGCCGCATGCTTGTATGACTACTACGTCAATTCGTGGCTATAGCCAAATCGAACAAGATCAAGAAGATCAGAGTCGTTTGATTCCCGATGAGGTAGGATCAATCATCCACCCAAGGTCTGCCCCTCGATGACTAAACAATCATCAGACAAATCCGACAGCGCGATTAAATGAACTCCGCACTCGTAATTGCCATTCTGTCCCTCGCGGCTGGCGCTGTTGTCTTCGTAAAAATGCAACGGTGTCTGGGAAAACGGAAGCCCAACATCATCTCCCTGCAACTGACGTTCAGTGAAGCGAGCTTCCGCAACGTGCTGCAGCGCTGGGGAACGGACGGCGTTACGCGGTTCAAGGCGCACTTCGCGCTCGACTATGTCTTTCTGCTCACCTACGCGATCTTTGGCTTTTCGCTGGGGGCGTGGCTCACCAGCTACATTTCGACACCAGGCGCACTCAGCGCAGTTCTTCCGTGCCTGTTCCCGGTTGCGGCAGTCTTTGACGCCGCAGAGAACGTCTTGCATCAGAAGGTCGTGTCGGCAGATCCGGGCAGCCAACCGGAAGTGCTGTTTATCGCAGCGGGGGTGGCAGCGTCCGTAAAGTGGCTGCTCCTGCTCTCATTTATTCCTGTCGCCGCAGTTGCCTCATTCACAAACGCAGCGTGAGTCTCCGTCATATCAAAGGGAGGAGGCTTCTTTCGCCCTTGCGACAAATTGGGAACAGCCTCGACTGATTTCGCTCAAACGCGCAGGCTGCGAGATCATGACCTACCAACACGATATGAAGGACTGCTCGGAACCGCGCCCACAATATCATTCCGTGAGATCAATGCGGTCTGACTCATTGTTTCCGGAACTCCCGTCATGCCTCGCGTAAAGCCTCCGACCGCAGCCCGCCCCGCAAAGGCGAAATGGTCCCAGCAGATCACGCAGGACAGCAACGCCCTTGATCTCGAGTCAGGCGTTTTCACTCTGGAGGATCCGGTCGAGATCGCTCAATCACTCAAGCGGTCGGCGGAAGCAAGCCAGCGCCTCAAGTCCACACCGTTTCGGGCAGCGATGTCGATGCTTTGCTTCTACATCAACCGCGCCGGAAACCAGCTCTCCGACACGCAGCGCGCTCGACTCGAATCGGCAAAAGACGAACTCCGCGTGCTGTTCGGCCGACCGCGCCGCGGAGAATGATCAAACGTGATCAAAGAGGTCCGAGTCGATTGAAATGCCCGTTCGACTCTGCCCCCTTTGACCACCCCCATTGACCGCCCTCACTGACTGAACCCGCTGATGCGCACCACCCATGACACTTGGGCTACGATATGCCCCATGCCGCTCCAATACGCAGGTGACACATCCCTGGTTTGCCCTCCGAAACCAGGGATGCCAGAAGCTGGGCGAACGCGCACGCAAACAACCGAATATTGAAATCAGGAAAGGCGCTGCTGGCGACGGCTCTGCCATCGTCCATCTGTATGTGTGCCCCATCGCCTGACAACCCTGTGCTTCTGCTGCTTTCAGCTGACTCAACCGATGGCGTCGGCGCGAACCGCTGACGCGCAGCAACCCGCGTTATCGCATCTGCCATGAATACAACCGCTTTTATCCTCGTCGTTACCGGCGCATTACTGCACGCACTCTGGAACCTGTGCGCAAAAAAGGCCTCAGGCGGCCTGCACTTCGTTTGGCTGTTTGGAGTCGTCAGCCTGATTGTGTCCTTCCCGTTCGGATGGGTCGCGTGGTCAGAACATTCGCAACAACTCGGCGTTCAGGCATGGCTTGCCATCATTGCCAGCGGGATCGTGCATGGCGGGTATTCGCTTGTACTTCAGAAGGGCTATCGTGAAAGCGACTTTTCGATCGTTTACCCATTGGCACGTGGAACGGGGCCTCTGTTTGCTGTTCTCGGTGCGATCATCGTACTGGGTGAAGCGCCCAGTCTGCGCGGCTGGCTGGGTATCCTCGCGATTCTGACGGGCATCTTCCTGATTTCCGGTGCGGCGCAAGCGCTTCTCATCCCCTCACCGAGGGCTCGGGCGGGCCTCCTGTGGGGCGCCATCACCGGACTGTTCATTGCCAGCTACACCGTCATTGACGGTTGGGCAATCAAGGCGCTCGGTATTGCGCCCGTGCTCTACTACGTTCTGGTTCTCGCCTTGCGCACCGTCATCCTTGCGCCGCAAGCGCTCCGTAACCCTGACGCGCTCCGCACTCAATGGTCTGCGAATGGCCGCTACATCGTTGCGGTCGGGGTACTGTCGCCTCTGGCATACATCCTGGTTCTGTTCGCACTGACAATCGCACCGCTGAGTTACGTGGCGCCAGTCCGCGAACTCTCCATGCTGCTCGGCGTGCTGTTTGGCGCCAAGCTGCTGCGCGAGTCATTTTCGCTATCGCGTGGCATCGGTACGGCGTGCATGGTCGCAGGCGTCGTGCTGCTGGCCGGCATTCAGTGAGGGCGCAAAAACGACCAACGGGGCGAGACGCCCCGGGTCCTTGTCAGCGCTTCAGCCCAGCCTAGAGAAACGACCTGTTTCGAGAAACGTCCTCACCGCCCGATGGCATGCGCGGCTGACAAGCATCGCGGAGTGCCCCAGGCGCAGCTCGATGTGATCGCGCAGACCTTCGATGCGGGTTTCGGCGACGCTCACCACGCCGTCGTTGGGTCGCCCGAGACCGGGAAAGAGCATTCCCGCACCGAAACTGCGTGTCCCAGCGATCATGCCTGCCTCGATGCTTGCAGGGATTACGCCCGGCGCAGCCATCCACTCCCCAAGCACCCGTCCGGTGATCCATCTCAGCCCGCCAATCTTCCGCAGCACGCGTGCGCAGTGGGAGCCGGCTACCGGCGAGCCCAGCAGCACCACCCGTCCGATTCGCGCATCTCGCACCTGTGCGAGCATCGCCAGAATCACCAGACCGCCCTGGCTGTGCCCCACAAGGTGAATCGGCGCGCCCTCGATTGCCGCGACGCGCTTCGCCAGCGCGCTGGCATTGTCTGCCAGCCCCCTGCGCACTGACGGATAGGAGAAGGTCTCGACCCGGTAGCCAGCCTCTTCGAACCAGCGGCGATGAAGTGCGAACACGATGCCGTGCATCCACAGGCCGTGGACCAGCACAACGGTGGCGGGTGAGGATGACGGGGTTTGCGGTGACATGGCCGGTGCAGCATAGCGCATGTGGTGGCGTTTGCAGCCCACAGCGAGCGGCGTTTCGAGCGGCGCTGATGCCGGAATCCCGTGCTTCGGTCAGGCAGGCAAGAGCCAGCGACTGATCGCGTCGCGGTATGTAAAATAAAATGATCCACTGCTGACAAACTCGAAGGGCCTTATTCGCCTTTCTACGCTGAAGCGTTCATCCAGAGGGCAGACACATCATGGGCGTCCGGGTTGTTCGGTTGGGTACTCCAAGGGCTGAAGGGGAAGGCACGCGCATCGGCACGGTGAAGCGTCCTCCACGCGGCGTGCCCAAGAGCGAATTCGCTACGCAGAACTGGTATGACGTCTGGCTCCCCAATCTTTCACCAAGCGCTGAACTCGTCAAGCTGGCCCTGGCGGCCGAGTCGGAGAAGGACTGGAGCGCCTTCGTCAGGAAATTCCGCGCTGAAATGGCCGAGCCGGAGAAGAGCCGGGTTCTTGATCTTCTTGCGGCCCTGTCTCATGGCAGCAATTTCTCTGTCGGCTGCTACTGTGAGAATGAAGCACGTTGTCACAGGTCCGTATTGAAAGCGCTCCTGGAAGAGCGCGGCGCCAGTTTTGACAGCTGATTTCAACAGCTGATCGAGCGATTGAGCTGCGCCCGCGGTTCATGCGGAAGCCTCCTTCCGCCTTGTGACACGTTCTTCCGGGACGCCCCAAACCAGCACAGGGAGGACAGATGAGCGATACGGATTCCGGTACGGACAAGCGTTCGCTGTTATCCGCTTGGAAAGACGTGGTTTCACTGCTGCGTGACACGCTGCTGCTTTGTCTGGGCGTTCTTCTGATCATCTTTCCCACGACATTCAACAACATCCTGGTTGGCGCCGGCTTTGAGGAAGGCAGCGTTGTCGGGTTCAAATGGAAGTCCCGCCTCGTTGAAGCGGATCAGGCCCTGAAGGATGCGCGCGCGAGCATCACGGACCTGACCATTCAGAACGAAAAGCTGTCTGAAGCCCTGATCAAGGCACAGGCAATGATCAATGACCCGGCCGAAACCGAAAAGCTGACTGAGCTCCAGGAAGAGAACAGCAGGCTCAAGCTCACATCAGAGAAAATCGAAGCCAGCGTGCAGGCCACGATCACGTCCAATGCCACCCTGGTCGAAAAAGCACAGACATCCATCGGTACGGCGAGCCAATGGGGGGTCGTCTATGGCGGCGACACGACCATTGCAGGCGCCCAGTACGAAGCCGGCCCGGTCGCCAAAAAGCTGGGGCTTCCAAACACTGGCATCTATCTTCGCCAGGGCTCCTACCGCAGCGTGGCGCTCGCATCCAGCAGGGCCGAAGCGGAGCAGCTGCTCTATCTCGCCAGGAGTCGCCGAAGCGACGCCTACGTTGTCGACATGAGCAGATGGTGCCCGCAATCAACACGAAAAGCGGACTTCCATGAATGCCTGCAGCCCTAGACCTGGAAGCAGCGGGATCAAACGACTCTGCCCCCTTTGATTCTCTTTGATTCTGCGTTGCTTCAGCGAATCAGACGCCCATTGCGGTCCAGGATTGAGATGTCGGTGTAATCCGAGCCGGCATGGTCGTTCTGCGCGTAGCGAATCGTCATGCCGCCGGCGTCATAGGTACCGAGGCCATTGAGGGCGGCGAGAATGCGCGAGGGCGTGGGTTCGCCTGCCCGTCTGATACCTTCCACCAGCACTTTGGCCATGACGTAGCCTTCGAGCACGGTATGGTTTGCCGAAGACTTGCTGTCGAGGCGCTTGAGGTCCTCATCAAGCTGACGCGTTACCGCGAGTGAGATCGATTGCGGCTTGGGGACGACCTGGACCACGCCAAGGCCGTGCGCAAGCGTGTTGCCGATCTGCTCAGCGACCTGCGGGCCCGCCGTCACCGAGAGCGCAATCAGCATGGCCGAACTGCCGCGTTCGCGCATGTCCTTGACGAAGGCCGCGCTCGCTGCCGTGTTCGACACCATGATCACGCCGTCGGGCGAAGCCGCAGCGATCTTGCCGGCTGCGGCCGCCACGTTTGCCGTGCCCTTCTCATAGCCCCCGGTCGCGACAAGTTCGAGCCCCGCCTTGGACAGCGCTGCCTGCGCGGCCTTGAGGCCATCCTCACCAAAGGGGTCGTCCTGGTGAAACACGGCCACCCGCTTGATCCCCATGATGCCCATCTGCTGCACGATGGTGTTCACTTCGGCCGCGTAGCTGGCACGCGTATGAAAGACCCTGGCCGGGACCGGTGTTCGCAGCGCCGATGCGCCCGAACGCACGCCAACCAGCGCCATGCCCGCGCGGTCCAGCGTTCCGGCCTTCAGCAAGGCATCGACGTTGCCCGTACCGACAAAACCGATCAGTGCGACCGGCGCATCACGTTCGATGAGCTCGGTGGTTTGCTTGAGCGTATCTTCAACCTTGTACCCGTCGTCCCGGCTGACAAGCCGCAGCGTGTTTCCCCTGACGCCCCCCTCGGCATTGACCCGCGCGAAATACGCCTGGATGCCGAGTTTCACATCGTTGCCAGTGGGCGCGAGGGTGCCGGAAAACGGCGCGACCTGACCGATCACGATTTCGGCCGCCGTCGCAGCGGGAATGGTGCCGGCGAGTGCGAGCGCAAACAGGGAACAGCAGAGGGATCGAAACGGATTCTTCATTATGTTTTGTCTCCTTGGTGTGGCGAATCGTGCGTCCGCGCCCGGATTATGACCGAATCCCATTCCGCTGAAACAACGATATGTGGTCCTGTGCGCCTCATGGATGCACCGTCGTGGCGTACGTGTCTCATGAGCGGCGCATCAACAGCATCCAGCCCGCGGTGGCACCTCGAACAGCACTTCAGGCCACGGAGCATTGGCGGACAGGCACAACGTTGCACTTGACGGCACATCCCGCGCCGACGCTTACTGGAACCCTCGATAGCGTGTTGGCCGGTACAGTCGCCTGCCCACCCCGCGCAGGAGCGATGACGATGGGTTCGATCACACTCACGACCAGGATTCCGGCCCCTGCCAGCCAGTCCATCGTGGCACGGCCATGAGCGCGCCGCGCGTGCTTGAACTCGCCGGCTCTCCATACCAGATGGGCTCTGCCCACGGACGTGCGTACGCCGACGATATCCGCCGCTACACCGCCGAGCGCGTGGCACTGGCCGGCAGCGAAACCTGGACCGGACACGCGATGGATACCGACGCCGTGCTGGCACTGGCCGAAGCCTGCATCGGCGCGCACAAAGCCTACGCGCCCGACCTCATGGACGAACTGGCGGGCCTCGCGGAAGCCACAGGCCTGAGCATCGCAGCGCTGATCGTCACCAACGGCTTCACCGATTTCATCGATCTGGTCTATGCACAAGGCGGCAGCGCGACGGCAACCCGCGCGCTTGAAGACGACTGCACTGCCTTCATCGTCCCCGACCACCTCAGCGCCGATGGCAAGGGCTGGTTCGGGCAGACCTGGGACATGCACGCCGGCTCCGGCCCCCATGTGGTGTTGCTGCGCGGCCGGCCCGACGGTGCGCCCGCCTTCATGGCCTTCAGCCTGACGGGCTGCATCGGCATGATCGGCATGAACGACGCGGGCATCGCCGTCGGCATCAACAACCTCCTCGGCGCCGAGGGTCAGATCGGCGTCAGCTGGCCCTTCGTGGTGCGGAAAGCGCTGCAGCAGACCGACATCGACGCCGCGCTTGCATGCATTACCCGCGCCCCGCTGATGGGTGCGCACAATTTTCAGCTGTTCGACCGCCACGGCACCGGCATCAACATCGAAGCGATGCCCGGCCACTGCCATGTCACACGCAGCAATGCCGAAGCGCTGGTGCACAGCAACCACTGCCTTTCACCCGACACCCTGCGCCGCTGCCGCCCGCGCGCACCGGCATCGCAAGCGTCCGGCGAAGCCCGCCTGTCTCGCGCACAACATCTGCTTGGCAGCACCAGGGTGACGCCGGAAGACCTGATGGCGCTCACCCGCGACCCGACGATCTGTGTCCGGGCCACACCGCCACTCGAGATGCAGACCTGCGGTGCAGCGATCATGCAGCCAGCAAGCGGCCGGTTCTGGGCGGCACAGGGCCTGCCGATCGAAAACGGGTACGCTCGGTTCGACATCTGAGCAGGCGCGAATCATCGAACCGGAACCCGACGCAGCAGGGTCTGGCCAGCACGATTCGCGCCGTACTCTCAGCCAGTGCCGAGGGACGCATCGAAGGGCTCTGATATGCTTTCCCGGACACGACATTGAAGGTCGAAGATGAGAAGGCTGTATTTTTCCGTTTTTCTGGCTGCGGTCCTGGCGACAACGCTGGCAGTCGTCTGGAAGCCCGCACCGATCGAGACCCAGCTCCTGCGCGTGCAACTGAACAGGCAGCTGCCTGAATACGCGAACGCGCTGAGCATTGAGCCGCTCGAACTGCAGGCCTTGTTCCTCGATTACGCGAGCGATCCGCTTCTTGCCGGCAAGGCGCGGCTGGCGATGCTGCGCTATCCGCAGATGACGCGGCCGGTGCTTGAACACTACGGCGCCGAACCCCTGTTCCAGGAAGCCCTCAAGGACTATGGCGATCAGGCGATCCCTCCGATCTACTACTACCTCACGCACGAACTCGCATCCGTTGTGGTGCGCAGGCGTGCAGAGGATCTGGCCACTTCGGCGGAGCAGACATGGCGCAATTTCTGGGGTGAGGCAGACGAGGCCGATGTGCCGGAGACCAGCGCGCCGCGTGACGACGCCACTACCGCCATGACCCCGGAGCGCCGTGGCTGGTATGCGGTTGGTTTCATCCTCGAAGAAGGACACGACTTTCTCGGACAGTTTGTCGTCAAGGCGGATGGCGATGTGCACCAGGTCCAGACCGAACGGGTACTGGAAGCACTCAATTCATTCTTTGCGGGCGGCGTACGCGGGCTCGAATCCAAGTATCGACGCAGCGAACCCGTGGGGCTTGGCGATGTGGGCTGGGCGGGCGTCGATCTCGCAATCGGGATCAGCGCGCTCAAGGTCCTGCGCATGGGGCGTACCGCCAGAGCGGGCGCCGGAGCGCGTGCAAGCGGTCTGACCGAACGCAGCGCGGCACTGGGCTCTTCGCTGCTGCGCGGCAGCGCAATCGGACTTCGCGTGGCCAAATACGGTGCGCCGTTCGCACTGGGCTATATCGTCCTGCGTCATCCGAGCGTGCTCAACGCCCTGTTCCGCGAGGTCGCCGAAGCGCTTGGGGCCCCCGTACCCCTGATACAGGCCCTTGGGTGGACGCTCGCGCTGCTGCCGCTCCTGCTGCTAGCGCAGCTCCTGCTGCGTCCGCTTGCCGCGCTGTTGTCCGTATCATCCACCAGCCTGAGGTGGATTGAATCCGTGATCCGAGGTCGATCCCGATCCGCGATCAGGTGAGCATCCGGCGCACCGAATGGCATCCTCCGGGCGCGCGCGGCGGGCACGGCCTGCCCTCGCACCCTGCATTCCCTCCCCTGACATACTGAAAGAAGGACAAGCAGAACCCATGATGGCATTGCTCCAGCGCGTGTCCGAAGCACGCGTCGTGATTGACGGCAAGGTGGCAGGTGAGATCGGCCACGGTTTTCTGGTACTCGTCTGCGCCGAGCAGGGCGACACCACTGCCGAGGCCGACAAGCTGCTGGCCAAGGTACTCAAGCTGCGGGTGTTTTCCGACGACGCCGGCAAGATGAACCGCTCGGTGCAGGACCTTGAAGGCGGCCTGCTGATCGTCAGCCAGTTCACCCTCGCGGCCGATCTCAAGGGCGGCAATCGCCCCAGTTTCACCAACGCGGCCCCCCCTGCCCTTGGACGCGAACTGTACGCATACGTGGTGGCGCAGGCAAAGATGCTGCACCCGGTCGTTGAGACGGGCGAATTCGGCGCAGACATGAAGGTGCAGCTCATCAACGACGGTCCGGTCACCATCCCGATGCACTTCCCGCCATCGGCGAGCACCGGGCAGGCAGCCTGAGATGCGGTACAGCCCGCCAGAAATGCGCCGAACACTGCGCCGGACTTGACCGATAACCAGTTGTGCAAGGCACAATACGACGTCCGGCGGAGAGCTTACCGTCAGGGGGCGCTGCTCGCAGTGCGACAAACATTCAATTTTCTTGGAGCTAGCCATGGAATTGCGCGTCAAGATGCTGGCTGCGGTCCTCGCCGTAGTCACCACCACTGTTGCAGCCGAAGACAAGTCGCTCAACATCTACAACTGGAACGACTACATCGCCGAGGACACCATCCCCGCCTTCGAGAAGGCGACCGGCATCAAGGTCAATTACGACCTCTACGACAGCAATGCCACGCTGCAGTCCAAGCTCCTCACCGGCAGCAGCGGTTACGACGTGGTGTACCCGAGCGTTGAATACGCGGGCAAGCAGATCCAGGCAAAGATCTTCCAGCCGCTCGACAAGAGCAAGCTGCCGAACCTGGCGAACATTGACCCGGTGATTCTCAAGGCCCTGGAAGCCGCCGATCCGGGCAATCAGTACCTCGTCCCCTACATGTGGTTCACCACCGGCGTGGCGATCAACGTCGACAAGGTCACCCAGGCGCTGGGCGGCACCCTGCCCGACAATGCGTGGGACCTGCTGTTCGATCCCAAGGTGACCGCAAAGCTCAAGGACTGCGGCATCTCGATGATGGACGAAGCCAGTGACCTGGTGCCGGCCGCAATGCTCTACGCTGGCAAGGACACCAAGAAGATGGCCAGCGCGGACATCAATGCCGCCATCGAGCAGATCCGCCCGGTGCGCAAGAACGTGCGCACCTTCAATTCCTCGCCGATCGACCTCATGGCCAAGGGCAGCGTGTGCGTGGCCATGATGTTCTCGGGTGACGCGATGATCGCCGGGGACCGGGCGAAGGAATCGAATACCGGCGTCAAGGTGCAGTACATCATCCCCAAGACCGGGGCGATGATGTCGATCGACGTGATGGCGGTACCGAGCGATGCCAGGAACGTCGGCAATGCCCACGCATGGATCAACACCATGATGGACCCGAAGGTGATCGCGCAGATCTCCAACGAGACCTTCTATTTCAGCGCCAACACCGCCGCACAACCGCTGATGTCGAAAGCGCTCACCGACAATCCGATGCTCAACGTGCCCGCAGAGCTGAAGGCACTGCTGCATCCGAAGCCGGTGCTGACGCAAACCGTTCAGCGTGATCTGACGCGCGCGCTGAGCCGCTTCAAGACCGCAAAGTAAAGTCGAGCAGGAACCCGATGGTGGCACAGCAAGCGGACAAGGGCGCAGCCTACCTGCGCATCGAAGGCGTCAACAAGCGCTTCGGTCAGAATCACGTGGTGAAGGACGTTTCGCTCGAAATCGTGCGAAAGGAAATCTTCGCCCTGCTGGGCAGCTCCGGCTGCGGCAAGTCGACCCTGCTGCGCATGCTCGCAGGGCTCGAAACCCCGAGCACAGGGCGCATCGTGCTCGACGGCGAAGACCTCGCCACGGTTCAGCCCCACCATCGGCCAACCAACATGATGTTCCAGTCCTACGCGCTGTTTCCGCACCTCACGGTAGAGGACAACGTCGCTTTCGGACTGCGCCAGGAGCGCCCCCGGATCGCGCGCGACGTCATCGCCGCGCGCGTGACGAAGATGCTCGACCTGGTGCAGATGCAGCGTTTCGCGCGGCGCAAGCCGCACGAACTCTCGGGCGGACAGCAGCAGCGCGTGGCCCTGGCACGCAGTCTCGCCAAGGAACCCAAGCTGCTGCTGCTCGACGAGCCGCTGGCGGCACTGGACAAGAAGATCCGCCAGGAAACCCAGCTCGAGCTCGTCCATCTCATCGAGCGTGTCGGCGTCACCTGCATCATGGTCACCCACGACCAGGAAGAGGCAATGACGATGGCCGACCGCATTGGCGTCATGTCTGACGGCGTGTTGCTGCAGGTGGGGACACCGGACGAGATCTACGAGCATCCGAACTGCCGCTTTACCGCCGAGTTCATTGGCGAAACCAACATGTTTCATGGCCGGCTCGGCCAGCAAGGGGTTGCCTGCAGCGATTTCCCTGCACCCATCATCATCCCGCCGCTGACCGATCACGCCGATGGCAGCGAGGTCTCGGTGTCGGTCCGCCCGGAGCGCATCGTACTCGGTCGTGACAAGCCCGAGGCGGCCGACGGCACGATGAACCTGGCCGCTGGCGAGGTGGTGGATATTGCCTATCTGGGCAGCTATTCGATCTATCACGTCCGGGTCGGCACCTCGCGTACCGTCATCGCCAGCGTGCCCTCCGCACGCTGGGGCGATGCGCCGCCGCCGACCTGGGGGGATTCTGTCTGGGTGTCGTGGAAGGCACCTGCCGGGGTGGTGCTCGGGCGATGAGCACGCGCAAACTGTTCCTGCTGCGTGGCCGTTTCTGGGTCGGAATGCTGCCGTGGACCTGGCTGCTGCTGTTCTTCCTGCTGCCCTTCGTGCTGATCGTCAATGTCAGCCTGTCCACGCCCGAGCTCTCGATTCCGCCCTACGTGCCACCGCTGCACACCGCCGCCGATGGTACCGGGGTCGAGTTCGTGCCCGACCTGTCGAACTACCAGCGTCTGCAGGACGAATTCACCTCGATCGGCGAGGACGGCGCCTATCTGCTCTACCTGCGGGCCTACGGCAACTCGCTGCTGCTGGCCAGCCTGACCACGCTGTGCTGCCTGCTCATCGGCTATCCCTTCGCCTACCACATAGCGCGCGCACGCGAATCCATCCGCAACGTGCTGCTGATGATGGTGATGCTGCCGTTCTGGACCTCCTTCCTGCTCCGCGTCTACGCCTGGATGGGCCTGCTCGACAGCAGCGAGGTGGGTCTAATCAACCAGTTGCTGCTGGGGCTGGGCATCGTCGACGCGCCCCTGCCCCTGCTCTACAACACCGGCGCGGTGCTGACCGGCATGATCTACAGCTACCTGCCCTTCATGGTGCTGCCGCTGTACGCCAACCTGGTCAAGCTCGACCCGCGCCTGCTTGAGGCCGCCAGCGATCTCGGCGCGCGTCCGCTGACTACCTTCCTGTCAGTCACGCTGCCGCTGTCGCGCAACGGCATCATTGCCGGCGCGATGATGGTGTTCATCCCGGCGGTGGGTGAATTCGTGATTCCCGACCTGCTCGGCGGCGGTGACGTACAGATGATCGGCCGCAACATCTGGGACGATTTCGGCCCCAACCAGGACTGGCCGATGGCGGCTGCGGTTGCCGTGGTGATGGTGCTGCTGCTGATCGTGCCCATCATCATCTTCAACCGATCCAGCCGGCAGGAAGCGGAGGAACTGCGATGAGCGTCGCGGCAAACCGGTGGGGCGCACGCAGCTGGCTGGTGCTGGTGTTCGCCTTCCTCTACATCCCGATCCTGTGTCTGGTGGTGTTTTCCTTCACCTCGGGCGAGATCACCACGCAATTCGACGGCTTCTCGCTGCGCTGGTACGAGGCGCTGCTGGAGGACCGCGAGATCCAGTCCGCGGTGTGGCTGTCGCTGCGCATCGGCGCCATGGCGGCTACCGCCGCGGTGGTGGTCGGGTCAGCCGCGGCATTCGTGCTGACGCGTTACCGGCCTTATTTCGGCAGCAGCTTCTTCGCCGGGATGACGACGGCACCGATGGTGATGCCGGAAGTGGTGACCGGCCTGTCGCTGGTGCTGCTGTTCACCCACCCCGCCCTGTCCTTTCTCGGCGGACGCGGCGCGCTCGCGATCTGGGCTGCGCACACCACGCTGTGCGCAGCCTACGCCGCCGTACTCGTGCAGTCGCGCCTGCGCGAGGTGGACCGTTCGCTGGAAGAGGCCGCGCTCGACCTCGGCTGCCCACCGTTCAAGGTGTTCTTCATCATCACCGTGCCGGTGATCGCCCCGGCACTCATATCCGCCTGGTTGCTGACCTTCACCCTGTCCATGGACGATTTCGTGCTCGCCGCGATGCTCTCCGACCCGGGCAGCACCACACTGCCAGTGCTGATCTTCGCCCGTCTGCATCATGGCCTGAAGCCCGAGATCAACGCCCTCGCCACCATCATCGTCGTGGTTGTGTCGATCGCAGTGCTCACTGCGAACCACATGATGATGTCGTCACAACGGGCGCGGATGCGGGCGCGGGAACTCGCCCAGGGCTGATTCTTCGTGCATCTGCATGCCACGACGAGTGCGCAACTCGTCGTGCGCAAGCCCCCCGAGCGCTTGCCCCGGGCCGAGCTGCAGCGCTGAACACGCCTCGGCCGCGCCGGCGATCACATCACGCGACACGCCCCGGAATGCACGCGGCCGCGGCGCCAGTGAGGTGCCGCGGCCGGCGAATAACAGCACATGCCGCCCGGGCCGCAGGCTTGACTGCCGGCCCGACGCAGCATGCAGCGCAGCGACTTACTTCCGCTTCGCCCAGAAATCCGCGTTACGGATGCCGAGTTTTTCGGGATCGAAGGTCGGATCCTTGCCTTCCTTCTTCTGCTGCTCGTAGTCCTTGAGCGCAAGCAGCGCGGGCTTCTGGATGATCAGGATGGCAATGATGTTGAGCCAGGCCATGATGCCTACACCGACGTCGCCCAGATCCCATGCTGCGCCGGCACTCTTTACCGAACCGTAGGTCACGGCCACCATGACGGCGATCTTGAGCACGAAGTACAGCCACGGACGGTGCACCTTGCGGTTGATGTAGGCGATGTTGGTTTCGGCCATGTAGTAGTAGGCCACGATGGTCGTGAAGGCGAAGAAGAACAGCGCCAGTGCGACGAAGGTGCTGCCAAAGCCCGGCAGAACGGATTCGACCGCGGCCTGGGTGTAGCCAGGGCCGGCTTCCATGCCCGGCAGGCCATTCACAAGCATCGCGCCGTCAGGGCCCTGCACGTTGTACATGCCGGTCGACAGCAGCATGAAGGCGGTTGCCGAGCACACGAACAGGGTGTCGATATACACCGAGAAAGCCTGCACATAGCCCTGCTTTGCCGGATGCGACACCTCGGCTGCGGCGGCGGGGTGCGGACCGGAACCCTGACCCGCTTCGTTGGAATACACCCCGCGCTTCACGCCCCACTGCACGGCCAGGCCGAGCACCGCGCCAAAGCCCGCCTCAAGACCGAAAGCGCTCTTGAAGATCAGTGCGATCATGCCCGGCACCGCCTCGATGTTCAGCAGCACGATCACCATCGCCACCAGGATGTAGGCCAGCGCCATGAAAGGCACGACGATCTCGGCAAACAGCGCAATCCGCTTCACGCCACCAAAGATGATGAAGCCGAGCAGCAGCACGATGCAGGTCGCGCTGACCGCGGTGTCGATACCCCACGCATTCTGCAGCCCCGAGGCGATGCTGTTCGCCTGCACGCCCGGCAGCAGCAGGCCCATCGCGATTGCGGTGGACACTGCAAAGATCCACGCGTACCACTTCTGCCCCATGCACTTCTCGATGTAGTACGCCGGGCCGCCGCGGTACATGCCCTCGTCGTCCTTCTCCTTGTAGATCTGGGCGAGGGTCGACTCAATATAGGCGGTGGAGGCGCCGAGGAAGGCCACCGTCCACATCCAGAACACCGCACCCGGGCCACCGAAGGTGATGGCGGTGGCCACACCGGCGATGTTGCCGGTACCGACCCGGCCCGACAGCGACATGGTGAGTGCCTGGAACGAGGACACGCCGGCGTCCGACGCCTTGCCGGTGAAGGTCAGGCGGATCATCTCGCCAAGGCCGCGCACCTGCATGAAGCGGGTACGGATCGAAAAGTACAGACCGGCGCCAAGGCACAGATAAATCAGGGCCGGGCTCCAGATGATGCCGTTAAGCATGCTGACAAAATCGTTCACTGCTGCTTCTCCGTGAAACATGACGACAGGTTGTCCTGCGTCGAATTTATAGTTTGATGGGCTCCGGGCGAGCCTCGATGCTTTCGTGCTGCGCACCACGTGCCGACACCGCTCGCGGGGCCGGAACACGCAGGACTCCCGGCCGGATGTAGCGGAAAATTCCGGGCCTGAATTGTTCCGTCTGCTGCACCGCAAGATTATACGGTTGACGCATTACTTCATGCGTTTCACGCATAACATTGCATCAGAAACAATCAGGGCAGGAACGCGTCCGGGAGCCTCACAGACCACGCCACCACGCAAGGATGAACAGCACCATCACCGCCGCGACATAGGCCTGCAGGCTGTAGCGCACGTTGCCGCGCGCCATCTCGGCCCCCGACGCACCGTAGCGCCCCTGCAAGGCAAGGTGGATACCCGACATGGGACTGGCTGCCAGACCGATGGCCCAGCACTGTACATAGACCACGGCCATCAGCACCGGGTCGGGGTTCAGCGGCGCCAGCCAGGCCGCGACCGTTGTGATGGAGATCACCGCATGGATGCCTAGCACACAGAGGAAGATCATGCCCGCCAGCACCAGCGCCGCCTGCGGGGCGCCCACGTGCGTCATCGGCAGCCAGCCCCCGCTGCTGGCGATCAGCGCGTCGAGGCCGGTCGCGAAGACGGCGGCGGCCAGAAACAGCGACATCTCGCCACGCATCGCGGGCAGACGCCGTGCGACATGGCGCGCCATCTGCGTACCCCCTTCGATCAGGCCCGCACGCAGCATCACGACGGTCACGGCCATCACGGGCGCGGCGAGAGTGACAACCGCGAGTGTCGACCACGAGGGCAGAAACCAGTGTCCGGCAATGACCAGCAAGGCCAGCGCCATCGGCACCCACAGCGCAGCCGGGCGCATCGGATAGCCGACGAAATCGCGGCCGAGCGCAGGGTCGCGCAGCAGATCGCGCCCCGCGAGCACGATCAGCACCAGTGCGAGCGGAATGCCCGCAGCGGCCATTTCGCCCAGCGTGGCACCGGGCGCATAGGTAAGAGCCACCGCCGTCGCGGCAAAGAACGGCGACCACAGGGCCGCACCCAGAAAGCCGCGCGTCAGCGCATTGAGCTGAGGGATAGAGGGTGTCCTTCCGCCCGCCATGCGGTCGCCCATGATGAAGACCGCCGACAGGTTGATGACCGCGCCGAAGACATGGACGCCTGCAATCGTGCGCCACAGCGCACCCGGCCCACGAGGAGACTCACCCGCCTCACCCAGGCCGAGCAGTTGCAGAAAGCTGACGCCTGCAAGCATCCCGAGCAGGGCGATGTTCTTTGTCAGCACACCCGTCCAGGGCCACTGCCCATTCTGCAGACCGGCCCAGACCAGGGCTGCCACACCGATCCCGATCAGCAGCCAGGCCACCCGCCGCTGGCGGTGATCCAGCCCCTGCCACATCAGCGCGACCGCGCCCCACGCCGCCAGCCCGCCGAGCCATTCGGGCACGCCGGTGGCGGCGCCCGACAGGATCGCAATGAATGTCATGAACAGGATCAGCAGCGCGGCAAGGCGATCGGCGAGTTTGCGCGTAAAAAGGGGCATGTAGCAGGATGACCATGGGAAGTTCGGGCTCACCGGAGCGTACACCGGAAGCATGCTCCACGTCCCATATTGGGCGCTCCGCGATAGGCAATGCACGTATCCCCGACTCGCGAACGCGCTGGAAGCGATAAGATGGCGGCCGATTCGCACAACGCATGCGCCGGAGCCGGTTCCAGTTCGCACGCGTCGCGTCACCACCTCGCCCAATCTGCCATGCCAATCCTGCCTGCCAGCTACACCCTTGCCGACGACGGCACGCCCTACTCCGACACCTTCGAAGACGTCTATCACTCCGCAGCCGGTGCGATCGGACAGGCCGAGCACGTGTTTCTTGGTGGCAACGGGCTTCCGGGGCGCTGGCGCGGGCGCGACCGCTTCGTCATTGTCGAGACCGGCTTCGGACTCGGGTTGAATTTTCTCGCGACCTGGGCGGCATGGCGCGCCGACCTCGAGCGCGCTGCAACCCTGCATTTCGTCTCCTGCGAGCTGCACCCGTTCGCGGTCGAAGACCTCGCTGTGCTACATGCGCGCTGGCCCGAGTTTGCACCGCTCGCGGCAGAACTCCAGGCGGCCTGGCCCAGCCTGACACCCGGTGTGCACCGACTGCATCTGGACAAGGACCGGGTGTTTCTCACCCTGTATTTCGGCGATGCGCGGGACGGACTGGCGCAGCTCGACGCCCGTGCAGATGCTTTTCTGCTCGACGGTTTCTCACCTGCGCGCAATCCGGACCTGTGGTCGCAGAAGGTCTTTCACCTGCTGGGCCGGATGGCTGCCCCGGGCGCAACGCTGGCGACCTGGTCGGTTGCCGGCGAAGTGCGCGAAGGCCTGCGCCGCGCCGGTTTCGAAGTGGAAAAGGCACCCGGCTTTGCCGGCAAGCGTCAGATGCTGCGCGGCCGTCACCTCGGACCTCGTGGCGGGCAGGTGGAAGAGAAGCCCCTGCCCCGCGAATCGGATGCACCGCATGCCGCGCGCCGCGCCATCGTGATCGGCGCCGGCGTTGCCGGCAGTTCGGCGGCCGAGCGGCTTGCCGCACGCGGCTGGTCAGTGGACGTCATCGATGCGGCCGACCGCCCCGGTCAGGGCGCCTCGGGCAACCACGCCGGCGTGCTGCGGCCGCTTCCCAGCCTTGACGACAACCGGATGAGCAGGCTGACGCGCGCGGGTACCCTCTACGGCTGGCGCCACATCCGCCGCCTGCGGGCGCGCGGCATCAGCGTCCGGGCCGAGGACTGCGGCGTGCTGCATCTGGCGCGCGACGCTGCGCAGCTGGACAAGATGCGGGCGGTGGTCGAACGCCTCGCCCTGCCCGCGTCACTGCTGCGTTTCGTCGATGCGGACGAAGCTGAACGCATCGGTGGCTGGCCCGTACCGCTGGGTGGCTGGTGGTTTTCCGATAGCGGCTGGGTGCAGCCCCCGACCCTGTGCGCAGCCAATCTGGCCGCACACCCCAGCCGGATCCGCACCCACTTCGCTTGCCCGGTCGCGCAGATCGAACGTGTTGCGGACGAATGGCGGGCACTCGATGCAGCCGGACAGGTCATTGCGGCAGCACCTGTCCTGATCATGGCCGCCGGAACCGGACTGCGCGATTTTCCGCTGGCCGGGACGCTGCCGATGGTCAGCGCCCGCGGTCAGGTGAGCCTGCTCGACGCCGCCGCCGGCAGCGCCCCGCGGGTCGTGATGTGCCGCATGGGCTATGTCAGCCCCGAAGTGGACGGCCTGCGCTGCGCCGGTGCGACCTTCGACGTCGGGGACGACGAGCCGGACCTGCGCGAACGCGATCACCACGAGAACATCGAAAAGCTCGAGGCCATGCTGCCAGGCTACACCACCCAGCTCGGCCCGACCGCACTGCGCGGGCGCGTGGGATTTCGCCCGGCATCGCCCGACCGCCTGCCCATGGTCGGCGCGATCCCGTCCGTCAGCAGCGTCGCACCGCGTACCCCACTCTCGGAAATACCGCGCCACGCCGGGCTGTACGCGCTTTCCGGCTTCGGCGCCCGCGGCCTTGTGTGGGCGGCGCTGGCGGGGGAGTTGATGGCTTCCCTTATTTGCGGGGAGCCCGCACCGGTGGAGAATGACCTGATCGCGGCGGTGGATCCCGCACGTTTTATACTGCGTCCTGTGCGCCAATCAGCCACCGACGACTGAAATCCAATCCACTGGAACCGCCCAATCATGGACGCCATCGCACTTTTCTTCGTACTGGGTTTCGCTGCGCGCCTTGCGCGTTCCGACCTGAAGCTCCCCGCCCAGCTCTATGAAGCACTCTCCATCTATCTGCTGCTCGCCATCGGTCTCAAGGGTGGGATGGAGCTGGCAAAGCAATCACCGATGGACGTCCTTCCCCAGGCGGTGGCCGTCATCGCGCTGGGCATCGTCATCCCGCTGGTCGCCTTTCCCATCCTGCACAAACTCGGTCGTCTCGACCGTTTCAACGCCGCATCCATCGCCGGCCACTACGGCTCGGTGAGCGTGGTCACCTTTGCCGTGGGTATCGACTACCTGAGCGCGCGCCAGCTGGCCTACGAGCCCTACCTGCCGCTGTTCCTGGTCTTGCTCGAAATGCCCGGTATCGCGGTCGGCGTGCTGCTGGCGCGACTTGGTGGCAATACCGGCTCGGTACGCTGGGGACCCTTGCTGCATGAGATCTTCCTCGGCAAGAGCATGGTGCTGCTCGCCGGCGGCCTGCTCATTGGCTGGGCGGCAGGACCAAAGGGGCTCGCACCGCTGGAGCCCTTCTTCTTCGGCCTGTTCAAGGGCGCGCTGTGCCTCTTCCTGCTGGAGATGGGCCTAGTGGCTGCCGCGCAGGCGGGTGCACTGCGCACCAGCGGGGCTTTTCTCGCCGGCTTCGCCATCGTGATGCCGATCCTCTCTGCGGTGTTCGGCACCGTCGTCGGAACCGCAATCGGGCTCTCCGCGGGCGGCACCCTGCTCCTGGCCACGCTGGCTGCGAGCGCGTCCTATATCGCCGCTCCGGCAGCAATGCGAATCGCGGTGCCGGAAGCCAATCCTGGGCTGTCGATTACTGCGGCCCTCGTCATCACCTTCCCCTTCAACATTCTTGTGGGCATCCCGCTCTACCATTACATCGTCGGTCTGATCCACGGGAGCTGAAACCATGCCAAATACCCATCCCTGCAAGCTCGTCGTCCTGATCACCGAAAAAGCGCTCGAAGAAAAACTGGCAGACGACGTCATGCACCTCGGCGCGCACGGCTACACCGTGGCCGACGTACGCGGCAGCGGCAGCCACGGCAACCGCGCAGGCACCTGGGATGCCGACCGCTCCATCCGCATGGAAGTGCTGTGCGACGCCAATACGGCCGTCACCATCACCACGCATGTCGAAGCGCGCTATTTCCGGCACTACGCGATGGTGGCCTTCGTCACCGACGTGGGCGTGCTGCGGCCGGATAAATTCGCCGGCTGAACCCGCACCCGGTGGACGACCGTTTGCGCGGCTGATTGACGTTCGTCACGAACGACTCGTGCCGACCGGGCTAGACTTGCGTCGACTCACGTCCGGTTGCAATGTCGTGCAATACAAGCTCGTCGTCCTGATTGCCAGCACCGCACTTGCCGCGCTTTTCGCGGGTGGCGCGATGTTATCGCTGCAGCAACATGACAACCGACTGAAGCTTCAGTTCGAGACACAAGCGGCACGACTGCAGAGCATCTACGAAGTGTCCATGGACGAGCTTGAGCATGAAGCACGAGCGCTCGCTTACAACATGGCGGCCGATCCCGAGATCGCGCGCATCCTCGGAGACGCCAACCACCTGCTCCGCGCAGGCGGTGAAAGCAATGAGGCGCGCGCGCTCGAATTGCGGGCCGCGCTCACCGCCAAGCTCGATCTGCAGTGGCAGGACATGCATCGCATGTTCGACCTGCGCCAGCTTCAGTTTCTGCTCACGCCCGACCTGCGATCTTTCCTCCGCCTGCATGCACCGGAACGCTACGGTGACAGCCTGATGGAACTCAGGCCGATGATGCGCAGCATTCAGAACGACCGTATTCCGCGCAGCGGCTTCGAGATCGGTCGTGCATTTGCCGGCATACGTGGCGGCGCCCCCGTCATCCGGCCCTACGCCAACGGGCACGAGGCTGCCGATCCGCCGCAAGCCGGCGAAACGGGCGAGCATGTCGGCACACTTGAGGTCGGCATCGGGCTTGATGGCCTGCTCAAGCGACTGAGCGAAAAGCTCGATATCGGCGTTGCAGTACTGCTACGACCGGAACGTGTAACACAGGCGATGTTGTCGCTCTATCAGCCTGTGACCCGCGCCCCTGAGCGCAGCAACTGCTGCTTTTTGCTGTCGGCATCCCGCCCCGAGGCCGAGGCCTGGCTTGCCGCCGGCCTGATCGAGCGTGGCAGGACCGAGGCGGAGTCGAAGCTCCAGACCTGGGACCGGAAGCAGTTCCAGGTCATCCGCTTTCCGTTGTTCGATTTCGTGGGCGAACAGAACCCCGCAAGGCCCCCGGCCGGCAGCATCCTGATCTGGCGCAACGCAGAGACCGAACTCGCCGCACACACGAAAGCCCGAAGCATCACCCTCAGGAATGCATTTGCCGGCTATGCCCTGGTGCAGTTGATCGTGCTGCTCTTGCTGAACCTGTCGCGCCGGGAATGGAAGCGCCAGCTCGATCTGCAGACCGCCGCAATCAGTCGCTTGTCGCGCCAGAATGCCCTGCTGCTGAACACGGCCGGCGAAGGCATCTACGGAGTGGATCCGAATGGCGTTGCGAGCTTCATCAACCCTGCTGCGCTCACGATGCTTGGCTACACCGCGGCACAGGTCATCGGCAAGAACCAGCACCGGCTGTTTCACCACCATCACCCGGACGGCTCACCCTATCCGGACGAAGCCTGCCCGATATTCCAGACCCTGCACGATGGCAAGCGCAGAAGCTGCGAAGACTGGTTCATCCGCGTGGACGGCACCGCATTTCCGGTGGCCGTGACCGTTGCACCGATCGACGATGGCAAGCAGCGCGACGGCGCTGTCGTGGTGTTTCGCGACATTTCCGAGCTGAAGGATCAACGGGAAGCGCTGCAGCAACTGGCCACGACCGACTCGCTGACCGGTGCATCGAACCGGCGCCAGTTCCTGGAGCGGCTGGATAACGAACTCTCCCGCCTGAAACGCAAGGGCGGCACGGCCTCGATCCTGATGGCCGACCTCGACCACTTCAAGAACGTCAACGACACCCATGGTCACGCGGCGGGGGACGCGGTGTTGAAGCATTTCGTCGACATCGTGCGTCAGACCTTGCGCAAGACCGATGTAATCGGACGCCTGGGCGGTGAAGAGTTTGCAGTCCTGCTGCCCGGCGATGGCATCGACGGCGCACGCGAGCTCGCCGAACGGCTGTGCGAAGCCGTCAAAAACTCGCCGTCGCGCTTCGAGCGCACACTGATACCGATCAGCGTGAGCATCGGGGTCGCAAGCCTGAACACCCGCGATGGCTCGGCAGAGGCCTCGCTGCGGCGCGCAGACAAGGCGCTCTACGATGCCAAGCGCGCCGGGCGCAATCAGGTCAGGATTCACACGCCCGGGCAGTCAGGCGCAGACCTGACCGCCCCTGAGGCAGCTCCCTGACACAAGGCCTCAGCCGTAACGCGCCAGGCGCGACAACACGCGCTCGCGGCCCAGCACCTCGAGCACCGCGTCAATCGACGGTGTCTGCGGGACGCCGAGAACGGCCACCCGCAGCGGAATCGCGACCTGCGGCATCTTCAGGCCATGCTCGGCCATGGTGTCCTTGATCGCCTGGCTCAGCACGGCCTTTTCCCACGCAGCCGACTCGAAACGTGCGCGCAGGCTCGCCAGCGCGGCGCGCGCGGTCTCGGTGAGATGCTGACCGACCACTTCGGGCGCCGGGTGTACATCGGCACAGAAGAGTTCGGCGGAATCCGTCAACTCGTTGAGGGTGGCTGCGCGATCCTTGTAAAGCGCCACCACGGCATCCAGCGCCGGGCCGGCTTCCGGGTCTACGCCACGACGGGCAAGGCGGTTCGCCACTTCGCCAGCCAGACGGCTGTTATCCGCCTGCTTGATGTAGTGGGCGTTGAGCCAGTTGAGTTTCTCTGTGTTGAACTGGGCAGCCGAGGGCGTGATGTGGTCGAGATCGAACCACTCGACGAACTGCTCACGGGTGAAGACCTCGTCGTCGCCGTGGCTCCAGCCCAGGCGCGCCAGATAATTGATGACCGCTTCGGGCAGGTAGCCTTCATCGTCGTACTGCATCACGCTCACTGCGCCATGGCGCTTCGAGAGCTTGGTACCGTCGTCGCCGAGAATCATCGACAGGTGGGCGTACTGCGGCACCTGCGCGCCGAGCGCCTTCAGAATGTTGATCTGGCGCGGCGTGTTGTTTACATGGTCGTCACCGCGAATCACCTGGGTGATGCCCATGTCCCAGTCGTCCACAACCACGCAGAAGTTGTAGGTCGGCGTGCCATCGGGGCGGGCAATGATGAGGTCGTCCATTTCCGCATTGGCAATCTCGATACGGCCCTTGACGAGGTCGTCCCACGCCACCACACCGTCGACCGGGTTGCAGAAGCGCACAACCGGCTTCACACCTTCTGGCACCGGCGGCAGCACCTTGCCCGGCGCGGGGCGCCAGCGGCCGTCATAGCGCGGCTTCTCCCCACGTGCGCGCTGAGCCTCACGCAACAGGTCGAGCTCCTCGGGGCTGGTATAGCAGTGATAGGCCGTGCCGGCAGCAAGCATCTGGCCGACCACTTCCTTGTATCGGTCCATGCGCTGCATCTGGTAGAACGGACCCTCATCCGCGTCGAGCCCCAGCCACTTCATGCCGTCGAGGATGGCCTGCACCGCCTCGGGCGTGGAGCGGGCGACATCGGTGTCCTCGATGCGCAGCACGAAATCACCCTTGTGGTGACGGGCATAGGCCCATGAGAACAGGGCGGTGCGGGCGCCGCCGATATGCAGATAACCCGTGGGGCTTGGCGCGAAGCGGGTGCGAACGTGAGCAGTCATCGAATATCCCCTGGCATTGGGCGCGGACAAGCTCGGTGCAAGGACGTCGCCACAGTCTGAAAATAAAAAACCCCGCCGTCGAGACGACGTCGGGGTTGGTATCTGGTGGGCGGTACTGGGATCGAACCAGTGACCCCTGCCGTGTGAAGGCAGTGCTCTACCGCTGAGCTAACCGCCCGGTCAGCGGGGATCAATCCCTCTGCCGGCTTTCGCTACGAGTTCCCACCGTTGGTGGGCGGTACTGGGATCGAACCAGTGACCCCTGCCGTGTGAAGGCAGTGCTCTACCGCTGAGCTAACCGCCCTTCGCGAAAGAGGCCGGATTGTAGAAGCCGCACCGGATAACGTCAATAGCCACGCGCAGTGTTCGCGACCACCAAGCTCGTCAATTCAGCGCCACTTCGGTCAGCACACGGTTTCGACCACTGTTCTTGGCGGCATACAGCGCCTTGTCGGCACGCTCGAAAATGCCGTCGAAGCCTTCGTCGTCGTGCCGTGACGCCACGCCGAGCGAAACCGTGAATGGGTCGAGCGCGAGTTTGTCCTGACGCCGGATGAGGCGCAGGCGCTCGACCTTGACCCGTATCGATTCCGCCAGTGCTTGCGCCTCTTCAAGACTTCGTCGCGGCATCAGGATGACGAACTCCTCGCCACCGAAGCGCACCGTCACATCCTCTGCGCAAACCGCGGTCCGCATTACCTTGGCAACATGACGAATCACGACATCGCCGACCGCATGCCCGTAGGTATCGTTGATGCGCTTGAAATGATCGATATCGAGGACGACCACCGAGAGCGGCTCGCGCGCACCGGAAACCGCCATCTCGTCGAGGTGATACTCCATGCCGCGGCGGTTGAGCAGTCCGGTCAGGGGGTCGCTGAGCGCCTCGCGCCGATGGCGCTCGAGCTCGTCGCGCAGCTTTCGCGCTTCCTGGTCGGCGGAGTCGAGACGCGCCTTCAGCGCTGCGTTACTTGAATGCACCTTGGCAGTGGCCGCCAGCAGATCCGCGGCAATCGCGGTTACAGCCTCGCTGTCGTTCCTGCGCTTCAACAGGCTGATGTTGTTTTCCACCGCGGAGTGGAAGCCCGAAGCGTGCTCCCCCGCTTCGCTGATATCGCCGATCAGCCCGTCGACCAGTTCCTGCAGGCTCCCGCCCAGACCGCGCAGGTTGCGGAACTGTTCGATCGCGAGATGCTCGTCGTAGAACTCGCGCATCAGCAAATCGTCGAGCCGCTTGTCCGCCGCCAGATGGGCGTCGATGCGGGCGTTCATCGCGGCGTCGCCCCCCATCCGGTACTCGTAGGCAACGGCGTAGTTGATTGGGCTGGGATGAAGAGCATGAACGATCAGAAACTCGATCACCTCATGAGCGAACACTCGGGCATCGCTATGGGTTACAGCCGGCTGCACCGCAGCGGGTTCGGCACTGACACCACTCATCTGACCACCGGTTGAATACGTCATTCACGGAATTCATGCAAGGAACATTCACAACGCACCAAGGAGGTGCGGTCGTACCTGTCTACATGGCTGCTTCAACGAGTTTAACGCGATGATGATGACAACACCAACCGAAGTCATCAAAAGCCCTAAAACCGCAGGCGCCGCATCGGCAAGCGCCTGCCAGACACCCTGTCTCAGACCCGCTCAGCGATGAAGCGCTTGATCTGCTCGCCGTCGGGCGCCATCACTTCGACGCGCTGAGGCAGTTTCTCGAGCCCCTGCAGATCAGCCGGCACCTCGGGGTCGCGCCCGAGCGCTTCGCGAATGGTTTCGGCAAACTTCACCGGCAGCGCCGTTTCCAGCACCAGCAGGGGCACACCCGCCGGGACTTCGGCTGCGAGTTCGCGCGCCACCTTGACGCCATCGGCGGTGTGGGTGTCGATCATCACGCCGTAGGTTTCGTAGATGCTGCGGATGGTGTCCAGACGGTCGGCGTGACTGCTGCTGCCCGACACAAAGGCAAAGTCGTCCAGACGGGCAAACCACGGCGTGGTGCTGAGATCGAAAGGCCGGCCGGCATCGACCTCTGCCCACAGCTCGGCCACTTTCTTCGGGTCGCGGCCCACGAGATCGAACACGAAGCGCTCGAAGTTGGACGCCTTCGAGATATCCATCGACGGGCTCGAAGTCACGCTGGTCTCGGCGGTCTTGCGCGGGCGATAAACGCCGGTGCGGAAGAACTCGTCGAGCACGTTGTTCTCGTTGGTGGCGAGAATCAGCTTTGCCACCGGCAGGCCCATCTGTCGTGCGATATGACCGGCGCAGATGTTGCCGAAGTTGCCCGAGGGCACGCAGAACGCGACCTGCTCGTCGTTCGACTTCGTGGCCTCGAAGTAGCCCTTGAAGTAATACACGATCTGGGCTGCGACGCGCGCCCAGTTGATCGAATTCACCGCACCGATCTTGTGCTTTGCCTTGAAGGCGTGATCATTGGAGACCGCCTTCACGATGTCCTGCGCGTCATCGAACATGCCGGTAACGGCAATATTGAAGATGTTGTCGTCCTGCAGCGAGTACATCTGCGCACGCTGGAAAGCGCTCATCTTGCCGTGCGGCGACAGCATGAACACCCGCACGCCCTGTTTGCCGCGCATCGCGTATTCGGCCGCAGAGCCAGTGTCGCCCGAAGTCGCACCGAGGATGTTGATGCTCTCCCCGCGCTTGGCCAGCACGTACTCGAACAGGTTGCCGAGCAGCTGCATGGCCATGTCCTTGAAGGCCAGCGTGGGGCCATTCGACAGCTCCAGCAGACCCAGCTTGCCGTCTTCGAGCCAGCGCACGGGCGTGATGTCGGCCGCGTTGTCGCCGGGGCGCACGTGGCAGTACACCGCTGCGGTGTAGGTCTTGTCGCAGATCGCCTTCAGGTCTGCGGCGGGAATGTCGGTGATGAACTTCGACAGAATCGCAAAGGCAAGCTCCGCATAGGACAGCGAGCGCCAGGCGTCGAGCTCTTCCCGGCCGATCAGCGGATAGGACTCCGGCAGGTAGAGACCGCCGTCGGGGGCTAGGCCGCCGAGCAGGATGTCGCAGAATTCCGGATTGGCGGGCTGGCCGGCATGGCCACGGGTGGAGATGTACTTCACGGAACAGTCCTCGGAGTCAGCTGATTCTGCGCACGCCGATCACCGGCGCGCGAATGCGAAGGCGTGAGTTTAACGAAAGTGCGTGGAGATTCGCAGGTTTGTGCATCACGCAGGCACGGTGACAACCGACATCGGTGCCGGTTGCAGGGCCATGAGCGACGCGGCCGACACCCGGACCGCGTTCAGAGACGTTGAAGAAAATCCGTCGCCTCATACCCGTCACGCCACTGCCGCAGCGCGCCGAAACCCGGTCAACGGTGTTTTGCTGGCGCAACATGATCGACCTTTCGCATTAGAATTTCACTTTCACGACGCCCTCCTCCCCAGACTTGACCATGACCCGCCAGCTCTCCGTGCGCCTGACCACGGCCCTGCTCTCCGAGGCTTACCGCAGCGTTCGACACGGCCTCGCGAACGGCTTGTGCACTGCAGCGCAGCCTGCGCCGGGCCGCCCGTGACAACGCCCCTTGCCCCTGACGAAACAGCGAACCCGGGCTGGGCCCTGTTTGACGACAACCTTCCCGACGGCGAGCACCTGTGGCTGACCGACCTGCAGTACACGCTGTGCTGCCGCTCGCCAGGCGAGATCGAATTCACGTTCGGCAAGATCGAGGCTGCGCGCAGGCAAGGCCATTGGGTTGCGGTGGCCGCAGCCTACGAACTGGGTTATGCACTCGAACCCCGGCTGCAGGCCTTGCTCCCGGCCGACGACGCCCCGCTGCTCCGTGCCTGGGTGTTTGCAGAGGGCGAACGCCTGTCACAGGCCGAGAGCCTGGTCCGGATAGAGGAAGGACTGTCGCTCCTCGACGAGCACCTGCAGAGCGCAGGTGTGGCAGCGCTCGAGCGTGGCATCGAACGGGCTGACTACCTGGCGGCTATCGGTCGCATCCGCGAACTGATCCACGCCGGGGACTGCTATCAGGTCAACTTCACCTGGCCGCTCACCGGCACGATCTATGGCTCGCCACTGGCGCTGTACCGGCGCCTGATGGAGGCGCAGCCGGTCGGTCACGGCGGATACATCGCGGATGCCGACGGCGCCATCCTGTCGCGCTCGCCCGAACTCTTCGTCGAGCGCAGCGGCAAACGGCTGAGCTGCCGCCCGATGAAAGGCACGGCGCCGCGCTCGAGCGACCCGAACGCACTGGCGAGCTCGACGAAGGATCGCGCCGAAAACGTGATGATCGTCGACCTCATCCGCAACGACCTTGGTCGCCTCGCGCCCGCAGGTGGCGTCAAGGTCGAATCGCTCTGCACGATCGAACCCTACCCGTCGGTGTGGCAGATGACATCGTCCGTCCATGCGGAGCCGGTCGATGCCGATCTGATCACGGTATTCCGTGCCCTGTTTCCCTGCGGCTCGGTCACCGGTGCGCCGAAGATACGCGCGATGGAGATCATCCGCGAGCTCGAGCGCGAGTCACGCAGCCTGTACTGCGGTGCGCTTGGGTGGGTCGCACCCGATGGCGACTTCAGCTTCAATGTGCCAATCCGGACACTGAACGTGCAACCCGACGGCCGCTTCCGGCTGAACCTCGGGAGCGGCGTGGTGGCGGACTCGGACGCTGAGTCCGAATGGGAAGAATGCCTGCTGAAAGGGCGCTTCCTGACTGCCCTCGGCGCACCCTTCGGCCTCATCGAGACCCTGCGCTGCGAAGTGGGCGCCGTACCCACCTTCCCCCTTCTCGAGGCGCACCTGTCCCGACTGCTGCGCTCATCGCGGCATTTCGGCCACACGTGCGACATCGGTGCGCTGCGGTCGGCCCTGCTGGCCCATGGACGCACGCTGACGCCCGGCATTCACCGGGTCCGGCTGGAGCTCTCGTACGCAGGACGTTTCGTGATCGCCAGTCAGGTGCTGGATGCACCACCCGATACGCCACCGGAAATCGTGCAATGGCCCGAACGGGTCGACAGCACGGACATGCTGCTGAGGTACAAGACGACGGCGCGCGAGACCTATGATCACGCACTGCACGACGTGCTGGGCCGCGGGTATTTCGACGCGGTATTCCTGAACGAACGAAACGAAGTGACCGAGGGCGCACGCAGCACGGTCTTCATCGACACCGGCGACGGGATTCTGCACACACCGCCACTGTCGGCGGGCGTACTGGACGGCGTGCTGCGACGGCAGCTGCTAGAGGACGGGCGCGCAATCGAACGCACGCTGTCGATGGACGACTTGCGCAGCGCCCGCGCAATCTACGTCGGCAACGCCCTGCGTGGATTGCAGCGGGTGACGCTGGCAGCGCCGGCTTGAGCCGGGAGGTCCGGAGCTGCCCCACCGAGCAGCCCCGGGCAGACCTTACTTCTTGCTCTTGCCCTTGGTCACGACAGGCAGGGAATCGAGCACCGCGACCAGCTCTTTTGCCGAACGCTCGCCCAGCAGTTTAAGACCGGCACGCAGCACTTCGGACTTTGTTGCCAGCCGTCCGGCACGTGCCAGCGCGGTACGAATTTTCTTGAGCGCAGCCTGCTCGCTCTTGGGCATCGAGAACGAATCCCGCACCACCTTGCCAGCCTTTTCCTTTTTCGCCTCGACGCTCGCAGCCGGGAGCTTGATGACTGCGGGGCCGGCGACCGACTTCTTCGCACCGCCGGACGTACCGGCCACGGCTTTCGCAGGCGCCACCTTCGCAGCCGATGTTCCAGCGGACTTGAGCTTGGCCGCCTTGGGCTTTGCTGCTGCCGGTTTGGTCGCTACCGGTTTGGTCGCTACCGGTTTGGTCGCTGCCGGCTTGTCCTCTGCTTTCGCGCCGGCTTCGGCCTTGCGCTTTGCAGGCGGCTTTTCTGCAGCGGGCTTCGCCACCGCAGCGCGCGTCGCGACCGCGGCAGGCTTGGCCGGCGCAGGCTTCTTCGCTGCGCTTGCACGACGTCGGACCGGGGCCTTGGAAGTCGCCGTCGCAGCGGGTGCAGCCGCAGCAGCAGACGCGGGAGCCGGCACCGGCTCGGCAGCCGCGACCGGTTTCGCCTCGACCGGCGCTGCCGGCGCAGGCTTCGCTGTCGCGGGCTTGCGCGCACGCGGTGCCCGCGGCGTCACGGGCTTTGCCGCGGGCTTTGCGGCAGGCTTCGCGGCCTGAGCGGACTCGGTCGCAGTCGCTGCAGCCGCAGCCACTTCGGGCAAGCGCCCGGCAACCGAGGCGTCTTCCTGCTTGAGCGTGGCACGCAGTGCCGACTGCGTCTTGATGCGTGTGGTCATTTTGTTTCTCCTGTCAGTTCAAGGACCGCCGCTACGAGACGGTCCACTTCATCACGGGCCGGGCCGGCACTGCGCCCCAGCCGATATACCGACCCGCCTTCGACTGCGCTCTGGGCGTAGGCATTGCGCTGGGCAAGACTCGCAGCCACCACGGGCAAGGTGAATTCGCCAAGCACCTCGAGCACGTCCCCTGCCAGAGCAGTGCGCTGCACCCGGTTCGGCAGCAAGGCCGCGCGCAAGCCCGGACGGCGCGCCATGGTTGCAACCACCAGGCGCTCGACCGCACGCGTCGACCACAGGTCGGTCGGGCTGGGCACAACTGGAATCAGGATGACGTCGGCCAGCTCGAGTGCGGCGAGCGTATGCGCGTGTTCGATGGATGGCGGGCAATCCAGCAGCAGCATGTCCGAGCGGCAGCCGACATTGCCAACCTGCGTTTCGAGTGAGGCCAGATCGCCCTGCATGCTCATCACCGATGCCGGAAAGGGGTCGGCCGGATTCGCCGCGGCAGCCCATCGCGCCGCGCTCTCCTGTGGATCGAGATCGCACAACGAGATCCGGTAACCCGCACCTGCGAGCCCCTCTGCCAACTGCATGGCGACGGTCGTTTTTCCGACGCCGCCTTTTTGCGATAACAGGGCAATGACGCTGCACTGTTTCATTGTTACATCTCCTCTGTTGCCCAATGCGGATGCAGACACATGTCTGCTGCATTTCCGATCCGCATCAAGTAATACTTTATTATTGTCCACTCTGACCCGACTCGTGACAAGCGCGGCGCCCCTTTCATCATTTCAAGCTATTTCGATATCTCTCGCGCTCTGGATATACTCCTCCGACACTTTCAGAGGGGACCCTAAGAATGAAACTCGAAACAATCGCCGTACACGGTGGCTACTCTCCCGATCCGACCACCAAGGCGGTCGCAGTACCGATTTACCAGACAACCTCCTACGCGTTCGACGACACCCAGCATGGCGCCGATCTGTTCGATCTGAAAGTGGCTGGCAACATCTACACCCGCATCATGAACCCTACCACTGCCGTGCTGGAACAGCGCGTCGCAGAAATGGAAGGCGGCATTGCGGGCCTGGCGGTTGCCTCCGGCATGTCGGCGATCACCTACGCAATCCAGACCATTGCCGAAGCCGGTGACAACATCATTTCGGCGGCGACGCTGTATGGCGGCACCTACAACCTCTTCGCGCACACCTTTCCGCAACTCGGTATCGAGGTGCGCTTTGCCGACTATCGCGACCCCGACGCTTTCGCCAAGCTGATCGACGACCGCACCAAGGCCATTTTCTGCGAATCGGTCGGCAACCCGCTGGGCAACGTCACCGACTTCGAGCGCCTCGCCGAGATCGCGCACAAGGCCGGCATCCCGCTGATCGTCGACAACACCGTGCCCTCGCCCTACCTGTGCCGCCCGATCGAGCACGGTGCCGACATCGTCGTGCATTCGCTCACCAAGTACCTTGGCGGTCACGGCACCTCGATCGGCGGCGTCATCGTGGATTCGGGCAAATTCCCCTGGGCCGAGCACAAGACGCGCTTCCGTCGCCTGAACGAACCCGACGTGTCCTATCACGGCGTGGTCTATACCGAAGCGCTCGGCGCTGCAGCCTACATCGGGCGCGCCCGTGTCGTCCCGCTGCGCAACATGGGTGCAGCGATCTCGCCCTTCAACGCCTTCCTGATTCTGCAAGGCATTGAAACGGTTGCGCTGCGCATGGACCGCATCTGCGAGAACGCGCTTGCCGTCGCGAGCTACCTGAAGACACACGCCAAGGTGTCGTGGGTCAACTACGCCGGCCTGCCTGACCATGCCGACCATGGCCTGGTGCAGAAGTACATGGGCGGGCGTGCCTCGGGCATCCTGTCCTTCGGCGTTCAGGGTGGCCTCGAAGGCGGCGGGCGTTTCCAGGACGCGCTCAAGCTGGTCACGCGTCTGGTCAACATCGGCGATGCAAAGTCGCTCGCATGCCACCCGGCGTCCACCACCCACCGCCAGCTCGCGCCCGCTGAAATGGCCAAGGCCGGTGTGTCGCCCGACATGGTTCGGCTGTCGATCGGCATCGAGCATATCGATGACATCCTCGCCGATCTCGAACAGGCGCTCGCTGCAGTCTGATTGAAGTGGTTATCCGTCCGACCGTGTTCATGCACGGCCGGACGCCAAATCACGCGCTGCCGTAGTAGACTCGCGGATTGTTTCGTTTCGCCCCTCGCACGGGCACTCCGTCATGTCGCTCATTCCTCAGGCACGAGATGCCGCACTTGCCGGCGATGCTGCGCGCCGTCGTGCCAGCATCTGTCTCCTCCTCTCGCTGCTGGCCACACCTGCCTCGACCTGGCTGTTCCTCAATCTCGACATGATCTGGCCGCAGATCATGCAGCTCGAAGGCGGCGCCTTCATGCTTGGCGCGACCGTGCTCGGTACCGTGCTCGCACTCACCCCACTGGTGGCCGGCGTCGGCTTTCTGCTTGCCGTCTGGTACGGCGTGGAGAGCGTCTACCTGCCGCGGCAGCGTCCGTCCCCGCTGATCGACAAGGGCATCGTCGCCGGTGGCCTGCTGGTATGGTTCGCTCCTGCGCTGGCTGCGGCAGCTTCGGTCATCATGGGACTGGTTCAGGGCCGCGTCCATTTCACCCGCCCGCCTCGCGATTACTTCCTCGCCACCGACCCGATCGCGTTCTGGGAAGGCATCGGCTTCTGGCTCATCATGGGCACCCTGTTCGGCCTGCTGGCTTGGCGCTACTGGCGCAACAAGCTGCTGAAGAAGGAAGCGGTGTAAGCCTCCTTTCCGGGGCTTCAATCACCCGCAACGGCAAAACTGGGCCGGCGACCTCACGGATGCCGGCCCTTTTGGTTTTCATCGGCGCACGGGTGGTGATGTGCGGCCCTCTCAGCCGGTGCGACACGAAGACGGCTCCTTCACCTGCAGCGCGTCGCCGACTGCGCCAGCCTTCCCGCACCAGCCCTTGCGAAGATGGCCCCGAGCCAGGCATGTGCGCTGACGATCATGATCCCCGCCAGCACGAACGCAGTCCCGACGATGAACCGCAACTCCAGCGCTTCGTCGAGCAACACCGCGCCGAGCGCAACCCCGAATATCGGAGTCAGAAACGAGAACACCCCAAGCCGCGACGCCAGATAGGTTCGCAGCAGCCAGAACCACACCAGAAAGCTGATGAAGGACACGACCAGACACTGGAAGGCGAGGCTGCCGATTGCGACTGCAGATGGATTGAAGCGGGTCTGGCCCGACACCATCGCGGCCGCCAGCAAGACCACAAAGGCGCCGACCAACTGGTAAAGCAGGGTCTGTGAAGACGGCGCCTGCGCGAGTCGGGTGACGCGAATCGAGACCGTCGTCGCGCCCCAGGCGGCACCGCCGAGCAGGGCCAGCAGATCCCCCCAGAGCTGACTTGCGCCAGCGCTGCCCCCAGCGTTCGCGCCCGGCCCGAGAAAGGTCACCGCCACGCCGGAAAACGCCACCGCGATGCCGGTCCATTGCACACGGTCGAGCCGCTCGGCGGGAAGTTTCAAGTGCAGTCCCAGCGCGGCAAAGATCGGCGCGGTGTAGAGCAACACCACGGTGTGCCCCGCAGACGTGTGGCGCAAGGCCTCACCGACAAACAGGTACTCCAGGGCGAAGAGCACCCCGACGAGCGTGCCTGCCCGCAAGGTGCCCGCTGCAAACGTGTCCCGTCGCAACAGACACCAGATGCCGACCAGTACCGCTGCAACGCCCGAGCGCAGTGCAATCTGCAGTGTGGGTGCAATATCCGGAGCGGCCGCTTTCAGGGCGATCTGCTGCATGCTCCAGATCAGGCAGAGCAGAACCATCAGGCCGGTCGCGCGACCATCCAGGGGTTTTCGGTAATCCACGACGTTTTTCCTTTCAGTCAGTGCGTAGCCCGATTATCGATCTGGCGGATCAGCGACATATAGTGAGAAACTGCCAATCACTAGCGACCTTCGGCCAAACACGATGAAAAGATCCGGGCACACCACGCTGATGGAACCTCACGGCGAGCATTTGTCCGCGGCAATCCACTTCCGCGCCGCCGCGCTGCCCGCGAACACGCTCTACCCCGTCCACAAGCACGATGGCGGTGAGTTCGTCTATTCGTTCATGGGCGTCATGGAGATCAAGGCCGCAGACGAACACTTCCTCGCTCCGCCGCAATACGGGATCTGGCTGCCTCCGGACGTTGAGCATGTTGGGCTGAACCGGGACGAGGCCGGCCATTGCTCGCTCTACATCGCCCCCGCACGATGCGACCGCCTGCCCCGTCGCCCCTGCGCGCTGGAGGTGACGCCCCTGATCGTCGCCATGCTCGACCAGCTCAGACTGCACCCCGAAGCCGAGCCCGCAAGCGAAGAGCATGAGCGCTTCCTGCAGGTCCTGGTCGATCAGCTGTCACACGCACGTTGCGCGGGCAGCTACCTGCCGACGTCTGCCGATGCCGCGCTGGATGTCGTGCTCCGCTTTCTGGAGAATCACCCCGACGACAACCGCAGCCTGCCCGAACTGGCAAAACTCGCAAACACGACCGAACGTACCCTGGTCCGCCGGGCCCGGCGAGACCTCGGCATGTCGCTGTTCGAGTGGCGTCAGCGCCTGCGGATTCTCAAGGCCGTGCCCCTGCTCGCCGAGGGACTGAAAGTGGAGACGGTTGCCATTGATCTGGGCTACGCGAGTTCGTCGGCCTTCATCACGATGTTCCGTCGCCTCATGCACCAGACGCCGGCCGAGTTCATCCGGAGCCGAAAGCCCTGACCGCTGCAGGAAACGCAGCCATGCTGCTGCAGCCCGACGCGGTGACCCGCAGCGGGCGCGGTGCCCCGTCGGATCACGTCAGACTCAGTGCCCCAGCCAGCCCTTCCGCAGACGGCGCACCGACGCTGCAGCCTTCTCGTCCACGGCCAGTTTGACCGCGTCACTTGCGGCCGCTGCGAGTTCGACGTCGAAGCACATCAACTCGTCGCGGCGGAAGGCGTGGACTTCGATTGAATCACCCGCCTGATGACGCTCGAGCATGCTGTCGAGGTTGGCAGCGCTGACCTTGAGCCCGTCGATGGCGAGCAGCACATCACCCGCTGACAGCCCGGCGAGCTGAGCCGCGCCGCCGTCATACGCGGTCGCAATCTTCGCTTCGCCCTTTCCGTTTCCACCCGCGAGCTTGATGCCGAGCGTTGGCTTCGCGCCCGGCGCCTCGGGCTGATACGCCACGCCGAAGGGCTTGAGCAGGCGAGCCAGCGGCAGGTCGTCCGTTCCTTCGACCGCCTTGCGCAGCCAGCGCGCCAGCCGTGCGCCACAATCCTTGCCACCGACCTCCTCGACGATGGCAAAGATGCCGTCCTCGGCAACACCGACGCCGGTCTGTCCATGGCGCTGCCACAGCAGCCGCATCACGTCATCCAGGCTGCGCTTGCCGCCGGTCTCGCTGCGCAGCTGCAGGTCGAGCGCGAGTGCGATCAGCGACCCCTTGGCGTAGTAGCTGACGATTGCGTTCGGCGAATTTTCGTCCTGCCGGTAGTACTTGCTCCAGGCCTCGAACGAGGATTCCGCCACGCTCTGCCGATGACGACCTGGACCGCGCAGGACGGCAGAAACCGTCTTGCCCACCAGTCCAAGATAGTCGGCCGGCGAGATCACGCCTGAGCGCACCAGCACGAGATCGTCGTAATAGGACGTGAAGCCCTCGAAGGCCCACAGCAGCCGGGTGTAGTTTTCGACCGCCAGGTCGTAGGGCACGAAGGCGGCGGGCTTGATGCGCTTGACGTTCCAGGTGTGGAAATATTCGTGGCTGCACAGGCCAAGGAAGGTCTTGTAGCCGTCGGGCAGACCGGTCATGCCTTTCCACGGCAGGTCTGCCCGGCTGGCCAGCAGCGCGGTGGATGCGAGGTGTTCCAGCCCGCCGTAGCCGTCGCCGACCAGTTGCGTCAGAAAGACGTAATAGTCCATTGGCGGCGGCGCACCGAAAAGCTCGATCTGGAACTGACAGATGTGTTCGAGATCGGCTGCAAGGCGCTCGGTATCGCAGTCGTGGCGACCGGTGAGCACGATGTCGTGGCGCACCCCGCCCGCCTCGAAACCGGCAAGCGTGAATGTGCCCATCTCGACCGGGTGATCGACCAGTTCGTCGTAATTCTCCGCCCGGTACAGCCCGAACCCGTAAGCGAGCGCCGCGCCGATTTCGCCACGCGCACGCGGCAGCGCGGTCGCCACTTTCCAGTCGCGATAGGCCATGCCTTCCGGACTCTCGATCTCGACCAGACAGGGCCGGTCGGTGCGCCCCTCCACCGCAAGAAACACGCTGGTGCCGTTGAAGAAGCCGTGCGTCTGGTCAAGATGCGCCGCACGCACCGACAGATCCCATGCATACACTTCGTAGAACACCGTCAGCGGCTTTCCTGCAACCAGCCCGGTAACGAGCCAGGTGTGCTTGTCGAGCTTCTCGACCTTCGCAGCCTTTCCTCCCGACTCGGCACGCAGGCTCACGACGTGGCGCGCGAACTCGCGAATCATGTAGCTGCCCGGAATCCAGGCCGGCAGGCTGAAACGCTGGCCTGCGGGGTCCGGATCACTGACCGTGCAGCGCAGCTCGAACACATGGGCTTCAGGACGCGAGGGGCGGATGAAATAGCGGATCGGGGCAGTCATGGGCAGGACGGGCGACAGCAGCCTGAAAACGGAGAAGTCACGATTTTAGGCGCTTTGCGAGGAGCTGCCTATTTATTGTGCAGCACGCAAAAGTCCTGTTGCTTCAAGGCGTTTGAACGCTCCCTCACACCTTGTCCACAGCTTCGCCCACGGCCTTCGGGGATAAACCCGATGGGTCGGACCTGTTTTCCACACCCCACGCGGAAAATTCGTGCGGATCGCCACCAAAAACACTGGACAAACGTCGAAGCTCGCCGGAAAACAGGTCTGAGCGCCGCTTCTCCCGGACTTGCCTCATTTTTAGGCAGACAATGAAATCCCTTTCGATTCAAGGAGGTTTCGGCTTCCCTCACACCTTGTCCACAGCTTCACCCACGTCGCACGGGGATAAACAGGACTGATCGAACACACAATCCACAGGCCGCGCAGAAAATACGTAGAAACCGCAGCAGAAAACAGTGGACAGATCGCAGACAAGGCCCGGAAACGGTCTTGAAACCACCATTTCATGGGACTGCCTCATTTTTAGGCGAGCCTCGAAAAGCCTGTTGATTCAAGGCCGTTGCGGACTCCCCCACACCTTGTCCACAGCTTCATTCACCTTAGTCGTGGATAAACACAGTTGATCAAAAAAAGGTCGGCATCGATTCCTGCCTGCGCGGCACCGGTCGTCTCTCCGAAACCCGTGCGATGACATCCCGGCCCGCCTTCATCCGACCAGCGCTTTGTTGGTGCAGCGCGCTTGGCAGATAATCCGGCACGGAATTTCACAAAGGTACAGATCGATGCCCCCATTCAAAGCCGTCTTCCTGGACATCACCCCGCTCGACCAGAACGATCTCGACCTGACTTCGCTGCGGGAAGCATTTTCTGGCTTTGAGGCCTACGAGCACACCCCGGCTGAGCAGGTGATCAGCCGACTGCAGGGGGCACAGGTCGCGATCGTCAACAAGGTCAATCTGACGGCTGAAGTGCTTGCAGCCTGCACGCAGCTTGAACTGGTGCTGGTTTCCGCGACCGGTCTGAACAACGTGGATCTGGACGCGGCGAAGGCACGCGGGATTGCCGTGTTCAACTGTCAGGGCTACGGCACCGCCACCGTTGCGCAACACACGCTGATGCTGTTGCTGGCGCTGGCGACCCGGCTACCGGATTATCAGGCTGCGGTGAAAGCGGGCCGCTGGCAGCAGGCAAAGCATTTCTGTCTGCTCGATTTTCCGATTGTCGAACTGGCGGGCAAGACCCTTGGCGTGCTTGGCCAGGGCGAGCTCGGCGGCGCAGTAACGCGACTGGCCGAGGCACTGGGCATGCGCGTGGTGGTCGGCAATCTTCCTGGGCGTCCGCCGAAGGCGGATCGTCTGTTCCTGGATGCCTTGCTGCCCGAAGTCGATGCGCTCACGCTGCACTGCCCGCTCACCGAGCAAACCCGCAATCTGATCGGCGCACGCGAGCTCGCACTGATGAAACCCGGCGCCTTCCTGATCAATACTGCGCGTGGCGGACTGGTTGAAGAGCAGGCGCTGGCCGATGCGCTGCGACGCGGACATCTCGGCGGCGCCGCAACCGACGTGCTGATTCAGGAGCCCCCGGTCGCTGGCAACCCCCTGCTGGCCGACGACGTACCACGCCTGATCGTCACGCCACACAGCGCCTGGGGCAGCCGCGAGGCACGTCAGCGCATCGTCGATCAGCTGGTCGAAAACACGCACGCGTTCAGGTCGGGGAACGCGCTGCGTCGGGTTGCGTGAGACGGATACGGCCTCGCTGAGCAGGATGGTGCGCGCGGGTCCGGCGGCCCGCGCCACACGGAACCATGTGGATTGCCGTTACGACTGTATTTATTTACAGTCCACACATGATCCCGCGCTTTGCCGAACTCCATTGCCTGTCCAACTTCAGCTTCCAGCGTGGCGCTTCGCATCCCGAAGAACTGGCCACGCAGGCGGCGGCCTTCGGTTATGAGGCGCTTGCCATCACCGATGAATGTTCGCTGGCGGGGGTTGTCCGGGCGCATCGCTGCATTCGCGAACATGCGCTGCCAGTGCGGCTCATCATCGGCAGCGAGATCCGGCTTGAGGATGGCCCGGCGCTGGTGCTCCTGGCCTGCACGCGCAAGGGATACGGTCAGCTCTCGCGGCTGATCACCCGCGGCCGCCGCGCCGCCGACAAGGGGCATTACCGGCTGCTGCGCAGCGATCTCGAACACGGGCTGGACGATTGCCTGGCCGTGCTGCTGTCACCCGACCTGCCCGACGAAAGCACCGAGGCCGCCGCCCACTGGCTCGCCAGGTGGTTTCCCGGTGCAGCCTGGATGGCCTTCATGCAGACGCTCGACGGCCGCGACGCCACCCGTCTGACGCAACTGCGCCTGATCGGCGCACGCACCGGCCTGCGCCTCATCGCCAGCACCGGCGCGCTGATGCACGACGCCAGCCGCCGCCCGCTGGCCGATGTACTCACAGCGACGCGCCGGCTCACCACCGTGGCCGATGCCGGGCTTGCGCTCGCCGCCAATGCCGAGCGCCGGTTGCAGGCGCGTGAAGTGCTCGGGCGCCGCTTTCCACCCGATCTGCTGGCCGAAACCCTGGTACTCGCCGAACGCTGCAGTTTCACGCTCGACGAATTGCGCTACGAGTATCCGGAAGAGCTCGTCCCAGTGAGCGAAACGCCCGCCTCCTGGCTGCGCAAGCTGGTCGAAGCGGGGCTGCGCTGGCGCTACCGCAAGGCAGCCTCGGCCGAACACGCCCTCGCCTGCACAGCCAATGCAGAAGACGACCCGGCGCCCGCCAGGGTTCGTCACCAGATCGAGACCGAACTCGCCCTGATCGGCGAGCTCGCCTATGAGGCGTATTTCCTCACCGTGCACGACATCGTCCGCTTTGCCCGCAGTGCCGGCATCCTGTGCCAGGGGCGCGGCTCCGCTGCCAACTCGGTGGTGTGCTGGGCGCTGGGCATTACCGAAGTTGACCCTTCGCTCGGCATCATGCTGGTCGAACGCTTCATCTCGCGCGAGCGCCAGGAACCGCCCGACATCGACGTCGACTTCGAGCACTCGCGCCGCGAAGAGGTCATCCAGTACATCTATCGCAAGTACGGCCGTGAGCGTGCCGCGCTGGCCGGCACCGTCATCAGCTACCGCTCGCGCAGCGCGCTGCGCGATGTGGGTCGGGCGCTGGGTTTCGAAGCCGCACAGATCGAGCGCCTGACCCGCGACCGCTACTGGTTCGACGACGGACAGATCATTCCCGAGCGGGTCCGCGAGGCCGGCTTCGATCCCGACAGCCCGCAGCTCATCCAGCTGCTGTCGCTCACCCACGCCCTGATCGGCTTTCCGCGCCACCTGTCGCAGCACGTCGGCGGCTTCGTGATTGCGCGCGGCCGGCTCGATGAGCTGGTCCCGATCGAAAACGCCGCCATGCCCGACCGCACCGTGCTGCAGTGGGACAAGGACGATCTCGACACCCTCGGCCTGCTCAAGGTCGACGTGCTCGCGCTCGGCATGCTCTCCGCACTGCGCCGTGCGCTCGACATGGTATCGACTTGGCGTGGCACCCCGCTCAGCCTGGCCAGCATTCCGCGCGAGGAGGAAGCGGTGTACGCCATGCTGTCGCGCGCCGACACCATTGGCGTGTTCCAGATCGAATCCCGCGCGCAGATGACCATGCTGCCACGGCTCAAGCCGACGCGTTTCTACGACCTGGTGGTCGAGGTCGCCATCGTGCGCCCGGGCCCGATCCAGGGCGGCATGGTTCATCCCTATCTCGAAGCGCGCACACGCAAGGCCCGCGGCGAAGACCCGATGGCCGGTCTGCGGCATGAGATCCGCGCCGTGCTGGAACGCACGCTGGGGGTGCCGATCTTTCAGGAGCAGGTGATGCAGCTCGCGGTGGCGGCGGCCGGCTTCACCGGCGGCGAGGCTGATCAGCTGCGCCGCTCGATGGGCGCATGGCGGCGCAAGGGCGAACTCGAGCGTTACCGCAACAAGCTGCTGCAAGGCATGGCCGCCAACGGCTACGAAGCCGAATTTGCCGAACGCCTGTGCAAGCAGATCGAAGGCTTCGGCAGCTATGGTTTTCCGGAATCCCATGCGGCCAGCTTCGCCTTGCTGGTCTATGCCTCGGCCTGGCTCAAATGCTTCGAACCCGCAGCCTTCCTGTGTGCCCTGCTCAACAGCCAACCGATGGGCTTCTATTCGCCCTCGCAACTGATCCAGGACGCACGCCGCCATCAGGTCGAGGTCCGCAGCGCGGACGTCAATGCCAGCGACAGGGAATGCACACTGGAGGCGATTGACGATGAAGCAGCCGGTCCTGATCGTGCACACACGAACCCTGCCGTGCGTCTGGGCCTGTGCATGATCCGCGGGCTCGGCACCGAGACCGCTACCCGCATTGCCACCTCCCGTGCCACACGGCCCTTTGCCGACGTGGCCGACCTCGCCACGCGCGCCGGCCTGGATGCCGCCACCCTGCAACGCCTGGCCGCGGCCGACGCTCTCAAATCACTGGCCGGCAACCGCCGCCAGGCCTTGTGGCAGGCCACCGGCAACAGCCCGCTGCCCGGCATGCTCAAAGGCGCAGCCGGCTACGAAACCGCACTACGCTTCGCCCCGCCCTCGGAAGCAGAGGATCTGCGTGCCGACTACAACAAACTCGGTTTCACCCTAGGCAGCCACCCGCTGAGCCTGTTGCGCACAACCCTGCGTGGCATGCGCTTTCTGGACGCCACCGAGATCATGCACTGCCCCGACCGCATGCTCGCCCGCGCCGCCGGCATCGTGACCTGCCGCCAGCGCCCCGGCACCGCCAATGGCACGATGTTCATCACCCTGGAAGACGAAGCCGGCCTCATCAACATCATCGTTCGCCCCGAGCTGGTCGAACGTCAGCGCCGGCAGCTTCTGGGAGCGAAGCTGCTGGGGGTGTACGGACAGATCAGCCGCCAGGGCCAGGTGGTGCACCTCATCGCCGGCCGCGTGGTCGACCACTCCGCCCTGCTCGGCGAGCTCGAGACCCACAGCAGGGACTTCCATTGAGGCAGCCCCGGGGGGCTCCGCGCCGCATCCATGACGTTGGACGCGGCTCCGGATCTGCGCCAGAGTTCACCCTTTGCACACAACAGGGACAACAGTGAACTCGGAAACGCAGGCTCGAACCGATGCGGACTTCATCATTGTCGGCGCGGGCATTGCCGGTGCCTCGATCGGATACTGGCTGGCGCCCTTCGGCCGCGTCCTCATCCTCGAACGCGAATCGCAGCCCGGCTATCACGCCACCGGACGCTCCGCCGCGATCTTCGTGCCAAGTTACGGAAACGCTCAGGTGCGGGCACTCACCCGCGCAAGCCTGTCCTTCATGCAGTCGCCCCCTGCAGGCTTCACCGGCCACCCCTTGCTGAGCCCGCGCGGGGTGCTGGTCGTGGCCACACCGGACCAGTTGCCACACCTCGATGACTTCTGGCGCGAGCTGCAGGCCACCTCATCCACGGCCCGCCGTCTGTCTGCGGCCGAGGCCTGCGCCATGGTGCCGGCCCTGCGTCCGTCGCAGGTCGCGGCTGCGGTGTATGAAGAGGGCGCCTTCGATATCGACGTCAACGCATTGCATCAGGGCTTTCTCAAGGGGGTACGCCACGCCGGCGGTCAGGTCGTGTGCGACGCCGAGCTCAGCGCCGTCGAGCGCAGCGGCGAGGTCTGGACCCTTAGCGCCGGCACACGCACGTGGACGGCACCGGTGCTGATCGATGCCGCCGGCGCCTGGGCCGACATCGTCGCCGGGCTGGCGGGTGTCGCACCGCTGGGGCTGATACCCAAGCGGCGCACGGCCTGCATCCTGCCCGCACCCGCCGACATGCCCACCGCACACTGGCCGATGGTGCTCGGCGCAGCGGAGGACTGGTACATCAAGCCCGATGCAGGCGCCTTGCTCGCCTCACCCGCAAATGCCGACCCGGTGCCGCCGCAGGATGTACAGCCCGAAGAGCTGGATATTGCCCTGGCGATGTACCGCGTCGAAGAGATGACCACGCTGGACGCAAGCCGCCCGCGAACCCCGTGGGCCGGCCTGCGCACTTTCGCTTCCGACTGCGGGCTGGTCGGCGGTTTCGATGATCGGGTGCCCGGCTTCTTCTGGGTGGCCGCACAGGGTGGCTACGGCATCCAGACCGCCGCTGCAATGGGTGAAGCCTGCGCAGCGCTGGTGCGACAGCTGCCGCTGCCGGCCCACATTGCGACCGAAGGGATCAGCGAGGCCGCGCTCGGACTTGCCCGCATCCGCAACGCGCAGTAAGTGCCCCTCACGCTACCGGGCGCACTGCCGCCCGCAGCGCGCACGCTCACCAGCGGGCTGGCATCAAGCACCCGCCGCCAGTTGATCGATCCGCCCTTGCAGATGATGGCGCAGCAACTGCACCGCAGGGCCGATCTGGCGCCGGCTGGCACACAGCAGGTTGAGCGGGCTGGACTCCCCCGACCATGCAGTACACAGCGCCACCAGGCGCCCATCGCGCAGGTCCTGCTCGGTGTCGAGCCGCGATTTGTAGGCGATCCCATGCCCGGCCACGGCCCAGCGCCTCACCGTCTCGCCATCGTCGGCGATGCGGTTGCCCCTGACGTTGACCAGGCTCTCTTCGCCATCACGTGAAAAGCGCCAGCGATCGTGCACCTGATCGCTGAGCATGAAGCACAGGCAGTTGTGGCGAACGAGATCGGCAGGCGTCTCGGGCCTGCCATGACGTTCGAGATAGGCCGGCGATGCGCACAACACCCGCCGGTTGCCGGGCGCGAGGGGCAAGGCCACCATCCTCGAGTCCGGCGGATTGCCGTAGCGGATCGCGATATCCACCGGCTGCTGGAACACATCCGCAACCCGGTCCGACACCTGCACCCGCAACTGCAGGCGCGGATAGTCCGCAACAAACTCGTCCAGCCACGGCAACAGCAGACGCCGCCCGATGTCTGACGGGATGGATAGCTGCAGGCTGCCACTGAGTTCGAGTTGTCCGGCCGTTGCCGCGCGTCTGCCCTGATCAAGCAACTCCAGCGCCTGCAGACAATGCTGCAGATAGGCTTCCCCCTCCTGCGACAGTCGCTGACTCCTTGTGGAGCGCACAAAGAGCCGCACGCCGAGATCGGTTTCGAGCCGTTTAAGCGAGGCGCTTGCCGCAGCCGGGGTGATGTCCATCATGCGCGCCGCGGCGCTGAGGCTGCCGCCCTGAACGGTACGGACGAAGATTTCGAGATCCTTGAGCGCAATCATTATCAAATCTTGTTTGAAATACCTTCTTCATTATCGGCGTTTTTCCGCGCAATGAAGTCGTGCATCATCCAGGCATTCGCAACGCACCGATCACGAAGAAGGAATCAGCATGAAAGCCATCGCCTATCAGAACGCCCACCCGATCACCGATGAAAACGGCCTGCAGGATGTCGTCCTGCCCGAACCCGTTGCCACCGGTCGCGATCTGCTGGTCGAGGTCAAGGCCATTTCGGTCAATCCGGTGGATACCAAGGTCCGGGCCAACGCCAGCGCAGAGGCCGGTGGATGGAAAGTGCTGGGCTGGGATGCCACCGGGGTTGTGCGTGCAACAGGTCCTGACGTAACGCAGTTCAAGGTCGGTGACCGCGTCTGGTACGCTGGCGACATCACCCGTCCGGGCACCAATGCCGAACTCCACCTGGTGGACGAGCGCATCGTCGGTCACATGCCCGCATCGCTCGATTTCGCGCAGGCCGCGGCCCTGCCGCTGACCTCGATCACGGCGTGGGAGATGCTTTTCGACCGTCTGCGCCTGAAGGCCGACACCACGCCGACCAACGAGCGTCTGCTGATCATTGGCGCGTCTGGCGGCGTCGGTTCGATCATGACCCAGCTCGCCCGTCGTCTCACCGGCGCCACGGTGATCGGCACCGCATCGCGGCCCGAGACCGAGGCCTGGGTACGCGAACTGGGCGCGCATCACGTCATCAATCACACCCGTCCGCTCGCCGAAGAGCTCAAGCGCATCGGCATTGACCAGGTGACCCACGTCGTCAGCCTGACCAAGACCGACCAGCATTTCCCGCACATCGTCGAAGCCATCGCGCCGCAGGGCAAGTTCGGTCTCATCGACGACCCTGAACCCATCGACGTCCGCCTGCTCAAGCGCAAGAGCGTGTCGCTGCACTGGGAACTGATGTTTACGCGCTCGATGTTCGGCACCGAGGACATGATCGCCCAGCACCGCCTGCTCGACGAAATGGCCCGCCTGGTCGACGCCGGCACGATCCGCAGCACGGCCGCCGAACACTTCGGCAGCATCAACGCCGCCAACCTGAAACGGGCACATGCGCTGCTCGAGTCCGGCAAGGCGCGTGGAAAGATCGTGCTCGAGGGCTTCAGCGGCTAAACGAGGGCCCGAACGCGGGCCTGACCGGCTCGACGGTTCGGCGGATCGACGGGTGCAAAGCATCGATCTGGCACTCATCATGCTTTCCGGGTCACGGGAGGGGTGCAGGCGTCTGCGCCCTCGCGACCAAATGGAGCGCATCATGCAGGCACTTGCCAGCCGTACCGACAAGCACGGAAACCCTGTCCAGATCGGCGATGAGGTTCGCATTCTCAGCATCAGCATGGATTCCGACATCGACGACGATGAACGCGAGATGTTCGAATTCATGCTGGGCGCGATCTGCGAGATCGAACGCTTCGATGCAGACGGCCGCGCCTGGGTGTCGATGTGGTGGAGCACCGGCGAGGGCAACGCCACAACCAGTGTCGGACTCGCGACACACGAAATGGAGCGGGTCACCAGCCACTGCCCCAAACCGTCCGCCTGAAGCGGGGGCTCAGCCGGCCCGTCCTGCTCCGCCGGGCAGGATCAGACCATGACGCCGAACAGGGCACCGACCCCGGCGGTCAGCGCCATGGCGAGTGCGCCCCAGAAACCGACGCGGATGACTGAGGTGAGAACCGGCGCCCCGCCCGCATTGGCCGCAAGCGCCCCGAGCAGGGCAAGGAAAAGAAGCGAACTGCCTGATACCGACCACATCAGCGCCGACACCGGCACCAGCAACACCACGAGCAGCGGCAGCGCCGCCCCGACCGAGAACGCTGCGGCCGAAGACAGCGCAGCCTGAACCGGCCGCGCCGTGACCGTATCCGAGATGCCGAGTTCGTCGCGTGCGTGGGCGCCGAGCGCATCATGGGTCATCAGCTGGGCGGCGACCTGCCCCGCAAGTTCGCGGTCGAGCCCGCGCCCGACGTAGATGGAGGTCAGCTCCATCAGCTCGTGCTCGGGGTCAGCGAGGAGCTCCCTGCGCTCACGCTCGATGTCGGCCCGTTCGGTGTCGGACTGCGAGCTCACCGAAACGTATTCACCTGCGGCCATCGACATCGCCCCGGCGACCATGCCGGCCACACCTGCAATCAGGATGCTGGAGGAGGACGCCTCTGCCGCTGCCACGCCAAGGATGAGACTGGAGGTGGACACGATGCCGTCGTTGGCACCGAGCACCGCCGCTCGAAGCCAGCCGATGCGTTGGGTGTGATGCTTCTCTACATGTCGCATGCGGGTCGCTCCACGCACGGCATGGACCGCATGCCGTCAGAAAAAGTGGCGCCAGAAAGCAGAACCGCGCCCTGGGGCGCGGTTCGGGGACTCAGATCAGAGCGTTTCGAGACGAAGTCGGGTGACCTTGCCTTCGACAACATCCAGTGCCTCGATGCGGGCAATGGCTGCGTTGGCGTTCTTCTCCACCGTCTGATGCGTGAGCATGATGATGTCGGTCTGCGACTCGCCCTCGGCCGGTTCCTTCTGGATCATCGCGTCGATCGAGATGTCGCTGTCCGCCAGAATGCGGGTGATGTCGGCCAGCACGCCCGGCTGGTCCTCGACCCGCATGCGCAGGTAGTAGGAGGTGATGATCTCGTCGATCGGCAGCACCGAAAGGTCCTGCACCTGATCGGGCTGGAAGGCCAGATGCGGCACGCGGTGCTCGGGATCGGCGGTGTGCAGGCGGGTGACATCGACCAGGTCGGCGATCACGGCCGAAGCGGTCGGCTCGGCGCCGGCGCCCTTGCCGTAATACAGGGTGGCGCCAACGGCATCGCCCTGCACCAGCACTGCGTTCATCGGGCCTTCGACGTTGGCGATCAGACGCTTCTCGGGGATCAGGGTCGGATGCACGCGCAGCTCGACGCCATCGTCACGCTTCTTGGCAATGCCGAGCAGCTTGATGCGATAGCCGAGTTGTTCGGCGTAGCTGATGTCGATCGACTCGAGCTTGGTGATGCCCTCGATGTGCGCCTTGTCGAACTGCATCGGGATACCGAATGCAATGGCGCTCATGATGGTGGCCTTGTGCGCGGCGTCGACGCCTTCGATGTCGAAGGTGGGGTCCGCTTCGGCGTAGCCCAGCGCCTGCGCTTCCTTGAGCACTTCGGCAAACGGCAGCCCGCGGTCGCGCATCTCGGACAGGATGAAGTTGGTGGTGCCGTTGATGATGCCCGCCAGCCACTGGATGCGGTTGGCCGACAGGCCTTCGCGCAGAGCCTTGATGATGGGGATGCCACCGGCCACTGCGGCCTCGAACGCCACCATCACGCCCTTTTCCTGGGCTGCGGCGAAGATCTCGTTGCCATGCACGGCGAGCAGCGCCTTGTTGGCCGTAACCACATGCTTGCCGTTTTCGATGGCCTTGAGCACGAGTTCACGCGCCACACCGTAGCCACCGATCAGCTCGATGACGATGTCGATTTCGGGGTCGGTGACCACGGAGAAGGCGTCGTCGGTCAGCTTGACGTCGTCACCCGCGACTTCGCGCGCGAGAACGAGGTTCTTGTCCGCCACCGTGGTAATACGAATCGGCCGACCTGCGCGACGGGTAATTTCCTCTTCGTTGCGTTTGAGGACGGTAAAGGTGCCGCCGCCGACGGTACCGATGCCCAGCAGGCCCACGTTGATCGGTTTCATTCAGTGCTTCCGTGTTGGTCGTTGAAGAATTGGAACACCACGGCTCAGGTGCCGTGACGTTTGCGATAGTTTTCGAGGAAGCGGGCAATGCGCCCGACTGCGTCGCGCAGGTCGTCTTCATGCGGCAGGAAGACGAGGCGGAAGTGGTCTGGTTGCGGCCAGTTGAAGCCGGTGCCCTGCACCAGCAGCACGCGCTCTTCCTCGAGCAGTTCGGCGATGAAGGCCTGATCGTCGACGATCGGATAGACCTTCGGATCGAGCTTCGGGAACATGTAGAGCGTGGCCTGCGGCTTGACGCAGCTCACCCCCGGGATGGCGTTGATCAGCTCCCAGGCGAGGTCACGCTGACGGCGCATGCGCCCGCCTTCGGCCACGAGGTCGTTGATGCTCTGATAGCCGCCTAGCGCAGTCTGGATGGCGTACTGCCCGGGGACGTTGGCGCACAGTCGCATCGAGGCCAGCATGTTTAGGCCTTCGATGTAATCCTGTGCATGACGCTTGTCACCGCACACCACCATCCAGCCGGCGCGATAGCCGCAGGAGCGGTAGTTCTTCGACAGGCCGTTGAAGATGATGGTGAGCACGTCTTCGGACAGCGCAGCCAGCGAAGTGTGTTCGATGCCGTCGTAAAGCACCTTGTCGTACACCTCGTCCGAGTACAGGATCAGGTCGTGTTCGCGTGCGAGCGCGACGATCTGCTTCAGCACCGAATCGGGATACACCGCGCCGGTCGGGTTGTTCGGGTTGATGACCACGATCGCCCGCGTATTGGGGGTGATCCGGGCGCGCATGTCTTCGATGTCGGGCAGCCAGCCTGCAGCCTCGTCGCACATGTAGTGCACCGGCTTGCCGCCGGACAGACTCACCGCAGCGGTCCACAGCGGGTAATCGGGGGCCGGCACCAGCACCTCGTCACCGGCGTTGAGCAGCGCATTCATCGCCATGACGATGAGCTCGGAGACGCCGTTGCCGATGTAGATATCCTCGATTCCTACATTCTTGATGTTCTTCTGCTGCGTGTAGTGCATCACTGCCTTGCGCGCGGCAAAGATGCCCTTCGAATCCGAATAGCCTGCCGAATTGGGCAGGTTGCGGATCATGTCCATCTGGATTTCTTCAGGCGAGTCGAAGCCGAACGCGGCCAGATTGCCGATGTTCAGCTTGATGATCTTGAGACCTTCGTCTTCCATCTGCTTGGCGCGAACGAGCACCGGCCCGCGGATGTCGTAACAGACGTCGGCGAGCTTGGCAGACTTGCGAATCGGACGCGCAGCGGCGGCCTCGGCCCGGAGCACAGGTTCCGTGGGTGCCGTTGCCAGATTCAAAGTCGTTGCCGCTTTCATGTCCTTCGTCCTTTATGTCTGCCCCCGGAATACCGCGGAGCGCCGGTTCGCCACCTGTGACAGGAAAGTCCTGCTCGCGCAAATGGAGAAAAGGTTGCTATCTTAGCCCCGCCGCCCCGGCGCGGCAATTTGCCCCGACCTACTTCTCGAATGTAAAGCCATGAAGCTACATCAAGACCAGCCTGACAGCATCAACACCGTGACCGGCTACGGTGCAGACCATGTCCTGATCAACAAGGTCCGCCACGATGGCAACCTGATCCTCACCGCCGAGCGCATCGTCGCCGACTGGGCGCCGGGCGGCTTTGCCGGACTCAGTGCCGACGATCTCGCTCAGGTGTGCTCGGTGGACGTGGAAATCGTGCTCATCGGAACCGGCGCGCGCCAGCGCTTCCCGTCGCCCGCCCTGCTGCGCCCGCTCATCGACGCCCGGATTGGCTTCGAAATCATGGATTTGCCCGCTGCGTGCCGCACCTACAACGTCCTCGTCGGCGAGGGGCGTTCGGTGGCAGCCGCCCTGCTCTTCGACCCTGCACAGTAAGCCTGCGGCGACGCCCAGTCATCCTGCGGTAATTGTCATGAATACCCTCTGTCCGGTACGCTGCGCCAACACCCACGACAGGAGACGCAATGACAGCAATCCCCCCCGCCGATTTCAGTCTTCCCGCCACCAGTGGCCAGACTGTGAGCTTGTCGGCTTTGCGCGGAAAGAAAGTCGTGCTGTACTTTTATCCTAAGGACAACACGCCCGGCTGCACCAACGAAACGCGGGACTTCGGCGCGCTGCACGCAGCGTTTGCGGCGGCCGGTTGTGAAGTGTTCGGCATTTCCCGGGACAGCCTGAAGTCACACGAAAACTTCAAGGCCAAGCTCGAACTGCCGTTCGAGCTGATCTCGGACGCCGACGAAACCGCCTGCACCATCTTCGACGTGATCAAGATGAAAAACATGTACGGCAAGCAGGTGCGCGGCATTCAGCGCAGCACCTTCGTGCTCTCCACCGACGGCTCGGTGGCGCGCGAGTGGCGCGGGGTCAAGGTACCCGGCCATGCAGAGGAAGTCCTCGCTTTTGTCCAGTCGCTCTGATCCCGCCCAAAGGTCCTCGAAAATGCCAGCTGCCACTACGAAAAAGACGACCCGCCGCCGCGCCGCCCCGAAGACCAAACTCTTCGTCCTCGACACCAACGTGCTGATGCACGACCCGACCAGCCTCTACCGTTTTGAAGAGCACGACATCTACGTGCCGATCATGACGCTCGAGGAGCTCGACAACAACAAGAAGGGCATGTCCGAAGTCGCGCGCAACGCCCGCCAGGCCAGTCGCATGATGGACGAGATCGTCACCGCCTCGCCCGACGGCATCGAGGCGGGGATCGAGCTCAAGGGCCCGTCGCGCGACCTCGCGACCGGCAAGCTCTTCCTGCAGACCGAAGCGATCAATGTCACCCTGCCGGCAGCGCTGCCCACGGCCAAGGGCGACAACCAGATCCTGGCTGTCGTCATGTTCCTGGCCGAAAAGGAACCCGGCCGTGGCGTGATCCTGGTGTCCAAGGACATCAACATGCGGATCAAGGCCCGCGCGCTCGGCCTTGAGGCGCAGGACTACTTCAACGACAAGGTGCTCGAGGATACCGATCTCCTCTACACCGGCACGCGCGAACTGCCCGCGGACTTCTGGGAGACCCACGCCAAGGGCATGGAGTCGTGGAAGAACGACGGCCACACCTACTACCGCCTGCAGGGCCCGCTGACTGCAGACCTGCAGGTCAACGAATTCCTTTACCAGGATGGCGAAACACCGCTCGAAACGCTGGTGAAGGAGCAAAGCGGTCGCGTCGTGGTGCTGGAAACCCTCACCGACTACAGCCACCAGAAGAACAACATCTGGGGGATTACGTCGCGCAACCGTGAGCAGAATTTCGCGCTCAACCTGCTGATGAACCCCGAGATCGATTTCGTCACCCTGCTCGGCCAGGCCGGCACGGGCAAGACGCTGCTGACGCTGGCAGCAGGTCTGACCCAGGTGCTCGAGACCAAGCGTTACTCCGAGATCATCATGACCCGGGTCACCGTGCCGGTGGGCGAGGACATCGGCTTTCTGCCCGGCACCGAGGAAGAGAAGATGGCGCCGTGGATGGGCGCGCTCGAGGACAACCTCGACGTGCTCAACGGCACGACGGGCGAAGGTGGCGACTGGGGTCGCGCCGCAACACGTGACCTGATCCGCAGCCGGATCAAGATCAAGAGCCTGAACTTCATGCGCGGGCGCACCTTCATCAACAAGTTCCTGATCATCGACGAAGCGCAGAACCTGACGCCCAAGCAGATGAAGACCCTGATCACCCGCGCCGGCCCCGGCACCAAGGTGGTCTGTCTGGGCAACGTCGCCCAGATCGACACGCCCTACCTCACCGAAGGCTCGTCCGGCCTCACGTTTGCGGTCGATCGTTTCAAGGGCTGGCTGCATTCGGGCCACATCACCCTGCAGCGCGGCGAACGCTCCCGCCTCGCCGACCACGCCGCAGAAGTGCTCTAAGTCAGCCGGTAAGGCACAACCCGGGGTCACCCGGGCCGGGCGCGAAGGCGCTCAGGCCTGGGTGACCCCGGTTCCGTTTGCGCCCGCGTTTAGCGCACGGACACGCATCGACAGCGCCCTTGTGGGATGCTGCCCCGATGAAGATTCAAGTATTGCCGGCATCACGCCGTTAACCAGACATGCCCGCTCGACAACTGCTGCCAGGCCCCGGCCGGGCATGGGTTGCCGGGCCCTCCGCCAATACGGAAGCGCGCCCCATGAGCACTACGAACACCAGAGCAGCGGGGAAGGAATCCTTTCTCGACCCGCGACGCCCCATCGTCACCAAGACCGATCTCAAGGGTGTCATCACCTACGCCAATCCGGCCTTCGTCCAGATCAGCGAATACAGCCGCGAAGAGCTCATCGGCTCGAACCACAACATCGTTCGTCATCCCGACATGCCCAGGGCTGCGTTCGCCGACCTCTGGCGAACCATCGCAGCGGGTGCGCCATGGCGCGGAATGGTGAAAAACAGGACCAAGTCCGGGGGCTTCTACTGGGTGGACGCCTACATCACCCCGGTAACCGATGACGGTCGGCACATCGGCTACATGTCCGTACGCAGCGCGCCCAGTCAGCAGGCACGAAGCGAAGCGGAAGCCCTCTACCGTGCAGTCAGTGAAGGCCGCCAGACACTGCAGCCGACCGCCATTGGTGGAGGCGTGTCGCTCGGCGCAACAAGTGCTGCCGGCCTCGCGCTGATCCTTGCACTGGCCGCGGCTCAGGCCTTCGTGGACGGCTGGGTGGGGTTTGCGCTGCTGGGCGTTCAGGCGGCGCTCGCTCTCGCGCTGTGGATGTCGATCAAGACAGCCGTGGTCACGCCGCTGAAGAACATGCTCGGCCTGTTCCGCCAGATTGCCGAAGGCAATCTCAAGGCCGAGGTCGACGACGCCGGCTGCCGCGAAGTCCGCGATCTGCGCACGGCCCTGCGTTCGATGCAGGTGAGCCTGCGCGCCCTGATCGGCGACGTGGTTGCATCCGCCAGCGACACTGCAGCGGAAGCAAGCGCGCTGCATCAGGGGGCCAACAGACTGCATCAGGGCTCGTCCGATCAGGCGGATCAGGTGTCGTCCTCCGCCGCGGCGATGGAGCAGCTTGCGGTATCGGTAGGCGAAATCGCCAGCGCAACCGAAGACAGCGCCAAACAGGCCGGTCAGGCGCTGAAGATCACGCAGGACGGGCAACGCAACATGTCGCTAGCAGCCGAGAACACGCGCCTGGTGGTGTCCGCCGTCGAGGAGAACCAGCGCATGATGGCGGCACTGGGGGCGTCGGTGAAGAAGATCGGTGCGGTTGCCGAGGCCATCAGCGGCATTGCCAAGCGCACCAACCTGCTCGCACTCAATGCGGCGATCGAGGCCGCCCGTGCAGGCGAGCAGGGCCGCGGCTTTGCGGTGGTGGCGGGCGAAGTCACCGAACTGGCCGGTCAGACCCAGCGCAGCACCGAAGACATTGCCCGCCTGGTGACCGAGATCGCGGAGCGTGAGTCCAGCGTCACCGAGAGCATGGCCGGCCTTCAGTCCGGCGTGAGTCGCAGCGTCGAGGCGATTCAGACGCTTGCCGGCGAACTCGAGCAGATCTCGATTGCAAACACGGCCGTGTCATCGAATGCCGAGGACGTGAAGCACATGCTGTCGCAACAGCAACAGGCGTCGACCGACGTCGCCGGCATCATGGAGCGCATGAGTGGAATCACCGAGCGCAATCTCGGCACGGTGGCCGACGTCGAAGCGGCTGCGGCAGGCCTGGAAGACACTGCACGCGAGCTCAAACTGCTGGTGGCGCACTTCGAACAGCGGATCTGAGGCGCTCGCAATCCGCTCAGGCACCCGGGCTTGTCGCAGATCAGTGCCGGGGTGCCGGGTCAAAGCCTATAATCCGGCGATTGATATCTGATTCACAGGCCATGACTGTTACAGCCCCCGACATGCTGGTCGGCGCCAGCTCAGACTTCCTGAAGCGCTTCTCCCCCTTTAACCGGATGGAGCCGGAAGCGCTGGCGTTTCTGGCGCAACGGGCTGCGCTGGCTTTCCATGCGCGCGGGAGCGAGATTCTGACCCCGGAAATGGGGCAGGCGAGGCACTTCTACATCATCCAGCGCGGCAAGGTGCAGTCGCGTCAGACCGGCGCAACCGTGGTCACCGAATACGCCAGCATGTCGATGGGCCCCGGCGAGTGCTTCCCGATCGGCGCCATTTCGGCCAGCCGGCCCTCGACCAACGCCTACGTTGCGGTCGAAGACAGCTTCTGCTTCCAGATCACCGCCGACGACTTCATGCAGCTGATGCAGATGAGCCCGGTCTTCCATCTGTTCTGCACCCAGTACATTGCCAGTCTGCTCAATCAGTCGCGGCAGCAGCTCCAGACCACCTTCTCGCAGCGTGCGGCAGAACAGCAGACCATGACCACGCCGCTGGCCCAGCTGGTCAAGCAGGAGCCGGTCTTCGTCGGCCCGGATTGCAGCACCCGTGAAGCCCTGGAAAAGATGGCAGAGCTTCACATCGGCTGCATGGTCATCGCCGATGCCGAGCAGCGTCCGCTCGGGGTGCTCACCCAGAGCGACCTTCTGCCACGCTTGCTGCTGCCCGGCGTAGACCTGTCCCTCCCGATCAGCGAGGTCATGACCGCCAATCCGCATGAGCTGCTCAGCACGGCTTCGGCCTATGATGCCGCGCTCGCGATGGCAACCCACGGCGTTCGCCACCTGCTGGTCATCGACGCCGATGGCAGGCTGCAAGGCGTGGTGTCGGAACGCGATCTGTTCTCCCTGCAACGCATCAGCCTGCGTCAGATCCGCGCCGGCATCGAGAGTGCGACCGACGCCAAAGCGCTGCAACGCGCAAGCCAGGACATCCGTCAGCTGGCGCTGAACCTGATCGCCCAGGGCATCGGCGCCGAACAGCTCACGCAGTTCATCTCCGCGCTCAACGATGCGCTGACGCGCCGCATCATCAGCCTCGCACTTGAACATCACGACCTGTACGGCATTGATTTCGCGTGGCTGTCCTTCGGCTCCGAGGGGCGACATGAGCAGACGCTGTCGACCGACCAGGATAACGGCATCATCTGGGTCTGCCCCGAGCTGCAGGAGCTCGAGAAACTGCGGGTCCGGCTGGTCAAGTTTGCGCGCGAGGTCAATGACAATCTTGCCGCCTGCGGTTTCCCGCTGTGCAAGGGCAACATCATGGCGAGCAATCCCGACCTGTGCCTCACGCTGGACGAATGGCGCAGTCGTTTCGGCAGCTGGATTCGCGAACCCGATCCGCAAGCCCTGCTCAATGCGTCCATCTTTTTCGACTTCCGCGTCCTCTACGGCAACGAACGGCTGGGCGACCACCTGCGCGCCTGGCTCAACAAGAGCGCAAAATCGAACGCCACCTTCCAGCGCATGATGGCGAGCAATGCGCTGCAGGTCGTGCCGCCGCTGGGCCGCATCCGCGACTTCGTGCTCGACGATGACGGCATGATCGACCTGAAGAAGTCCGGCGCACGCCTCTTCGTCGACGTCGCCCGCATCCTTGCACTGCGCACCGGCGCCGAATCGAGCAGCACGGTCCAGCGCCTGCGACGGGCAGCGGTCAAGATGGGCGTGCCCAACGAAGAAGTGTCGGCCATCATCGACGGCTTTCACTTCATCCAGCTTCTGCGCCTGCGCTCGCAGCATCTCGATACCGAGCACGACGACGTCACCGACAACAAGGTGAACCCCGAGACGCTCAACGAACTCGACCGTCGCATCCTCAAGGAAGCCTTCCGCCAGGCACGCAAGCTGCAATTGCGCCTCAAACTGGATTACCAGCTATGAACTGGCTGGCAAAACTCATGGGCGGGCGCGACGGCGCCACAAGCCCCGACACCAACGTGCTGCAGACCATAGCGGACTGGAAAGCCCTCCCCGCCTGCGACCCCAACCGCCCGCATTTCGAAGCGAGATACACCATCGTCAATACCGAGGCGAGCGGTCTCAACCTCGATCACGACACCCTGCTGTCGGTTGCCGCGATCGGACTCAACGAAGGCATCCTCACCCCCGACGACAGCTTCTACGCGTCCCTGGAACCGCACCCCGCGGCAACGCTGGCCGAGTTGCTCAGGTTTGCAGGCAAGGAACCGCTGGTGGTCTTCAATGCGGGATTCAACCGCAGCATGCTCGAGCGCGCCTTCGACACCCACCTCGGCTTCGTTCCGGAGCTGATCTGGCTCGATCTCTTCATCCTGCTGCCGACGCTCTTCCCCGACAGGATCAACCGCAACGCGCGGCTTGCCGACTGGATGGAAGCCTTCGACATCGAGACCTTCCAGCGCCATCATGCGCTCGGCGACGCATTCGTGATCGCCCAGCTCATGCTTGCCGCGCAGGCCCGTGCGCTGGCACAAGGCGTCAGTACACCACGTGCGCTGGTCGAGATGGAACGGGCGCGACGCCAGCTGCAGCGCCACACCTGACGCGCTGCGCCGCGCACTCATCGTGCCGGTTCGGGCCACCGGGTAGTCTTGCGTCATCTTCGCGGTTTACAGGCACCGCCGTGGTGCGTATAGTCCGGGCGATGCGAATTTCCGTCCACCTTCTTCCCCTGCTGCTAAGCGCGCTTCTCGCGCTACCGGCAACCGTCTCCGCGCAGACGGCACCCACGGACGAAGTGACGGAACAGTCAAACCTCATCGTGCGCTACACCAGCGCTGCCCAGAATCTCGTCAACGAGAGCATGGGCTACCTCGGGATTGGCTACCGTTTTGGCGGCACCTCACCCGAAACCGGCTTCGACTGCAGTGGTCTGGTTCAGGCCGTCTTTCGCAACGCCCTCGGCCTTGACCTGCCGCGTACCGCCCATGAAATGGCAAACCGTGGCGACAAGGTAGCGAAACAGGAACTCAAGCCTGGCGATCTGGTGTTCTTCAACACCATGCGTCGCGCTTTCTCGCATGTCGGCATCTATCTCGGCGACGGACGTTTCGTGCATTCGCCGTCCAGCGGCGGCAGCGTGCGGGTCGAGAGCATGAGCACCAGCTACTGGGCGAAACGCTTCAACGGCGCCCGCCGACTGCTCGACGACGACGCATCCGGCACGGGCTCAAGCGCCACACTCACCAACTGAGCGGTGGCGGCATCCGCTGCCGCCTGAGGCCAGCGCGCGGCACTGCTTCCCCGCCCCCCTTCCCAGCCTTCACACGGCTGCGCGCTCAATGCCTGCGCCGGCCGGTAGCGCTGCGCTCGGGGCAGGCACCGCAGCGATCGCAACTGTCCATCGCAATCCGTTTGTCCAAAGCCTGCTGCAGTGCGCACACCGAGCGCCGGCAACAGACCAGGCTCACCCCTTCGCGGCTGGCCGCCTCGCGGAAGCGCTGCATCACGTTGTGCCCGATGAAGTCGGTAAACAGAATCACCATCTCGATGCCCGCGGGCAAGGGCGCACTGCGCCGCTGGTGCGCACTGTCCCTGCCACTGACGTGCGCAGCGATCCGGATTCCAAACTGCTGCAACACATCGGGAATGTTTCCCAGACGATCGGCACCAACGAGCAGGGCATTCATGATGAGTCCTTATTGAGAATGATTCGCAATCATGATGACCATTACAAGATCCATTTGCAAGTGCGAATTAATCTCGTTACCATCCAGACATCGACAACTCGTTCTGTAAGGCAAACACTTCATGATCAGAAAGGCTCTCGCATCCGCCCTGCTCGCAGGCTTTGGCATTTACGGTGCTCAGGCTGTTGCGGCCGACAACGAGGTCAACATCTACTCGGCACGGCACTACCAGACCGATGAAGCGCTCTACGGCAACTTCACCAAGCAGACCGGCATCAAGGTCAACCGGATCGAAGCCAAGGAAGACGAATTGCTCGAGCGTATCCGCAACGAAGGCGCGAACAGCCCTGCGGACGTCTTCATCGCGGTCGACGCTTCGCGCCTCGCCAACGCAGACGAAATGGGCATCTTCGCCCCGGTGAAGTCGAAGCTGCTGGAGGAGCGCATCCCCGCACATCTGCGTGCCGACAACTGGTTCTCGTACTCCACCCGTGCCCGCGTCATCGTCTACAACAAGGACATGGTGAAGGCCGAGCAGGCGCAGACCTATGAAGGCCTTGCAGACCCGGCGCTGAAAGGCATGGTATGCACCCGTTCCGGCAGCCACCCCTACAACCTCTCGCTCGGCGCAGCGCTGGTGCAGCACGATGGCGCGGCCAAGACCGAGGAATGGGCCAAGGGCATCGTCGCCAACTTTGCGCGCGCACCCAAGGGCGGCGACACCGATCAGATCAAGGCGGTTGCCGCTGGCGAGTGTGGCATTGCCATCGCCAACAGCTACTACCTCGCCCGCCTGATGAACTCCACCAAGCCCGACGATCAGGCCGTGGTCGCCAAGATCACGCCGGTATGGCCCAACCAGAAGTCCTGGGGCACCCATATCAACGTATCCGGTGCGGGCATGCTGAAGACGTCCCCGAACAAGGCGGCTGCGGTCAAGTTCCTCGAATACCTGGCATCCGATGAAGCCCAGGTGTATTTCGCCGATGGCAACAACGAATGGCCGGTGGTCGCCAGCGTGAAGGTCAGCAATCCCGCGCTCGACAAGCTCGGTGCATTCAAGGCCGACACCCTGCCAATCCAGAAACTGGCCGACACGGTCGGTGAAGCGCAGAAGATTTTCGACCGCGCCGGCTATCGCTGATCACGCGTCCGCGAACGCAAACAGCCCACGCCACCCTTCCGGGGTGACGTGGGCTGTTTTCCTTCGTGCCTGGCCAGCACAGCGGGCGCAAGGCCTGATCCACAAGCACTCATCCAGCCTTTGAATCCCTGCCTAGCGCATCGCGCCTCCGTGGCAGCACGGCTTCCTCCCCCGATCATCGATCACTGCACGCTCTACCGGCACACAACACAGCCGACGAAGCGTGCCCATGGCAAGCGCAGCACGCGCCCCTGCCCGACCCATCAAGCTGCCGGTAGCGAGGCCCCGACGAAAGGCTGCTGCGACGCTCCAGCGCCTCAGCCTGCTCGCCGCCCCTTGAGGATCTGCTGCGAAATCACGAACATCGGCAACAACCCCACGACGACGATGGTCAGGGCCGCAGTCGAGGCCTCGGTCAGACGCTCGTCAGAGGCGAGCGTGTGCGCCTGCGTGGCCAGCGTATCGAAGTTGAAGGGGCGAATCACCAGCGTGGCAGGCAGTTCCTTCATCACATCGACAAACACCAGCAGCGAGGCGGTCAGCAAGCTGCCGCGCAGAATCGGAACATGCACCCGCCGCAGCGTTGCCCACTTCCCGTAGCCGAGGCTGCGTGATGCGTCGTCCATGCTCAGCGTGACCTTGCCCAGCGAGGACTCCACCGTCTGCAGGGATACGGTCAGGAAGCGCGCAAGATAGGCGTACACCAGTGCCGCGATGCCGCCCGTCAGCAGCAGCCCGGGGTTTACACCAAACGCGGCTTCCCACCACGCGATCAGCCAGTTGTCGAGCCGCGTCACCGGAATCAGCACGCCGACCGCAATCACGGAGCCCGGGACTGCATAGCCCAGCCCGACGATCCGGTTCAGCACCAGCGGCAGCCGCGAACGTGCCATGCGTGCAGCGTAGGCCAGCACCACCGCCAGCACCACCGCCAGCACCGCCGTCACCGCCGCCAGGGTGAAGCTGTTGCTCGCGAGTTGCACGAAACGCTCGCCGAACTGCGCATCGCCATCGCCGAAAGCCATCCGCAACAGCAGGCCCGCCGGCAGCAGAAAGCCGAAAAACAGCGGCATGAAGCACGCAAATGCCGCAACCGCGCCCGCCAGCGGCGAGAGCCGATGCCGTATCGTCGAACCCGCATTGCGCGATGTGTTGTTGAAACGCGCCCGCCCACGCGTCGCACGTTCGAGCGCCAGCACGATGACCACGAACAGCAGCAGTGCGGCCGACAGCTGTGCGGCGGCAATGCGGTCACCGAGCGAAAACCAGGCACGATAGATACCGGTGGTGAAGGTCTGTACGCCGAAGTAGGCAACCGTGCCGAAATCGGCAAGCGTCTCCATCAGCGCCAGGGCGGTGCCGGCGACCACCGCCGGACGGGCCAGCGGCAGCGACACGCGGAAGAAGCATCCCCACGGCCCGAGGCCAAGCGAACGCCCCGCCTCGAGCATGCCGCCGGCCCGCTCCAGAAAGGCAGAGCGCGAAATCATGTAGGCGTAGGGATAGAGCACGAACATGAACATGACCACCGCGCCACCCACCGTTCGTACGTCAGGAAACCAGTAGTCGGCCCGGCTCCAGCCAAACGTGTCGCGAAGCCAGGTCTGTACCGGCCCGACAAACTGCAGAAAGTCCGTATACACATAGGCCATGACGTAGGCCGGCACGGCCAGCGGCAGGATCAGCGCCCACTCGAAGACGCGCCGCCCGGGAAAGTCATGCATGGTCGTCAACCACGCGGTGGTGACCCCGATCGAGGACACGCCAAGACCGACGCCAATGCACAGAATGACCGTATTGCTCACGAACTCGCCCAGCACCGTGTCGGCCAGATGCGACCATGTGGCGGTCGTCCCGCCAACGAATACGTTCGAGAACACCGACAGCACTGGCGCTGCGATCAGCATCGCGATGACGACGGCCACCGCTGTCAGCCACGACATGCGCAAACCAAAGCGCCCTTCCCATCCCCTGACTCTCATCCTGCTCCCGATATCCCGTATCGCCATGGGCTGAGGCGATCTTACAAGTAAATTATAATTGATCGCATTTCGATCGCTGCAATGCAATAATCCCACAACCTGCACTGGACCGTTAAATCATGTCCCTTCTGCAACTCGTCGACATCGATCTGGCATACGCCGGCAACCGTGTTGTCAAAAGCCTGTCGCTCAGCCTCGAAAAAGGCAGCATCGGCTGCCTGCTGGGTCCGTCCGGCTGCGGCAAGACCACGGTGCTCAGGTGCATCGCCGGTTTCGAACCGGTGTCTGCGGGTGAAATCCTGCTCGACGGGGCGGTCGTGAGTCGCAAGGGCTACAACCTCGCCCCCGAGCGCCGGCGCGTGGGCATGGTATTCCAGGACTACGCCCTCTTCCCCCACCTCACCGTCGCCGAGAATATCGCCTTCGGTCTGCGTGACCGCGGACGCGACGAGAAGCGCGACCGGGTGGACGAATTGCTGGCGCTGGTCGGGCTCGGCACGCAGGGCAACAAGTATCCGCACGAGATGTCGGGCGGTCAGCAACAGCGCGTCGCCCTTGCACGCGCACTCGCACCGGCGCCGAGCCTGCTGCTGCTCGACGAGCCCTTCTCCAACCTCGACGTGGAGCTGCGCGAGCGTCTTTCGCACGAGGTGCGCGACATCATCAAGGCCACCGGGACGACAGCGATTCTCGTGACCCATGACCAGCATGAGGCATTCGCGGTCGCCGATGAGATCGGCATCATGCACGAGGGCCGGATCCAGCAGTGGGACACCCCCTACAATCTTTATCACCGTCCGCAGAATCGCTTCGTCGCCGACTTCATCGGCCAGGGCGTGTTTCTGCCCGGCATGGTGCTCAACGACGGCCGGGTACAGGTCGAAATCGGCACCCTGCGCAGCGACGTGCCCATCGAATGCACTACCAGTTGCGACAACTGCGAACGCAATTGCAGCCTCGACGTATTGCTGCGCCCCGACGATGTCGTGCATGACGACGCCAGCCCGATGCGCGGCGAGGTGGTGCACAAGGCCTTTCGCGGCGCGGACATCCTGTACACCCTGAAGCTCGCCAGCGGGGCGAAAGTGCTCTCGCTGGTACCCAGCCACCACAACCACGCCATCGGGGAGCGCATCGGAATCCGCCTGGACGTGGACCACGTCGTGACCTTCAGGGGCAGCGAGGCCGGCGCAGGCACCCTGCAACTCGTTCAGCTCCCGGGATGATTCCATGGCTGGCCGGCGCACCGGCATTTCCGCCGCTTGACTCCGCGCTCGTCGAACCGAACGGCCTGCTTGCGGCCGGCGGAGCGCTGACGCCCGAGTGGCTGCTGGCTGCGTACCACAGAGGCATTTTCCCCTGGTTCAGCCACGGCGAACCCATCCTGTGGTGGAGCCCCGACCCGCGCCTGGTCCTGGCACCTGCGCACATCCGGATTCGACGCTCACTGCTCAAGGTGCTGCGCCAGCGACGGTTCGAGGTCCGGATCGACACCGCGTTCGCTGCCGTGATGGCCGAATGCGCAGCGCCCCGGGAACCTGAGGGCGGAACCTGGATCACACCCGACATCCAGGCCGCCTACTGCCGCATGCACGAACTCGGCTATGCCCACAGCGTGGAATGCTGGCGCGACGGCAAACTCGTGGGCGGGCTCTACGGCATGGCGGTCGGGCGCGCATTTTTCGGCGAGTCGATGTTTTCGCGCGAGACGGACGCCTCGAAAGTGGCCCTCGCACACCTCGCCCGCGTGCTTGAACAGCGCGATTTCGCCGTGATAGATTGCCAGATGACAACGCCTCACCTGCTTTCCATGGGGGCACGTGAGATTCGTCGCAGCGAGTTCGCGGCAGGCCTGGAACGATGGACACGGGAAGGCGAGCCACCGGGACAATGGTCATCCGGGCCGCTGCAAGGAATCGACTGGCACCATAACGCTGCAGGAGGAGCCGCAGGCGCACATCTATGCAACAGGACTACCCCTACGCCCTGATCCAGTTTTATGCGACAGCGCCCTATGCCTGCTCATATCTGCCCGACCGCGTCGCGCGCTCGCAGGTGGCCTCGCCCGGTCATCTGATCGATCCTCAGGTGTACAGCGACCTCGTTCGCAGGGGTTTTCGGCGCAGCGGGCTGTTCACCTACCGCCCGCACTGTGATCACTGCCAGTCCTGCGTGCCGGTGCGAATCGCCGTCAACCGCTTCGCCCCCGACCGCAGCCAGCGCCGTGCCTGGTCCCGTCACGCCGGCCTCGAAACCAATGAATGCGGGCTTGAGTTTTCCGAAGAGCACTACCGGCTGTATCAGCGCTACCAGGCTTCGCGCCATGCCGGCGGCGGCATGGATCTGGACAATCGGGAGCAGTACACGCACTTCCTGCTGCAAAGCCATGTCGATACCCGGATCATCGAGTTCCGCGACGAAGGCAAGCTGTGCATGGTGAGCGTCATCGACCGCCTGACCGACGGCCTGTCCAGCGTCTACACCTTTTACGATCCGGACGCGGAGCGCTGCGCATTCGGCACCTACGGCATCCTGTGGCAGGTCGAAGTCTGCCGCCGCCTTCGCCTGCCCTATCTGTATCTCGGCTACTGGATTGCCGAGAGCCGGAAAATGGCCTACAAGGCGCGCTTTCGCCCGATTGAAGCCTATCGGCGCGGGGAATGGGGCCCGCTTGAGGTCGAGGCATAGGCGCTGCGCTGAAACATTGCGGACAGCCGCATCGCTTCGCACCGGCCGAATCGTTACAATCCGGCCCCATGCTCTACAACATCGCCCGCCCGCTCCTGTTTTCGCTTGACGCGGAAACCGCCCACGAGTTCACGCTCGCTTCGCTCAATCTCGCCGGCCGCATCCTGCCCGCCGGCAAGCCGGCCGCGTCCGACGCCGTCGAAGTGATGGGCCTGAACTTCCCCAACCGTATCGGCCTCGCTGCCGGTCTGGACAAGAATGGCGAAGCCATCGACGGCCTCGCCCTGATGGGCTTCGGTTTCATCGAGATCGGCACCATCACGCCGCGCCCGCAGCCGGGCAATCCGCGTCCGCGAATGTTCCGCCTGCCCGAAGTGCGCGGCATCATCAACCGCATGGGTTTCAACAACCACGGCGTCGACGCACTGGTTGCCAACGTCAGCAGGGTCAAGTTCAAGGGCATTATCGGCATCAACATCGGCAAGAACTTCGATACGCCGATGGAGAACGCTGCGGACGACTACCTGATCTGCCTCGACAAGGTCTATCCGCACGCGAGCTACGTCACCGTCAATATTTCGTCGCCCAACACCCAGAACCTGCGACAGCTTCAGGGCGAGTCGGAACTCGACGACCTGCTCGGCAAGCTCAAAACCGCGCAGACCCGCCTGGCCGACACCCACGGCCGCTATGTTCCGCTGACGCTGAAGATTGCCCCCGACCTCGAACCCGAGCAGGTCATCAATATCGCTGACGCACTGCGCCGCCATCGCATCGACGGCGTGATTGCCACCAACACCACCATCGCGCGCGACAAGGTGCAGGGCGTGCGCTACGGCGAACAGCAGGGCGGTCTGTCGGGTGCGCCCGTGTTCGAAGCGTCGACCGCTGTCGTGCGCCAGCTGGCCCAGGCGCTTGGCGGCGAGCTGCCGATCATCGCTGCCGGCGGCGTGCTCGACGGCCGTGGCGCCAAGGCAAAGATCGACGCCGGAGCGAGCCTGGTTCAGCTCTATAGCGGACTGGTCTATCGCGGCCCCGAACTCGTGCGCGAATGCGTGCGTGCATGCGCCTGAGGCGCTAACGCACTTAAATGCATAAAGCTATAACGCGTCCGGGCTTGAGTGGCCCGGTGCTCAAGGGGATAATCCAGCGGTTAATCCCGGCCATCGGATCATGAGCAGTTATATTTTCGTTGTCATCGGCGCAGTTCTGGTCAACAACGTGGTTTTCGTCCGTATTCTCGGCCTGTGCCCTTTCATGGGCGTCTCCAAGAAACTCGAAACTGCGGTTGGCATGGGTGCGGCCACCACCTTCGTCCTTACACTGGGCGCCGGTTCCAGCTACCTGATCGATCACTACCTTCTGGTACCGAATGATCTCGCCTACCTGCGCACGCTGTCCTTCATCGTGGTGATTGCCGCAATCGTCCAGCTGACCGAACTCGTCATCCAGAAGACGAGTCCCCTGCTGCACCAGGTGCTGGGCATCTACCTGCCGCTGATCACCACCAACTGTGCCGTGCTGGGCGTTCCGCTGCTCAACGTCGGTCTGCGCCACAACCTGCTCGAGTCGCTGCTGTTCGGTTTCGGCTCCTCGGTCGGCTTCACCCTGGCCCTGGTGCTGTTTGCAGGCATCCGTGAACGTCTCGACGGCGCCGATGTTCCGCAGCCGTTCAAGGGCACCGCGATCGCCATGATCACCGCAGGCTTCATGAGCCTGGCCTTCATGGGCTTCGCCGGACTGGACCGTTTTCACTGATGCGGGTCGCCACTCCACCCACGACGAAACACATTCCTGATCTGGCGCAAGTCCGCGCAGCGCGCAGCAGACTACGCTCGCACCCACTGATCGACTGAAACCGAATGCTCTCTGCCCTACTCATCATGACCGGGATTGCCCTGGTGCTCGGCGCAGCACTGGGCTATGCCGCCATCCGCTTCAAGGTGGAAGGCGACCCCCTGGTCGAGAAAATCGATGCCATCCTGCCGCAGACACAGTGCGGCCAGTGCAGCTATCCGGGGTGCAAGCCCTATGCCGAAGCCATCGCGAAGGGCGAGGCCGACATCAACCAGTGCCCCCCCGGCGGTGAAGAGGGCATCCGCAAGCTCGCTGACCTGCTCGGGCGCGAGTTCAAGCCGCTCTCCGAAGAGCATGGCGTGGAAAAGCCCAAATCCGTGGCCCTGATCGACGAACAGACCTGCATCGGCTGCACGCTGTGCATTCAGGCCTGCCCGGTGGACGCCATCGTTGGCGCCGCCAAGCAGATGCATACCGTCGTCGAACCCCTGTGCACCGGTTGCGAACTCTGTCTTGCGCCCTGCCCTGTCGACTGCATCACCATGGTGCAGGTGCCCGACACGGTGCAGACCTGGAAATGGAAGTATCCGGTCATCGAACTCAGGAAATCCGCATGATCGCGCGCCTCTTCAATTTCCGCGGCGGGGTCAAGCCCGACGCGCACAAGAACGAATCGGCAAACGCCCCCATCCAGGCGGCGCCAATGCCGACCCGCCTGATCGTTCCGCTGCGTCAGAGCACGCGTGCAACCGCGCGCTGCATCGTCAGTCCGGGCCAGCACGTGCTCAAGGGTGAGCGGATCGGCGAAGCCGAAGGCACGCTCGGCACCGCCGTGCACGCGCCGACCTCAGGTACCGTCGTGGAGTTCGGGCTGTATCCGCTGGCCCACCCGTCAGGTCTGAACACGCGCTGCGTGGTGATCGAGCCCGACGGCGATGATCGCTGGGCAGACCATCAGCCCTTCGATTACCACGGAGCAACACGGGAACAGACGCTTGCACAGCTGCGCGACTGCGGCATCGTCGGCCTCGGTGGTGCCACCTTTCCCAGCCACGTCAAGCTCGGCCGTGGCAGCGGCATCGACACCCTGATCCTCAACGGCGCAGAGTGCGAACCCTGGATTACCTGTGACGACAGGCTGATGCGCGAGCGCGCTGCCGACATCCTCGCCGGCGCCACCATCCTGCGCGAACTCATCGGCGCACGCCGTCTCGTGATCGGAATCGAGGACAACAAGCCCGAAGCCATCGCCGCAATGCAGGCTGCGGCAGGCAGCGTCGAAGGCGACGTGGCGGTGATCGCGGTTCCTTCGCTCTACCCGGCAGGCGGCGAAAAGCAGCTGATCCGTGTTCTCACCGGAGTCGAGATTCCCTACGGCAAGCTTGGCGCAGAGTTCGGCGTCCAGTGCTTCAACGTCGGTACCGCACATGCGGTGTACCGGGCACTTGCTCACGGCGAACCGCTGGTGTCCCGTGTGCTCACTCTCACCGGCAATGTCGCCCGTCCCGGCAACTACGAGGTGCTGATCGGCACACCGATTGCGCACCTGCTCACGCTGTGTGCCCCCAAACCCGATACCGACCGCACCCTGATGGGTGGCCCGATGATGGGTTTCGCACTGCCACGCCTCGATGTACCGGTGGTCAAGGGCACGAACTGCATCATTTCGGCATCGCCTGCGCTGTTTCCACCACCGCCGCCCGAGCAGCCCTGCATCCGCTGCGGCGAGTGTGCGCGCGCCTGCCCTGCCGAACTGCAGCCCTTCGAACTCTACTGGTTCAGCCGCGCCCACAACTTCGGCAAGGCCCAGGAGTACAACCTGTTCGACTGCATCGAATGCGGCTGCTGCAGCTACGTCTGCCCGTCCCACATTCCGCTGGTCGATTACTACCGCTTTGCCAAGAGCGAAATCTGGGCGCGCGAGCGTGAAAAATCGGCGGCAGACCAGGCCCGCGACCGATTCGAGTTCCGCAATTTCCGGCAGGAACGCGAAAAGGAAGAGAAAGCCGCCAAGCTCGCGGCCAAGGCGGCGGAAACCCGTGCAAAACTGGCGGACAAGGATGCGACCGCTCCCGCGGCCGCAACCGCAGCAAGTAGCGAGGAAGATCCCAAGAAGGCCCTGATCGCCGCCGCGCTGGCACGTGCCAAAGCGCAGAAGGAGGCCGTGCAGGCGCGTAACACCGAAGCGCTGAGCCCGGACACCGAAAAAGAAATCGCCGAAATCGATGCGCGCCGGATCAAGGCTGCACTGGTCGATCCTGCTGCGCCTGCCGGTGAGCCCCCATCCGAACGCTCACCCGAATCCACCTCCTGAGCCGATGATCCACTCTCCCTACATCCGCAAACCGGCGAGCGTCCAGCGCGTCATGCTCAACGTGCTGCTCGCGCTCATACCCGGCATCGCCGCCTACGTGTGGCAGATCGGCGCCGGCATTCTGGTCAATCTGGCCATCGCGTCGGTCACTGCGGTCGCCGCCGAAGTGCTGATGCTCAGCCTGCGCAAGCGCCCGGTCATGCTGGCCGCAACCGACCTCTCTGCCGTCGTCACCGCATGGCTGGTGGCGCTCGCATTTCCGCCCATCGTGCCATGGTGGCTCACCATGTTTGCCGTGCTCGTTGCCATCGTTGCGGTGAAACACCTTTACGGCGGCCTCGGACAGAACCCCTTCAATCCGGCAATGGCCGCCTACTGCACGATGATCGTGGCCTACCCGTCACTGATGTCGCAATGGCCGGTTGCCGGTACGGTGAGCTTCGACACCCAGCTTCACCTCATTCTCGGCGGACTGCGCGAGCTTGACGCGGTGACCGGCGCGACGGCGCTCGATACCCTGCGCACAGGCCTGCGCGGCGACACCAACGTGGGCGAGCTGCTGCAAACCAGCACCTACGGCCTGCTCGGCGGACGTGGCTGGGAGTGGATTGCCGGCGGCTATCTGCTCGGCGGACTGTTCCTGCTGCTGACCCGCACCATCACCTGGCACCTGCCCACCGGCTTTCTTGCCGGCCTGGCGGTCACGTCCGGCGTATTCTGGCTCTTTCACCCCGATCAGTTCGCCTCGCCCCTGTTTCACCTCGCCACCGGCGGGGCCATGCTGGCCGCGTTCTTCATCGTCACCGACCCGGTATCAGGCGCAACCACGCCGCGCGGCAAGCTCATCTTCGCAGCAGGCATCGGACTGATCGCGTACCTGATCCGCGCCTTCGGCGCCTACCCGGAAGGCATCGCCTTTGCCGTGCTGCTGATGAACATCTGCGTCCCCCTGATCGACATGAAGACCCAGCCCGCGGTCTTCGGCCATCGCGGAGGGCCGAACTCGTGAGCAACAAGTATTCCGCCATGCGAACTTCGCTGCGCACGGCAGCGATCATGATCATCTTCACCGTGGTGTTTACCGCGGTGATGGCTTTCACCTATGACACGACCCGCCCCGCCATCGAGGCCTCGGTTCAGGAAGAGCAGATGCGCCTCATCAACGAGGTCCTGCCACCCGACAGTTACGATAACGATCTGCTCGCCGATGTGATCACGGTCGCCGGCGCACAGGCGCTCGGGCCCGACGATGTCAAACGCGTCTGGCGCGCGCGCAAATCGGGCGAGCCCGTGGCCATGATCCTCGAAGCCGCGGCCGGCGACGGCTACGCAGGCCGTATCGCCTTCATCGTTGCCCTGCGCGGGGATGGAACCGTCATTGGCGTGCGGGTGACAAACCACAAGGAAACGCCGGGACTCGGGGACTACATCGATCCGAAAAAGGACCGCAACAAGAAGCAGCCCTGGATCACCCAGTTCGAAGGCGTGCGCTGGTCCGAGGTCGATAACGCAAAGTGGACCGTTCGCAAGGATGGCGGCACCTTCGACTTTCACACGGGTGCAACCATCAGTGCCCGGGCCATGACCGGCGCGATTGCCCGCGCCGTCGCGTTCGGCGTCGAGCGGGCGGATGCACTGTTCTCCGCCGAGTCGGGCAGCAAGCTGTAAAAGAGGCATTGCCATGAACATGCAGACATTTCGCGAAAGTGCCTTCAACGGCCTGTGGAAACAGAACCCCGGCCTGGCCCAGCTGCTCGGCCTCTGCCCGATTCTTGCCATCAGCACAAATATGGTCAATGCGGTCAGCCTCGGACTGGCCACCATCCTGGTGATGGCGCTGGCCAACCTCGCAGTGGCCAGCCTGCGCAACTTCATCCCCTACGAGATCCGCATTCCCGTGTTCATCCTGATCATCGCCGCGCTCGTCACGGTGGTGGACCTGGCGTTCAACGCCTGGCTGCACAGTCTTTATCTGGTGCTCGGCATCTTCATTCCGCTGATCGTCACCAACTGCATCGTGCTGGCCCGGGTGGAGGCTTTTGCAGCCAAGAACGACGCCCTGTCCTCCACCATCGACGGGCTGCTGATGGGGCTCGGCCTGCTGTGGGTGCTCGCCGTTCTCGGCGGGATCCGCGAGCTGATCGGCACCGGTACGCTGTTTTCGGGCATCGAGATGATCTTCCCCGATGCGTCTGCACTGGTGATTTTCGGCGACGACTACCCCGGCTTCCTGATCACCATCCTGCCGCCGGGCGCATTCTTCGCGCTTGGCTGCCTGATCGCACTCTACAACGCGATCAACACCCGGCTTGCCGCACGTGCCCGCATGCGGCCCGCTGCATCCGCCGAAGCTGAGAGCGCAACCCCTGAAGCAAGGCCCGCGGCCGGTTAAACATGGCGAAGATGAAGCGCGAGGCCATCGAAGCCTTCTTCCACCGCCTCTCGGCCGCCAATCCGGACCCGAAAACCGAGCTTGAATACGCGACGCCCTTCCAGCTGCTGGTCGCCGTCGTGCTCTCGGCGCAGGCGACGGACAAGAGCGTAAACCTCGCGACCCGCCGCCTGTTTGCGGCAGCGCCGACACCCGAAGCGATGATCACGCTCGGCGAAGAAGAGGTTGCCGAACACATCAAGACCATCGGCCTGTTCCGCAACAAGGCGAAGAATACGGTCGCGCTGTCGCGTCTGCTGCTAGAGCGCCATGGCGGAGAAGTGCCGCAGAGCCGCGAGGCGCTGGAGGCCTTGCCGGGTGTGGGACGCAAGACCGCCAATGTGGTCCTCAACACCGTTTTCCGCCAGCCCGTAATGGCAGTGGACACCCATATCTTCCGTGTCTCCAACCGCACCGGCCTCGCACCGGGCAAGGACGTCCTGGAAGTCGAACATGCGCTGATGAAACGCATCCCGAAAGAATATCTGCTCGATGCACACCACTGGCTGATCCTTCACGGACGCTATACCTGCACCGCGCGCAAACCCGCCTGCGAAGCCTGCATCGTGTGGGATCTGTGCGGATTCCGCGACAAGACGGCCTGATGCGGCCGCGCCCCAAACTCAGAGAGCGCCCATGTTCAATCCTTCACGTGACCAGGTTCGCACCTTCTTCATCGACGCCTGGCGCAAGCACACCACGCGCGAGGTGCTGACCCCGCTCGAAACCATTGCAGCCGACATCCTGCAGAACCACCCCGAGTACCACACGCTGGTCGAAGACCCGGAAGCCGTCGATCGCGATTTCGCACCAGAGGACGGGCAGGTCAACCCCTTCCTGCACCTGTCGCTCCACCTTGCGATCGAGGAACAGCTCTCGATCGACCAGCCGCCCGGGCTGCGCGCGGCCTTCGATGCCGCCTGCGCGCAACGGGGCAATCGCCACGATGCGCTTCACGACGTGCTCGAATGCCTCGGCGAGACCATTTTCAACGCCCAGCGCAATAACGCCCCACCGGACGGCCTGGCCTACCTGACCTGCGTACGGCGGCGGGCCGGCCTGCTGTGAGCCGGTGCCCGCGCCCATCTCGACGCTGCGCTAACGCTTGAGCACCAGCCCGCTCTGGCTGGCGTACCACGCAGCGAGATCGGCCAGATCCTGCTTCTCGAGGTTCTCGACCTGGGCCGCCATGATCGGGTTCTTGCGGTCACCGCGCTTGTAGTCCAGCAGCGCGCGCAGCAGGTAATCCTCGTGCTGCCCGGCAATGCGCGGAAACTCCGGTGTCTGACTGTTGCCATCCGCACCGTGACAGGCGGCACAAACCGTTGATTTCTCCTTGCCCTTGAGGGGGTCGGCGCCATGCGCGAGACCGCCGCAAAACAGGCCGAGCACCAGGAGCGGAACCAGACAACGTCGTGTTTGAGCACTCATCGCTCACCTCCGTAGTAGGCCGCGAGGTCTGCCATGTCCTGGTCAGAGAGCGAACCTGCAATGCCCTGCATGCTCTGATGGCTCCGCTCGCCCGCCTTGTAGGCCTGGAGCGCGCGCACGATGTACTCCGGATGCTGCCCGCCCAGCTTCGGCACGGAGTAGACCTCAGGGTAACTCGTCCTGTACCCCGGTATGCCGTGACAGCCGATACAGGCAGCGGTCTTCTCCTTTCCAGCCTCGGCACTCCCGCCTGCTGCCTGTACTCCTGTGCTCAATGCTGCCATCATGGCAGCCAGAAGCAGATGTCGTCCCTGCATGGTGTCTCCTCTGTGTTGGAAGCAGGCTGAACCGCACTTTTTCGGACTGCATGCCGTTTCCATCCGGCGCAATCCTGCATCTGGTTTTATGTCATGCGTGATTCATCGGGAACCCTAGCCCTATAATCAATAAAAATTAATCAGAGGATTCCCGGATGTCCCAACTTCGCTTCGAAGGCAGCGAGCAGTACGTTGCCACGCCCGACCTGATGCTTGCGGTCAATGCAGCCATTCGCCTGCAACGCCCGCTTCTGATCAAGGGAGAGCCAGGCACCGGAAAAACCATGCTTGCCGAAGAGGTGGCGACGGCACTCGGGCTGCCCTTGCTGCAGTGGCACATCAAGTCCACGACCAAGGCCCAGCAGGGTCTCTATGAATACGATGCGGTCTCGCGGCTGCGCGATTCCCAGCTCGGCGACGATCGCGTCAAGGACATCGCCAACTACATCGTGAAGGGGGTGCTGTGGCAGGCTTTCGAGGCTGAAAGCCCGACGGTCGTGCTGATCGACGAGGTCGACAAGGCCGACATCGAATTTCCCAACGACCTCCTGCGCGAGCTCGACCGCATGGAGTTTCATGTCTACGAAACGCGCAACACCGTTCGCGCGCGCCATCGCCCCATCGTCTTCATCACGTCGAACAACGAAAAGGAACTGCCCGACGCCTTCCTGCGCAGGTGCTTCTTCCACTACATCCGTTTTCCCGACCGCGACACCATGCAGCAGATTGTTGACGTGCATTTCCCCGGCATCCGCAAGGCCCTGCTGACCGAGGCCATGGAGGTCTTCTTCGGCCTGCGCGATGTACCCGGCCTGAAGAAAAAGCCGTCGACATCCGAGCTCATCGACTGGCTCAAGCTGCTGGTGGCCGAGGACATCCCGCCCGAAGCCCTGCGCTCACAGGACAACAAGGCCATCGTCCCGCCACTCGCAGGCGCGCTGTTGAAGAACGAACAGGACATGCACCTCTTCGAACGCCTCGTCCATATGGCCCGCCAGAACCGCTGAGATCAGAATCATGTTCAAGACCCTCCTGAACTGGCTCTTCGGACGCCGCACACCGACACCCGCTCCGCAGCCCGTCACTCAGGCCGCAGGCTTCGAGAAACTCAACCGCCAGGCGCCGCTGCGTGCGGGCCCGCCAGCCACAGCGTCCGCCGAGGCCACGGCAGCCGCACAGGAGATCGGCGCCACCTTCATCTGCCGCGAAGCGGTGCTCAACCGCAAACAGAAGATCGCCGGTTACCAGTTCCTGTTGCAGGAGGCGGCACGCAACCACATCCGCAGCAGTTCCCGGCGGGTCCACCACCTTTACGCCGAAGTGCTGGTCAACAGTCTGGTACATGCCGACATCGGCAAGCTGCTTGGGCCGCGATCGGCATTCATCGACGTCCCCGACTCCTTCATTGACCACGAATGCGTTCTGCATCTGCCGGCGGCCAATACGGTTCTTGTCCTGACACGCCTGCCCGATGCGGGCGCGCCGGCGCACGATGCCCTGCTGGCAACGGTCCGCCGTTTGCGTGCCATCGGATATCGAATCGGCCTGCCCGACCCGGTATCCGAACCGGGTTTTGCCGACCTGCTGCCCGAAGCCGACGTCGTCGTCGTCCGTGCCCCGCAGCTCACCGCCGAAGCGGCGCTGGCGCTGACCGCAAGCGTTGTCGAACACGCTCCCCGGGCCACCTTGCTGGTGCGCGAACTGCCCGGCCTGGAAGACTTCAACTTCTGCTTCAAGCTTGGTGCCAGCCTCTTTCAGGGCCCCTTCATCACCAGCCGTGAAGATTGGCAGGACCATAATCTTGGCCCCAATTTCGCACGCCTGGCGATGCTGGCCGGCAAGCTGCGCAAGCAGGCGGAAACCGACGAGATCGTTGCCCTTCTCAAGCAGGACGCCGCACTGGCGGTACGCCTGCTGCGATACATCAACTCTGCGGCGAACGGCCTGTCCGAACACGTTTCCTCAATCGAGCGGGCGCTGATCCTGCTCGGCCGCGACAAACTCTATCGCTGGGTGATGTTGCTGATGTGCAGCACGGACGACAAGGAAGGGCGTGCTTCGGCCGTTCTCGAGACCGCGCTCGTCCGCGCCCGGATGATGGAACTGATCGGCGCCAGGCTCAGCGCGGCTGAACGCGAGTCCCTCTTCCTGACCGGACTGCTGTCGCTCATCGACGTCGTGCTGAAGGTGCCGATGGAGCGCGCGATGACATCGCTCGCCGTTGCCTCCGAGATCGAAGCGGCCATCATGCGCGGTGAGGGCCCCTACGCACCGCAGCTGATGCTGGCCCAGGCGTGCGAACGTGCAGATGCCGAAGCCATCCGCAGCGCGGCCGAACGCAGCCAGACAACCCCGGAGGAGGCTGCCGAATTCCATCTGCAAGCGCTCGCCTGGGCGCTGGAGATCCAGCAGGCCGGGGCGTAATGCTGATCGATTTCTTTCTCCACCTGAAAGCCAGCCGTCTCCCGGTTTCCACCCGCGAGTTTCTGAGCCTGCTCGAAGGTTTGCGCCAGGGCATCTGCGGTCATTCTCTGGATGATTTCTACCTGTGGTCGCGCACCTGCCTGATCAAGGACGAAGCACTCTACGACCGCTTCGACCAGGCCTTCGGGACCTATTTCCGGGAAGTCTCCTCGCTGCCCGGTCTCGACGTCGACCTCCCCGAGGAGTGGCTTCGGGCCGCGATGAAGAAGCACCTCTCCCCCGAGGAGCAGGCCAAGCTCGAGAAACTCGGATGGGACGCCTTGATGGAGACCTTCCGCAAACGCCTCGAAGAGCAGAAAGGCCGGCATCAGGGCGGGTCGAAATGGGTGGGAACTGGCGGTAGCTCGCCATTCGGCAATAACGGCACGCACCCCGAAGGCATTCGTGTCGGCGGCGAATCTGCCGGCAACAGAACCGCGGTCAAGGTGTGGGACCGGCGCGAATACCGGAACCTGGACGACAGCATCGAACTCGGCACGCGCAACATCAAGGTCGCCCTGCGTCGTCTGCGCCGCTTCGCCCGCGAAGGCGCAGCAGAGGAGCTGGATCTCGACGGCACCATCGCCGCCACCGCGCGCAATGCGGGATGGCTCGACCTGATGATGCGTCCCGAGCGCCACAACGCAGTGAAGGTGCTGCTGTTTCTCGACGTCGGCGGCTCGATGGACGATCACGTCAAAGTCTGCGAAGAGCTGTTTTCAGCCTGTCGCAGCGAGTTCAAACACCTCGAGTATTTCTACTTTCACAACTGCGTTTATGAAACCGTATGGCGCGACAGCACACGCCGCCACACTGAACGCATCCCCTTGCAGGACGTCATTCACCGCTTCGGCCCCGACTACAAGCTGATATTCGTCGGCGACGCCACCATGAGCCCGTACGAGATCGTGCACCAGCACGGGTCCATCGAACACATGAACGCCGAACCGGGCGCGGCCTGGCTGCGACGCCTGCTCGATGCCTATCCGGCTGCAGCCTGGCTCAACCCGGAGCCCGAGCGCCTGTGGGACTACCGCAAGTCCATCGAACTGATCCGCCAGCTCGTGGGCGGGCGGATGTTTCCGATGACGCTGGACGGTTTGTCGCGGACGATGCAGTCGCTATCGAAGAAGCACTGAAGCGGCGCAAGCGCCGGACGCATCAGGGTGCGCGATAGTTGTCCTGCGTCATGATATCGACGCCGCACTGCAGGTTCTCGATCCAGTCGAGAAAGCGGTTGACCATCACCTTGCCCTCAAAGCGCGCACCGTGCTGCGGCACGATCATCTCGACATCGAGCTGGCGCACCATGTTCACCCAGAAGCGGCAGATCTTGTTCGAGATCATGTAGCGGCGATGAAAGCCGATCATGAAGGGGATGTGCTCGTCGAAGTTCGTCACCGGCTTCAGTGCAACGTCGTGATCGATGAGCGATGCGCCCATGTCTCCGGTAAACAGAATTTTTGCGACCGGATCGTAGAACTGGAAGTTGCCTTCAGAGTGCATGAAATGCGCGGGAACGGCCTTGATCTTGCTCTCGCCCAGCGGCACCACCATGCCTTCGTCAGGGATGCCGATAATGCGGTCGGAGTAATCCCGTCCGGTCGTGAAGTGCGGCAGGAAGCGCGCCCACAGCTTGGAAATCAGCACACGACAGCGCGTGGTAACCATCCACTTGTTCAGCGAAGCAATGATGTCCGGGTCGGCATGCGAGGCCAGGATGTAGTCCAGATTACGGGACGGAAAATAGCGCTGCATGCCCATCAGCAGACCGTTGTACGTCATGTTGCCACCCGGATCGATCAGGGCGCCATGGTCTCCATCCACGATCAGAAACTGATTGCATTGCACCGCGTGATCGGCTTCTTCGTCGACAAGATCGTAGAAGGCCAGGCATACGTGCCTGCCGTCGTTGTAAAGCTCAACTGCCATGATCCGGATGCCCCGCAAGAAAGAGCCCGCAATAGCGGGAAACAAGCGGGGAACTCTACCGCAGACATCGGTTGCCGTGCCGACTAAGCGCGTCATTTTTGACGTTGATCAAAGAACCATTCAATCGCCATGAACACGCGGGCAGGAAAGCAGCAAAAAAAGGGCGACCCCGTCGGGGTCGCCCTCAAGCTGCTGTCCGCACAAGTGCGAAACGGGTGGCCGGAAAACCCGCCGGCCCGGGTATTCGCTATTCGGTGAAGGGTAGCGGCTGCATGCCGAAACCGTCATCGAGAACCTTGATCTTGTGAAGCAAGCCATCGAGCTCGTTCTGCAGTCTGAGCAGGTCGTCTTCGTCAAGCCGCCGCAGGGCTTCGGGCAGGATGCCTCTTGCGGGTGACGGCGCTCTTGCCAGCAGTGCTTCGCCTTCAGTCGTCAGATACAATCGCACGACGCGCTGGTCCGCACTCGTACGCTCCTTGCGGATCAGCCCGCCGGTCTCGAGCCGGTCAATCATGTTCGACGCAGTCGACTGATGCAGTGCCATGCAGTTGGCCAGTTCGCCAACCCGCAGTCCGGGAACCTCGCTCAGCTCCTGCAGGGCCCAGAGCTGGGCACCGGTTACGCCACTCTGACGCTCAATCCACTGAGAATGACGCTGTGCGGTGCGGATCAGCACGCGGAAACGCTGTAGTACGGACAAAGGTGTGACCTGACGATTCTTCTCTGCAGGTTTTTCAGCAGATTTATTCAAGGGATTCTGTGGCTGGGGCATCAATATTGGCTCCGACTATATTTTCTCAAACAATGATTGTCAAAAAATTCGCAGACAGGTGCGCTCTCGCGTATCGTAACCATCTTGCGGGTTTGCTGCCCGTGGAAGGTGAGCTTTTTGCTCAAAACATCGCTTCAGCATGAGTAAGGTTTAGCTGTTTTTTTTCAAACTCAGGCCGGTCATTGAAAAGACCGCCTCTTCATCCCCAAAAATGCCGCCCCCCGACGCCCCCCCGGAACAGCAGCACAATATCCCTCACCGAGCCTTCAAGCACATCGCTCGCGGCAGCCGTCGCTACGCGCTGCCCTGGCTCTCAATCAGACGCTGGCGCAAAAGGCTGCTGCTTGTCGGCGCCGCACTGCTGGCAGGCATCATTGCCATCGGTTTTGCCATCGGCGCCGAGCTGGCAATCGGTTATCACCAGTCGCTGATGCATGTCAGCCCCTGGCTGACCCTTGTGATCGCCCCGACCGGTTTTGCGGCAATGGCCTGGGTCTCCAGTCGCTTCTTTCCGGGCACCGAAGGCAGCGGAATTCCGCAGGCAATCGCCGCGTCGCTCACCGATGACGGTCAGCTGCGCAGGCAGTTCCTGTCCTTCAAGATTGCCATCGCAAAGGTGTTCCTGACCCTGGGTGGCCTGCTCTCCGGCGCCTCGATCGGTCGCGAGGGCCCTTCGGTCCAGGTCGGCGCATCTGCCATGCACATGCTCGCCGGCAAGCGCTTCGGCAGGATCGCTTCCAGTCGCGACCTGATCATTGCCGGCAGCGGCGCGGGCATTGCTGCAGCATTCAACACGCCGCTCGGCGGCATCATGTTCGCAATCGAGGAAATCTGCCGTCACCACCCTTTCCGCGCCAACAGCACGACGCTGATCGCAGTGATCTTTGCCGGTCTGATGTCACTGGCGGTACTTGGCAACTACACCTATTTCGGACAGACCCCGGCCTCGGTCACCTGGCCCGATGGTGCGTGGCTGGTGCTGCTTTGTGGCGTACTGGGGGGATTGCTCGGCGGTGGATTCTCGCGACTGCTGATTGCGTCCTCGCGCCAGTTGCCCGGGCGCATCGGTGAATTCTCGGTGTCGCGTCCGGTTGCGTTCGCTGCCGGCTGCGGGCTCGCAACCGCGCTCATCGGACTGGCCACCGGAGGCCTCACCTACGGCACCGGCTACGCCGAATCCAAGGCTGCACTGGAGGGCACGGCGCAACTGCCCGCCTACTTCATGGTTGCGAAGCTGGCGGTCATCTGGCTTGCTTTCGTGGCACGCATCCCGGGCGGCATCTTCGCGCCTGCGCTTGCCGTCGGTGCGGGTCTGGGTGCCGACCTGGCACCGTTTATCGGTGACGGACAGGACCCCGCGATACTCGTTCTTGGCATGGTGGCCTTTCTTGCGGCAATGACGCAGGCCCCGATCACCTCGCTGGTGATCGTCATGGAAATGACCGCCAACCACGAAATGCTGCTGCCGCTGATGGCGACTGCCGTGGTCGCGAATGCGGTCTCGAAATCGGTGTGTCCGCTGCCGATCTATCACACGATTGCGCACTCGCTGTTGCGTAATGCCGAGCACAAGGCCAGCCGCCATCACGCCCGCACCAAGCACGCAGCAACACAGGACACCGCCCCCCCGGACAACAAGCCCGCGACAGAGCAGTGACGCACCGGCGCCCCCCGGGGGGCGCCGCATCAGCAGGACATGCGCTGGGCCAGACGCATTACCTGGCCGCGTTCAAGGAGCTGGGCAAAGCGCGGAAAATCCAGGCCCATCCGCCCCTGCAGTTCGCGGGCAATGGACTTCATCCATTTCCACCGCGGCTCGAACGCAGCGTTCCTGAACGCGAAGAGCAGATAATTGCCGTCTTCGCGCACCGACATTGCGATCACGTTGTCGTCAAAGGCTTCGCGGACCAGCGCCACGTGGGGGGCATACGATGCCTTGTCGCCGGCAATGTTCATCACCATGACGCCGCTTCCGGACAACATCGCGCGCGCGTCCTGATAGAAGCCTGAACGGGTCAGCGCGCCGGCAACGCCATCCTCGTCGAACAGATCGACCATCAGCACATCGCACCGCTCCACCCCCGCGCCGACATGGTCGATCGCATCGGCGCACACGACACGAAAGCGCGAATCATCCTGCGGCACCTTGAAGACATCGCGGAACGCAATCACGTCGGGGTCGAGTTCGAGAACCGTGATCGAGGTCGCCGGCAGGTGGCGATAGCAGAACTTCGCGAGCGAGCCTCCGCCAAGGCCTAGCAGGGTCATCGCCCGCGGTCGCGGATTGAACAGCAGGAAGGCCATCATGCCCTGCGTATAGGCCACCTCAAGCGCATGTGGCGCAGCCGTCTGCATGGCACTTTGCTGAAAACGCAGGGAGCCGAAATAGAGCGCACACATGCCTTCATGTTCGAGTACGAACGGCTTGCGGTACTCACCGGACAGGAGTTGCTCGACCAATGCGTCCGCCTGACTGAATGCCGGCTCAAGTAGGCGGACAGTTCCCGGTTCGCCCGGGAAAGGGCTCGGCAGTTCGAGCAAGCCTGCCCTGCCCTGTGCGCTACGCACTCTCCGCGCTGCGACATCTGCTTCGTGTTTGCTGTTGGTCAAGGCTCCGTTCCGGCGCGTACTTCGGCCGCGGCATTCTAAGGCAAGACTTGATCAAACTGTTTGAGCCACAGCGGAATCCATTCGGACGCAGCCTGTGGCCTGCCGTAAAGATAGCCCTGATGAATCATCGAGCCGCGTGCGTTGAGAAAGGCCGCTTGCCTTACAGTCTCCACGCCTTCGGCCACCACCTGCAGATGCAGGCTGTGGGCAACGGCCAGGATGGTTTCGACCAGGGCGGCATCGTCGCTGTTCTCGGGCGCATCCTGCACGAAGCTGCGGTCGATCTTCAACTCATGCAGCGGAAGGCGCTTGAGGTAGGCGAGCGACGAGTACCCGGTTCCAAAGTCATCAACCGAAAGACGAGTGCCGAACGCGGTCAAGGCCTGCATCTTGGCGACCACGCCGTCGATATCCTCGATCATCAGCCCCTCGGTGACCTCCAGCGTGAGGCAGGACGGATCGACGCCATGAATCGACAGCAGCTCGCACACCCAAGGCACGAAATCGGGCTGACGGAAGTGACGCGGGCTGATATTGACCGACAGCCTCAGCTCGCGCCCCGCCGATCCATGCTCAGCCATCAGCCGGCAGGCGTTCTCGAGCACCCATACGCCGAGTTCGCAGATCAGGTCGGACTGCTCCGCGACGGGCACGAAGACCCCGGGCGGTACGAGCCCGCGCTCCGGATGCGCCCAGCGTAAAAGCACCTCGGCACTTTTGATACTCTCACTCTCATCGACCTGCGACTGCAGAAACAGGCGCAGTTCGCCCGCCTGAATTCCGCGCCTGAGCTCGCGTTCGATGCGGAACTTCTGCCTTGCGACATCCCCCATCGCGGTTTCGAAAAAGGCGGTCTGGTTGCCCCCTGCGTCCTTGGCGCGATGAAGCGCGGTATCCGCACGACGCAGAATCTCGAGCGGCGTGTCATCCGCATCGTCGGGACAGGTTGTGATTCCGAGACTGGCTGTAATCACGGCCGTCTCGCTGCCAAGATCGAACGGCTCACGCAATGCAGCGTGGAGCTTCTCTGCCACAGAAAGCGCACGCCGGCTCGCATCCTCGCGATGGATGTCAAGCGCCTGAAGCAAAATCGCGAAATCGGCACCCGCGATTCGGGCGAGCGTATCGCCTTCGCGCAGCAACCCGGAAAGTCGTCTGCCAAGCGCCTGCAAGAGCAGGTCGCCCATTGCGTGCCCACGGGCGTCGTTGAGGGTCTGGAAACGATCGATATTGAACAGGATCAAGGCGTCCTGGCGCGGCTGCCTGCGCGACACAGCCAGCACAAGCCCAAGCCGATCCATCAACAGCGCGCGGTTCGGCAACCCGGTGAGTCCGTCGTAGTAGGCAAGGCGGTTGATCTCGGCCGCAGCCCGCTTCTGCTCGGTGACGTCCTGCTTGATCCCAAGGAAGTGGGTGACGGTTCCATCCTTGCCGCGCACCGGCGCCACGACGGCCAGTTCGACAAACTCGCTGCCATCCTTGCGCCGATTGATGAACTCACCGCGCCAACTCTCGCCACGCATGAGTGTCGCCCAAAAGCCCTTGTACACCTCGGGAGACGTCTTGCCGGAATTCAACACGCGCGGATTCTGCCCGATCACCTCGTCTGCGCAATAACCCGTCGTGAGCTCGAACGCGCGATTGACGTACTCGATACAGCCCCAGAGATCCGTTATCACGATGCTTTCGGGACTTTGCTCGACGGCAAGGGAAAGCTTGCGCAACTGGTCTTCGGCAGCCTTGCGGGCAGAAAGATCGATATCGATGCAGTACATCTCGGGCTCGCCATCACGCCCGTGCAGCATGACGTGACTCGAAAAGACGTGCACCGGGGCGCCATCCCGACGGCGTAGCGTCAACTCGCCGGCAGGAATGCCCTCTCCGCCATTCACCCACTTGTCCACGCCCTCGATCACACCGGCCCGCATGCAGTCCGGGATGATCAGATCCTCCAGGCGGCTTCCAATCGCTTCCTGAGTCGAGTAGCCGTAAAGCTGCTCGCTGAACCGGTTCCAGAAAATGACTCGCCGGTTGCGGTCGTACCCCTGCACGGAAATCTCGGGGGTGTGCTCGAACAGCGTCCGAAAGCGGCGCTCGCTCTCGGTCAGGGCGGACATGCTCTGCGCAGCGCGCCTGCGCTCCAGGCGAATCCTGTGCTGCCCCCAGCCATAAACGATAAGGAGCAGGGCGAACAAGGTCAGCACGGGCACGGTCAGCAGGTCTGTCTCGACAAGCTTCTCAAGAGGCTCGGTGGCTGCCATCACACCAGAACCCCACGTGACCGCTACGAGGCAAAACACACGTCGATGCATGCGAATCGCTTCATCCATAAGCGCCTCCAGCTCGGAACGGGCGCCTTGCCGCTGCTCAGGCGGGCCGCAAGACTGCGCTCCTCATGAATAGAGAATAATGGATGAGCGCAGCCGAACACCAGCGATAAACGTCATGGAATGCCTAACACGCCACGTTCGCTGCAAGAGACAGCAAACAGCGACCTGGCGGCGGAGAAGCCCGCTACCAGACGATCAGATTGCCGCGATAGTCCATGAAACCGCCGGAGTCGGTTGGCACCAGCCCATCGATCACCTTCAGCAGGCGAGCCGCGGCCACCGCAGGGGACTGAACATCGAGCCCGCTGCGCGCGAAAGGTGCTGACAGTGCCGACTCCACTGTACCCGGATGAAGTGCGATGCAGATTGATTTCGGATGGCTGCGGGCCAGCTCGATCGCTGCGGTATGAAGGATCTGGTTCAGTGCAGCCTTGGACGCCCGATACCCGTACCAGCCGCCGAGCCGGTTGTCACCGACGCTGCCAACGCGTGCGGAGAGCGCAGCAAATACCGACTTGCCTTCGCGAGCAAGCAGGGGCATGAAGTGTTTGACCAGCAGGGCCGGACCGATGGCATTGATGGCGAAATTGTGGGCCAGGCTGACGGGGTCGAGATGCCGCCAGCTGCGCTCCGGCCCGCGTCCGCTGTCGTGAAGAAATCCGCTTGCATTGATCAGCAGCCTGAAGGTGGCTGAATGATCCCGCACCTGCTGAGCGGCAGTCGCGATGGACGCCTCGTCGAGCAGATCGAGCGCCAAGGGGGTCCGACGCCCCAGGCGAAGCACGTCGGTAAAACGCCCGCTGCTTTCGATAGCGTCGGCCAGCGCACCACCGATCGCGCCGCTGGCGCCGACGACCACAGCCAACCCACCCGGAGGAAAGGACTCCATCGTCATTCGCTTGTCGGGCACACCGGGCCGGTCGCGAAAACCCGACCGGCCCGGTGTGCCCGCCCCGCATCAGCGTATTCCGGCGCGCTGTATCAGAGCCTGGATCTCGCCAACGATGCCGCGACGGAACAGCATCACACAGATCACGAAGATCCCGCCCATGATCACCGTCACCCAGGAGCCTACGGTGTCGGCAAGTTCGGTTTGCAGCGAGACAACGGTCGCAGCTCCAACCAGCGGTCCGAGAATGGTGCCAAGACCGCCGAGCAGGGTCATCAACACCACTTCACCCGATGTGTGCCAATGCACGTCGGTCAGCGACGCAAGCTGGAACACCAGGGTCTTGGTTGCGCCTGCGAGGCCTGCGAGCGAAGCCGAGATGATGAACGCCATCAGCTTGAACTTGTTGACGTCATAGCCAAGGGAAATCGCGCGCGGTTCGTTCTCACGAATGGCTTTCAGGATCTGGCCGAAGGGCGAATGCACCGTGCGGTAGATGATGAAGAAGCCGATGCAGAACACTGCAAACACGAGGTAATACATCGAAATGTTGTTGGACAGGTCGATGAGGCCGAACAGGTTGCCGCGCGGGACCCCCTGGAAGCCGTCTTCCCCGCCCGTCGCGCGCACCTGCAACACGACGAAATACACCATCTGCGCCAGCGCCAGCGTAATCATCGCGAAGTAGATGCCGGTGCGCCGGATGGCCAGCACACCGAACAACCAGCCCAGCAGGCCGGCGGCAACCGTGCCGCCGATCAGGCCGATCTCGGGGGTGACACCAACATCGCGTACAAGCATGCCGCAGACGTAACCCGCCGTTCCCAGAAAGGCCGCGTGACCGAAGGACAGCAGACCGGCAAATCCCAGCAGCAGATTGAATGCGCAGGCGAACAGGCCAAAACACAGGATCTTCATCAGAAAGGTTGGATACACCGCAAACGGTGCCACCAGACCGATGAGAAAGAGCAGCCCGAACAGAAAGGGCATGATGCGGGTAAAAACGGAATCGTTATTCTTCATGTGCCTATTCCTTGGAACCGCGTCAGGCCTTGCCGAACAGGCCGGCAGGTCGAACCAGCAGGACAATCACCATGATGATGAAGACCACCACCGCAGAGCCTTCGGGATAGAAGACGCGCGTGAGTCCCTCAATCAGTCCAAGGCCGAGTCCGGTGAGGATTGCCCCCATGATCGAACCCATGCCGCCAATCACGACGACCGCGAAGACGACGATGATCAGGTTCGACCCCATCAGCGGATTGACCTGATAGACCGGCGCAGCGAGCACGCCTGCAAAGGCAGCGAGGGCAACGCCGTAACCGTAGGTGAAGGTAATCAGCAGCGGTACGTTGATCCCGAGCGCCTGCACCATCTGCGGATTCTCCGTACCGGCCCGCAGGTAGGCGCCGAGCTTGGTCTTCTCGATCATGAACCAGGTGCCGAAACACACGGCGAGCGCAGCGATGACGATCCAGCCGCGGTAGATGGGCAGATACATGAACCCCAGATTGACGCCCCCCTCCAGCAGTTCCGGCACCGGATAGGACTGACCGGAGATCCCGTACTGATCACGGAACACGCCTTCGAAGATCAGCGCCAGGCCGAAGGTGAGCAGCAGGCCGTAGAGGTGGTCGAGCTTGTACAGCTTGCGCAGCATCGTGCGCTCAAGGAGTACCCCCAGCGCACCGACCGTGATCGGCGCCAACAGCAGGGCAACCCAGTAATTGACACCGAACTTCGTCAGCGCAATCCAGGCCACGAAGGCCCCCATCATGTATTGCGCACCGTGGGCGAAATTGATGATGTTGAGCAGACCGAAGATGATCGCCAGACCAAGACTGAGAATGGCGTAGAACGAGCCATTGATCAGGCCGACCAGCAACTGGCTGCCGAGCAGCGCGCTCGGAACACCGAAAATTTCCATTTGCGACTCCCGTACCGGGACGCGCTTGGCGCCCCGGGTACGATGTGATTAACGAATCAGCGCGAACCGATCACTTCTTGACCAGCGAGCAGCGCGACTCAGACAGCGGCTGGAAAGCCTCCGCTGCCGGAATCGTCTGGCGGACATGGTAGTAATCCCACGGGTACTTGGACTCTTCAGGCTTCTTCACCTGCACCAGGTACATGTCGTGGATCATCCGGCCGTCATCGCGGATCTGACCATTCTTGGCAAAGAAGTCGTTGATCGGCGTCTTCTTCATCTGCGCCATGACCTTGCCAGCCTCATCCGTACCAGCCGCCTTGACCGCGCGCAGGTAGTGCAGCACGGACGAGTACTGACCGGCCTGCACCATCGACGGCATGCGCTTCTGCTTGTCGAAATAGCGCTTCGACCAGGCGCGGGTGGCGTCGTTGAGGTCCCAGTAGAAACCTGTCGTCAGGTACATGGTCTGCGTGCTTCTCAGGCCGAGCGAATGCACGTCGGTGATGAACATCAGCAGACCTGCGAGCGATTGCTTCGGCGTGATGCCGAACTCGGCCGCCTGCTTGATCGCGTTGGTCGTGTCGGCACCGGCGTTGGCCAGACCGATGATCTGCGCCCCGGAGGCCTGAGCCTGCAGCAGGAAGGAGGAGAAGTCGGACGCCGGGAAGGGGTGGCGTACCGAGCCGAGCACCTTGCCGCCATTGGCGGTGACCACTGCCGAGGAGTCCTTTTCGAGCGACTGGCCGAATGCATAGTCTGCGGTCAGGAAGTACCAGGTCTTGCCACCCTGCTTCGTCACCGCCTTCGCCGTACCATTGGCCAGCGAGTAGGTGTCATAGGTGTAATGCACGCTGACGTCGTTGCACTGCTCGTTGGTGATCGGAGTCGAGGCCGGACCGCTCATCAGCGCGATGCGGTTCTTTTCCTTGGCCACCTTCATCACCGCCAGCGCCACCGAGGTGGTCACGAGTTCGGTGGCGGTATCAACGCCTTCGCGCTCGAACCACTCACGCGCCTTGGTCGACGCGATGTCGGCCTTGTTCTGGTGGTCGGCGGAAACCATCTCGATCTTGAAATCGGGTTTTGCTTCGGCGATGAAGTCGTCGATTGCCATCTGGGTGGCAAGCACCGCACCGGAGCCTGCGAGGTCGGAATAGGTACCCGACAGGTCAGTCAACACACCGATCTTGACCATGCCATCCGAGATCTGTGCATTTGCAACACCCGACAGGCCTGCAATTGCGGCGGCGCAGGCTAGCGTCGTCAGTTTCTTCATGTGCATTGTTTTGTCTCCGTCCTGATTGTTGTTCGCGCGAGTCAAACCCCGAGCGTCTGGTGCAGCCAGTCCATCTTCTGCGGCAACTCGGCCGCAGGGATGGTGGCGATGATTTCGCCGTGTTCGAGCACGTAGTGCCGATCGGCGAGCGGTGCAGCAAAGCGGAAATTCTGCTCCACCATGACGATGGTGAAATCACGTTTCTTGAGTTCGGTGATCACCTCGCCAAGCTTCTTGACGATGACCGGAGCGAGGCCTTCGGTGATCTCGTCGAGCAGCAGCAGCTTGGCGCCGGTGCGCAGCACCCGTGCCATCGCCAGCATCTGCTGTTCGCCACCGGAGAGCTTGGTGCCGTGGCTGTTGCGGCGCTCAAGCAGGTTAGGAAACATGCCGTAGATCTCGTCGAGCGACATGCCACCCGTTGCCACCTGGGGCGGCAGCATCAGGTTCTCTTCGGCACTGAGCGAGGCAAAAATGGCACGCTCTTCGGGCACGTAACCGATGCCGTAGCGCGCCATGCGGTGAGTCGGCTCGTCAATGACCTCCTTGCCATTGACCATGATCGACCCGCTGCGGCGACCGACGAGACCAAGAATGGACTTCAGCGTGGTCGAGCGTCCCGAGCCATTGCGCCCGAGCAGCGTGACGCACTCGCCACGCGCCACCTTCAGATCGATGCCATGCAGGATGTGTGATTCACCATAGAACGAATGCAGATCCTGGATCCGCAGCATTTCGGGATGGGGCTTGAAGGCGCTGGTCATAGATTGATGGGCCGGGATCAGTGATGGGCGTCGTTCATGTCGTCGGAACCCACATAGGCTTCGAGCACGCTCGGATTCTTGGACACTTCGTCATACGTGCCTTCGGCAAGCACGCTGCCGCGAGTGAGTACGGTGATGCGGTCACACAGATTTGCGACCACCGACAGGTTGTGCTCGACCATGAGGATGCTGCGATTGGCCGACACCTTGCGAATCAGCTCCACCACCCTGCTGATGTCTTCGTTGCCCATGCCCTGTGTCGGCTCGTCGAGCAGCATCATCTTCGGGTCGAGCGCCAGCGTGGTGGCGATTTCGAGCGCGCGCTTGCGGCCGTAGGGCATCTCCGCCGTCACGGTATCTGCAAACTGCGTCAGATCCACCGACTCAAGCAGGGCCATCGCCTGGTCATTGAGCACATTGAGCGATTTCTCCGAGCGCCAGAAGTGAAACTCGGTGCCGAGCTTGCGCTGCAGGCCGATGCGCACGTTTTCCATCACCGTGAGATGGGGAAAGGTGGCCGAAATCTGGAAGGAGCGCACCATTCCCCGCCGCGCCGTCACCGCAGGCGCTTCGTGGGTAATATCCTTGCCATCGAAACGGATCTTGCCCGCGGTCGGCGGAAGAAACTTGGTGAGCAGATTGAAGACAGTCGTTTTGCCGGCGCCGTTGGGACCGATCAATGCATGGATGTGACCACGCTTGACCTTGAGGTCGACATCGGACACCGCGGCAAACCCTTTGAACTCCTTGGTCAGGCCGTTTGTTTCGAGTATGAACTCGCTCATGCTCCATCCCGGCGTTGATGCAGGTACTGCGGCGGACTTCGCGCATTTCCTGCGTTTGATTGTTTGTTCTTGTGGCCCTAGTCTTGCGTCATCTCCCACGTGCATCAAGTATCGTAAACCCGCATTCCCGCGTCGTCCCAGACCTGTCGGGTGTGCTCTCCGGAGACAACAAAGAGGGCCGCCGCGGTTTCGCGGACAGCCCTCTTCCAAATGATCTGCTGCACACCCGGTCTCACGGGCGGCAGCCGCGTTCTCAGTGAGCGCTCATCGCCATCATCAGCTGGTTGATGCGCTTGACGAAGGTCGCCGGATCATCAAGCGCGCCGCCTTCGGCAAGCAAGGCCTGATCGAACAGCACGGCAGCCCAGTCATCGAAGCTCTTGTCTTCGTATTTCAGGCGCAGCACGGCCGGGTGCTTCGGGTTGATCTCGAGGATCGGCTTCGACATCGGCGCACTCTGCCCTGCGGCCTTCAGGATGCGGGTCAGGTTCATGCCGAGATCGTGCTCGTCGGCCACCAGGCAGGCGGGCGAATCGGTCAGACGCAGGGTGACCTTGACGTCCTTCACGCGGTCGCCAAGGCTGGTCTTCATCTTCTCGATCAGCTCCTTGTACTCGTCGGCCGCCTGCTCGGCTTCCTTCTTCTCCGCTTCGTCTTCCAGCGAGCCGAGATCGAGGCCACCCTTGGCCACCGACTGCAGCTGCTTGCCGTCGAACTCGGTCAGGTTGCCCAGCGCCCATTCGTCGACACGGTCGGACAGCAGCAGCACTTCGATGCCCTTCTTGCGGAACACCTCGAGGTGCGGGCTGTTCTTCGCCGCATTGAAGGTCTCAGCGGTCACGTAGTAGATCTTGTCCTGACCTTCCTTCATGCGCCCGATGTAGTCCTTGAACGAGACCACTTCTTCCGGCGTATCCGCATGGGTCGAAGCAAAACGCAGCAGGCCGGCGATCTTGTCCTTGTTGGCAAAGTCTTCACCCACGCCTTCCTTGAGCACCTTGCCGAACTCTTTCCAGAACGTGGCGTACTTCTCCTGATCGCCCGCCTCGTCGCTGGTGGCGAGGTCTTCGAGCAGGCCCAGCACCTTCTTCGTGCAACCTGCACGAATGGTGTCGATATCCTTGGATTCCTGCAGGATTTCACGCGACACGTTCAGCGGCAGATCGGCCGAATCGACCACACCGCGCACGAAGCGCAGGTAGGTCGGCATCAGCTTCTCGGCGTCGTCCATGATGAACACGCGCTTCACGTACAGCTTGACGCCATGACGCGCATTGCGATCCCACATGTCGAAGGGCGCGTGGGAGGGGATGTACAGCAGCTGGGTGTATTCCTGGCGGCCTTCGACGCGCGCATGGGTCCACGCCAGCGGTTCGTCGAAGTCGTGGCCGACGTGCTTGTAGAAGCCCTTGTACTCTTCTTCGGTGATCTCGTTGCGCGGACGGGCCCACAGGGCGTTGGCCTGGTTGACGGTTTCGTCTTCGTCGGTGAGGACCTGAGCCTTCTTTTCCTCGTCCCACTCTTCCTTCTTCATCACGATCGGCTGCACGATGTGATCGGAGTACTTGCGGATCAGGCTCTTCAGCTTCCAGGCCGAAAGCAGGTCGTCCTGGTCTTCGCGCAGGTGCAGGGTGATCTCGGTACCACGACCGGCCTTCTCGACGGCGGCCACGGTGTACGCGCCGGCGGTCTCGCCGCTCATGCTGCATTCCCACTGCACGCCTTTGCTCACCGGCAGGCCGGCACGGCGGGTCACCACGGTGACCTTGTCGGCCACGATGAATGCGGAATAGAAGCCGACACCGAACTGACCAATCAGGTGGGCGTCCTTCTTCTGGTCGCCGGTCAGCTTGCCGAAGAATTCCTTGGTGCCGGACTTGGCGATGGTGCCGAGGTGAGCAACGACTTCTTCACGGCTCATGCCGATGCCGTTGTCGCTGATGGTGATGGTGCGGGCTTCGGTGTCGAAGGACACGCGGATCTTGAGATCGCTGTCACCCTCGAACAGGGCCGGCTGGTCGATCGCCTCGAAACGCAGTTTGTCGGAAGCGTCGGAAGCGTTCGAGATCAACTCGCGCAGGAAGATCTCGCGGTTCGAATAAAGCGAGTGGATCATGAGGTGAAGCAACTGCTTCACTTCGGCCTGGAAATTCAGGGTTTCGGCGGCGGTCTGGGCGCTGGACATCTTGATGCGTCTCCGATGATGAAAAGTCGTGGCCGAGAGATTGGGACAGCCCCGCCGATTTTCAAGCCCCTGAGACGAGATTGCTGCGCTGGCCGGCACCAGGCTGCTTCGCGCGGCGGTGCGTCGCCTGGTCGTTCTGGCTCACGCGGAGAGCACAGAGAAAACCTTCGCCCGTGTTTTTCTCTGTGCTCTCCGCGCCTCCGCGTGAAACCTTCCGCCCGGACGACGCCCACCCGAGCGCACACAACGCAACGGCTAGATGTACTGAACCTGGAGGATTTCGATCTCGCGCACGCCGGCGGGGCTCATGAAGCGCACCACGTCGCCCTCGCGCGCCTTGATCAGGGCACGCGCGAGCGGGGAGATCCAGCTGATCATGCCTGCGGAGGCGTTGGCCTCGTCGACGCCGACGATCTGCCAGGTCTGCTCCGTTGCATCGGGATCTTCTGCGTCGCAGATGGTGACGGTTGCGCCGAAGAAGACCTGATCGATGTTCTGCTGCGCGGACGGGTCGACCACCTCGGCGTTCTCGATGCGCTTGATCAGGAAACGGATACGACGATCGATCTCGCGCAGGCGCTTCTTGCCGTAGATGTAGTCGCCGTTTTCGGAACGGTCGCCGTTACCCGCCGCCCACGACACGGTCTCGACCATCTTGGGCCGCTCGACGCGCAGCAGCTGGTCCAGTTCCTCGCGCAGCACCAGATTGCCGCGCCGGGTCATGTAATTCTTGCTGCCAGGCGGTAGCCGCAACGAGGGGGACAGCGCGTCCTCATCTTCATCGCTATCGGCTTCCCTGACGAACGCCTTGTTCATGGCACTACTCCTGAAGGCTGGCGAAACGCCCGATCTTAATGGATCCCGGGCAGGCCCGCAGCAGCGCCTTGCGCGACTGCACACGGGCGGATCGGGCCGCGCGCGGCGTCTCCTTCAAACGGGCGAGAGAAGTCGCCGTCTGCCGCTGGCCAAGCAGCGCGCAAAATACCGCACGTGCTCACCTCTTCCTGACATCGCCGGATGCAGAGACCGTGTAGACTCCGCGCTGCAAAGAACTGCAGATGGCGCCCGCCATCGCACCAGCACGACATCCATCGCCCCCGGTCATCCGATGAACACCACACAACAACTCGAGCCTGCTGAAAACGTCGCGCCACCGCCTCCCGGTCCTGGAGAGCTGATTGAGCGGGTGATCGCCGCACGTGGCTTTGCAGGCGTGATGCTGCTTGGCCCGCGCGCGTGGCGGCGCTGGTGGCATGCACTGGTGCGCAGCATCGACCATGCGGCAATCCTGGCGCAGGTGAATGAGGACGCCAGCTTCTCCTTCAATTTCAACTTCATGATTGTCGTGGCCGGCGGCATCGCAACGATCGGCCTGCTGCTCAACTCCCCCGCGGTCATCATCGGCGCGATGCTGATCTCTCCACTGATGGGCCCCATCGTCGCCACCGGCATGGCACTGGCCACGCTTGACGTCGATCTCGGGCGCAAGAGCGCGAAAACGCTGCTACTGGGCACTGCGGCCGCGATCGCGTTCACCTCGCTGATCGTCCTGCTGTCGCCGGTCAAGGATCTGACCCCCGAATTGCTCGCGCGCACCCGGCCCAATCTGTTCGATCTGGTCGTTGCCATCCTGTCCGGCACCGCAGGCGGCTACGCGATGATTCGCGGACGCGGGGGTGCAATCGTCGGCGTGGCCATCGCGACCGCCTTGATGCCACCGCTGGGCACGATCGGCTACGGCCTCGTCACCCAGCAATGGGACATCACCCGCGGCGCCCTGCTGCTTTTTGTCACCAACATGGTGGCCATCAGTCTTGCGGTGGCAGCCGTCGCCGAATGGTACGGCTTCGGCCGCGGCGAACTGCGCAAGCGCTTCGCGCGACAGGCGGTCATCTCGCTGCTCGTGCTGGCACCGCTCGCCGTACCGCTGTTCTATTCGCTGAAGGCCATCGCGTTCGAGAGTTTTGCCCAGGTCCGCATCCGCAGCGTTCTGGATAAAGGCGCCAGTTCGCTCCCCGAAGGGCAGCTGGGCGAAGTCAGCGTGCTCTTCATCGACGGCAAGCCCCCGCGCGTGCGGGCAGTGATCTACAGCGCAGCACCCGAACACGAACTCCAGGCGCGGCTCGATGCCGCCATGGAGGCCGAAGTCGGTCAGCCGATCGATCTGCGTGTCACCCAGCTGCGCACATCCGACGACTTGCCGCCACAGTTGCGGGTGCGTGAAGTCGCTCCCGTCCCTGCACCGGCGCCCGCCCCCGAACCCACGCTGGCGGACACTCTTCGCGACGCCTTCCCGCTTCCGCTGGCCGCATTTGAAGCCGACGGCGAACGACGAACCGCCATCCTGGTTCCAGCGCCCCAGCCGGGTATCGACATTGCCAGCTGGCGCGACATGGAGCACGATCTGAGCGCGCGCCACACGGATTGGACGCTGTCCATCCTGCCACCGATGCAGACCTTGCCGACAGTCCGCTTCGGGCGCGCGAGCAGCACGATCGAAGCCACTGAGCAGGACCGCATCGATGCCATCGTATGGGCGCTCAAGCGCTGGAACATCGAGCGCGTGCAGGTGATTGGTCACGCCAGCAGCGATGGCGGCGGTTCGCTGCGACTCGCCAATGCTCGCGCCAACCGGGTGGCGGAAGCCATTCGTGCCCAGGGACTGGATGCCGAGACCCTGGGGCGTTACCCCCTGCCCAGCCAGCTCGCGGGCGAGCGCGAACTGGGGCAGATCGCATTCAGAGCGGTGTCGATCGTCATACCGGCCCCGGACAGCACCGGCTCAGGAGTGAGGTAATGGACAGTCAGCTGCTCACCAACGCGCTCGAACTCGCCTCACGCCCCTGGTTCCGCCTCGGCGAAACCGACGTCACGTTGCTGCGCATCGTCGGGCTCACGGCAATCCTTGCCTTCTTCTGGTGGTTCGCCTCGGCGCTGGAGCGGGGCATGCGCCGCATAGCGCATGCACGCGCCGTGGTCCGAGTCTCCGAGTCGGCCGTGTTCGCGCTCACGCGCATCGTGCGCTACATGGTGTGGATCATCGGCAGCCTGGTCGGTCTCGCCTATCTCGGCATCGACGTTGCCAGCCTTGCGATCGTCGGCGGCGCAATGGGTGTGGGCATCGGCTTCGGCCTGCAGAACATCTTCAGCAACCTGGTGTCGGGCATCATCATCCTGCTCGAGAAGACACTCAAGCTCGGCGACTTCGTCGATCTGCAGTCGGGCGTCGTCGGCAAGGTCACCGAGATCGGGCTGCGCTACACGCGGGTCACCACCAACGACAATGTCGACGTGATCGTCCCCAACTCCGAGTTCATCAACGGCCGGGTCACGAACTGGACCTTCGACGACGATCTGCGTCGCATCCACATCCCCTTTGGCGTGGCCTACGGCACCGACAAGGACAAGGTGCGCGACGCCGTCGCCGCGGCTGCCCGCAAGGTCGCGGGCACCATCCTGCTGCCCGGCCGCGAACCCGAGGCATGGCTGGTCGGGTTCGGCGACAGCAGCCTCGACTTCGAACTCGTGGTGTGGGTGAATCATGATCTCGCGATGTCCCCCGCCCGGACCCAGGCCCGCTATCTGTGGGAGATCGATAGCGCGCTGCGTGCCGCCGGTATCGAGATCCCCTTCCCGCAACGCGATCTTCATGTGCGCTCGGGGACGCTGAGCGTCGACCTGAAGAGCGGGCCAGCGCAATCCTGAGCGGTCGCCACCACAGACGCTGCCAGCACTCGGACGTTGTCATCGGCGCGGCTGCCGCATACCATTGGCACGATGGACTGCCCGACCAACGGCGCCTCGCGCCAGCCCACCCAGACGGGTTCGCAATGAATGACGACTCCTTCGACGACGTAACCAGCCTGCAGTTTCGCCTGCGAGAGCTGCGTGACGAGCATCGCGACCTCGACGCTGCCATCGCCAGGCTGATCGCAGCGCCCACCGACGACCAGCTCCTGATCCGGCGCATGAAGAAGCGCAAGCTCGCCCTCAAGGACCGCATCTCCGTCATCGAACGCCTGATCGAACCCGACGACCTCGCCTGAGCCTCGCGCTCGACCACTGCATACAAGGTTCCCATGACCCAGACCGGACTCTTCGGGACGGAGACGCTCGCACTCCACGCGGGCCAGTCTCCCGACGCCACACACGGCTCGCGCGCAACACCGATCCACTTCACCACCAGTTACGTGTTTCCGGATGCCGACCATGCCGCGGCCCTGTTCAATCTGGAGCGCCCGGGCCACGTCTACTCGCGCATTTCCAATCCGACCAACGCGGTGCTCGAAGAGCGTATCGCTGCCCTCGAAGGCGGTGTGGGCGCGATCGCGGTCGCCAGTGGTCAGGCGGCGCTGCACCTCGCGGTGACCACGCTGATGGGCTGCGGTGGTCACATCGTTGCCTCACGCTCGCTCTACGGCGGATCGCACAATCTGTTCGCCTACACCCTGCCCCGTTTCGGTATCCAGACCACCTTTGTCGATCCGCGTGACGCCGACGCCTGGCGCGCCGCCATCCGCCCCGAAACCCGCCTGCTGTTCGGCGAGTCGATCGGCAACCCCGGGCTCGACGTGCTCGACATTCCCACCGTGGCCGGAATCGCCCATGCGGCAGGCCTGCCGCTGCTGGTGGACGCCACCCTCGTGAGTCCGGCCCTGCAGCGCCCTTTCGAACTCGGCGCAGATCTGGTCATGCACTCGGCCACCAAGTTCATCGGCGGCCACGGTGTCGCCGTTGGCGGCCTGCTGGTCGACGGCGGTCGGTTCGACTGGGAAGCCTCGGGCCTGTTTCCGACCCTGACCGAGCCCTATGACGGCTTCCACGGCATGAACTTCGCCGAAGAGTCTCCGGTCGCCGCCTTCCTGCTGCGCGCCAGACGCGAAGGCCTGCGCGATTTCGGCGCCTGCATGTCGCCAATGAACGCCTTCCAGATCCTGCAGGGGCTGGAAACCCTGCCGCTGCGCATGCGCGCCCACGTCGACAACACGAACCGGATTGCAGCCCATCTGGCCGCGCATCTGATGGTGGAAAAAGTCGCCTATCCCGGCCTCGACACCCACCCCGACCACGAACTCGCAGCCCGTCTGCTCCCCGACGGCTGTGGTGCCGTGCTGTCCTTCGACCTCAAGGGCGGACGGGAGGCCGGGCGCGCCTTCATCGGCGCGCTGCGCCTGTTCTCGCACCTGGCCAACGTTGGCGACGCCAAGTCGCTGGTCATCCATCCCGCCAGCACCACCCATTTCCGCATGTCTGCAGAAGATCTCGCGGCCGGGGGCATCGGCGAAGGCACGGTCCGGCTGTCCGTGGGCCTGGAGAGCAGCGCCGACCTGCTGGCTGATCTCGATCGCGGCCTCTACGCCGTGGGCAAGCTCAACAAGGCATAAGCAACATGGACATCCTGATCAGGCAACAGACTTGCCGCATCTACACCGGTGGACGCGATTTCGACCGCGAACGCCCCACCGTCGTCCTGATTCACGGCGCCGGACACGACCACAGCGTATGGAACTACCAGGCCCGCCATCTCGCGCATCAGGGCTTCGGCGTGCTCGCACCCGACCTGCCGGGACACGGCGCATCGCAGGGCGTACCGCTGCAGTCGATCGACGCGATGGCCGACTGGCTGCTGGAAATGCTCGATACGGTCGGCGTTGCCCAGGCCAGCCTCGTCGGCCACAGCATGGGCTCGCTGATCGCGCTTGCCGCAACCGCACGCGCCGGTGAACGGGTGAGTGCCCTGGTTCTGGTGGGCAGCGTGGCGCCGATGCCGGTCGCGCCCGCGCTGATCGAGGCAGCATCCAGCAAGCCTGCGCGCGCCCACGCCATGATCAATCAGTGGTCATACAGCCTGTCAGCCCAGCTTGGCGCAAGTGCGACGCCCGGCACCTCGCTGCTCGGCATCAACCAGCGACTGATGGAACGCCAGGCCGCCGGTGTGCTGGCGACCGACCTCAGTGCCTGCAACGCGTGGGCCGATGGCCTCGCGCGCGCACCGGACATCCGCTGCCCGACCCTTCTGGTCAGCGGCGAACGCGACCAGATGACGCCTCCACGTGCGGTAAAACCCTTATACGAAGCACTGGTCAACGCAGCGGGCGGTGCGCGTATGATTACCGTGGCTGGCGCCGGCCACGGAATGATGGCGGAATCACCGGACGCCGTCACAAATGCAATTCGGGGGTTTCTCAGGACATAACAACACGTATTCGAACAGGCGGTACGGATCAGCAGCGCGATTTGGGCGCTGCGGTCAGCTCGCCGCCGGTTCACCCCGTTTTGCTGCAGCGAACATCCAGAATAATGACAGGAGAGAGACATGTCGCAGCCAAACGATGCCGAGCTGGAAGCGGCCGCAGCACTGCCCTTCCCCACCGTGAGGGACGTACCGTTCACTGCACCCATCAGCTGGGTCGCACGCGCATTCGGTGACCTCAGGGCCTGCCCGGTACCAAGCCTGTTCTACGGTTTCTGTTTCGCCGCGATGGGCCTGCTCATCACGTTCGTGTTCGAGCACGCCTACGAATACACCTCTGCGCTGACCTCGGGCTTCCTGCTGCTCGGTCCGTTCTTCGCCATGGGCCTGTACGAGATCAGTCGCCGCCACGAGCGCGGCGAAAACTGCGCGCTCGTCCCGACGCTGACCGTGTGGAAGCGCAACGCGGGCAACATCGGCATCTTCGCCGTCGTGCTGGGCGTGGTCTTCCTGATCTGGGCACGCGCCTCACTGGTCGTGTTCGCGCTCTTCTACTCCAACGAAATGCCCAATCTGTCCGGCTTTCTCGGACAGTTGATGGCGTTCGAGAACATCGAATTCCTGCTGGTCTACTTTGGCGTCGGCATGGTCTTCGCCATCATCGCGTTCGCGGTGAGCGTGGTCTCGATTCCGCTGATGCTGGACCGCAACCAGGACGCCATCAGCTCGATGCTGGCCAGCATCGCGGCGCTCACACGCAATCCCGCGGCGATGATCGTATGGGCCCTCCTGATCGCTACGCTGACGATCGTCGGTTTCCTCAGCTTCCACCTGGGACTGGTCGTTCTGATGCCCGTCATCGGCCATGCAACCTGGTACGCCTACCGCGACCTCATCGAACCGCTGCCGGCAAAGCCGGCCAAGACGGCGGCCTAGGCTGAGTCCATCAGATCGAGGACCACCGGCTGGTGGTCCGACGCGGCCGTCTCCGCCGCCACCCTGAAGCCGGCCACGGCCGGCGCCAGATCCTCGGTCACGCAGAAGAAGTCGCAGCAAAAGCGGTCGTCGGGCCAGTCGGCCCCATGCAGACCCACGGTTGGCGCGTGGGGCAGACCGGGATTCATGATCTGCCAGGCATCGCGCCACTGAGGCACGTCGGGCGCAATCGGCGCCAGCAGCGCAGTGTGATCGGGTGACCCCGGCAAACAGTTGAGATCCCCGCACAACACCGCCGCTGCGGGTCGTGGCCAGGGCCGGAAGCCCGGATTGGAATCCTTCGACAGACCCGGCGCACGGGCGTGGGAGACCGCTTCACGATGCAGTTCGCGCAAGCGCGCAATCTGCGCGCCACGCTGCAATGCCGAGTAGTACTCGAGATGCGTGGTCAGCACCCGCAGCGGCCCGCGAGGCGCCTCGATCACCGCTTCGATGCACAGGCGCTGCATCGCAGGCACGCTGGGATCGGCGGGATACGGCAGGACATGCCGGAAGACCTGACCGAGCGGGCGCCGCGACAGGAGCAGATTGCCGAAACGGGCGCGTCCGCCCTTGCCATCGGGCACATCCAGCGCAGCGCCGAACACCGCTTCGTAGCCGGGAAATGCCGCACTCAGAATCGCAACGCCGTCTTCCGCAGTCGCGCCCTTCAAGCCCGGAAAACACTGCCCAACTTCCTGCAGGCAAATGACATCGATATTCCCGATTTCACGCAGGGCAGCGATGGTCCGGTTCAGATCGACCCGCCCGTCAGCACCACGTCCCCATTGGATATTCCAGCTCACGATACGCATTCTGGTTTCCGCTCACGCTTTCACAATGGCATGATCCTAGCCTGTACCCACCCGCAGCGTCATCTCAACATCCATGCAAGATCACGCGCAACATGATCACGAACACGAAGCCGAGGCCGCCGGCACGAACACCAGCCATGGTCACGACCACCATGACCACAGCCACGCCTCAAGCCGCTGGCTTCCGCTCGCGCTCCTCCTGACCCTCGGATTCGCGGCGGTTGAAGCGATCGCCGGGTGGTGGTCGGGCTCGCTGGCCCTGCTCGGCGATGCCGGGCACATGGTTACCGATGCGCTGGCGCTCGGGATTGCGGCACTCGCTGCGCGCCTCGCGCTGCACCCGGCCAGCATACGGCACTCATTCGGGCTGCCTCGGGTCGAGTCGCTCGCCGCACTCGCCAACAGCGTGTTCATGCTCGGGCTGGTGGCCGCGCTGTTGTGGCAGGCGGTGCTGCGTCTCGGCGACCCGCGCGCGATTGCGGGCGAGACGGTGACCGTTGTGGCGCTGATCGGCCTTGGGGTCAATCTGCTCGTCGCCTGGCTGCTGACGCGGGGCGAAGCGGACCTCAACACCCGTGCCGCCCTGCTGCATGTCCTGGGTGACATCCTCGGCTCGATCGCTGCGCTGGCCTCCGGTCTGGTCATTCAGTACACCGGCTGGCTCGCAATCGACCCCTTGCTCACCATGCTGATCTGCGGGCTGATTCTTGCCTCCACGCTGAACCTGCTGCGGCGCGTGGTGCATACCCTGCTTGAGGGCGTTCCCGAGAACCTTTCACTGCCCGAGGTCGGCCACGCCATGGCTGCCGTCCCGGACGTACGCTCGGTGCACGATCTCCACATCTGGAGCCTCGACTCGCATCACCCGGCCCTGTCCGCTCATCTCGTCATCTCCGATGCGGGACGCTGGCCACGGATCCTGGCCGATCAACGCGCGCTGCTGGCAAGCCGCTTTGGCATCGACCACGTGACCCTTCAACCTGAGCTGCCACCCGACCAGCCACTGGTGTTCTACCCCAGCCGCAGCACGAACCATTCACGTATCGCCGCCGATAGTCGATAATCGGCGTGTTCACAACGGGAATTCACAATGCATTCGGCACAGGAAATCGTCTGTCAGGTCGACGCGCTCGCCACGCTACCCACGGTTTATCACCGCATTCGGGAGCAGCTTGAGTCGGCCAACGGATCGCTGCTCGAGGTCTCGCGACTGATCTCGGCGGACCCGGCGCTGACCGCAGGCGTGCTGCGACTGGTCAACAGTGCCTATTACGGTTTCGGCGGCAAGATCGATACGATCGAGCGCGCAGTGCCGATTCTCGGCCTGCAACAGGTGCACGATGTGGTGCTCGCGATGACGGTCAGCGCGATATTCAAGGGCATGCAGCCCGAGCACATGGACGTCGATCGCTTCTGGCACGGCAGCATGATGTGTGCTCTCGCGGCCCGCAGCCTTGCCCGCACCGCGAAACACCCCGGCGCCGAACGCATGTTCGTGATTGGGCTGCTCTCTGATATCGGTCACCTGGTGATGTACGAAACCGTGCCGCAACTGGCGGATGAGGCGCAGTCGCTTGCGGACGAAAGTGGAGAACCGCTCCACCTCGCCGAGCGCCGCATTGTCGGTTGCGATTACGCCGAAGTCGGTGCCGCGCTGATGGATGGCTGGAAACTGCCGGCCTGTTTTGCCGAAGTGATTGGTGCGCAGGTCCTGCCCCGCCTGGCCGGAAGATTCACCAGCGATGCCAGCGTGCTGCACATTGCCCGCATGATTTCTCATGCCGACCGCTATGGCGAGTCCAGCGACGAGGCTGCTGCGCGACTCGATCCCGTGGTGTGGCTTGACGCCGACCTCGACCCGGCGAGCTTCACGTCCTCCAGGGAAGAGGCCGAGCTCAGCCTCGCGGCCTGCATCTCGGTCTTCCTGCCCCATCGGCATAGCCGCTAACGCTCCCCCCCTTTTCCAAGATTTCACTCAATGATTCGTGATGTATCCCTGTCGGCGATTGTCGCCGGCTTCGTCGCGGTGCTGGTCGGCTATACCAGTTCCGCGGTTCTGATCTTCCAGGCCGCCGACGCCCTCGGTGCGAGTCAGGCCGAAATCGGGTCCTGGATGGGCGCGCTGGGCATCGGCATGGGCCTGAGTTCAATCGCGCTGACCCTGCGCTATCGCGTCCCTGTACTGACGGCGTGGAGTACGCCGGGCGCCGCAATGCTGATCACGGCCGCTGCCGGCGTGCCGATGAACGAAGCGATCGGCGCCTTCCTGGTCTGTGCCGCGCTCATCACGGTGGCGGGGTTCAGCGGCCTGTTCGAGCGCCTGATGGGCCGCATCCCGATCTCGCTGGCAGCAGGCATGCTGGCCGGCGTGTTGCTGCGCTTCGGGCTGGATGTGTTCGTGGCGATGAAGACGGAGTTCATGCTGGTGTTTCCGATGTTCTGCGTCTATCTCGCCGGACGCCGCTTTGCCGCGCGCTACGCCGTCCCCCTCGCGCTGCTGGTGGGCATCGGCATTGCCTCCACCCAGGGCTTGCTGCATGTCGAAGCGCTCGAGCTTGCGCTGGCGCGCCCGGTATTCACCATGCCGGCCTTCTCTTTCAGCGCCCTGATCGGCATCGCGCTGCCCCTGTTCGTGGTCACCATGGCCTCGCAGAACGTGCCGGGCGTTACCGTCATCAAGGCCTCGGGTTACACGGTGCCGGTGTCGCCGGTGATCGGATGGACCGGGGTCACGACGCTCCTGCTTGCACCCTTCGGTGCCTACGCGCTCAACCTCGCGGCGATCACCGCCGCCATCTGCATGGGTCGGGAAGCCCACCCCGACCCGGACCGGCGCTATGTCGCCACCCTGTCGGCGGGCGTTGTCTATCTGGTTCTTGGGGTTTTCGGTGCGACCGTGGGTGCGCTGTTTACCGCCTTTCCGAAAGAGCTGGTGCTCGGCATTGCGGGCCTTGCCCTGCTCGGCACCATCGGCAACGGCATGGCGATGGCGCTGCGCGATGACAACGAACGCGAACCCGCCCTGGTCACCTTTCTGGTCACCGCCTCGGGCGTGTCACTGCTCGGCGTCGGATCGGCCTTCTGGGGCATCGTGGCCGGTACGATCGCCCTGCTGGTGCTGCGCAGCGGCGCCACGCGCAGCAAGCAGGCCTGACACCGACAGGCGCGCGGACAACCAGCGCCAGCCTGCCTCCAGGGCGCTGGCTGCCGGCGCCGACAGCGGCTCACCCAGCTCGAAGGACTCACCCCGCAGCGCAAACACGAACGCGGGCGGCGGCGCCCTGCCCTCGATGCGCTCGAACACCGCAAGCAGGGCCGCCGGCGACAGGGCATGACTGAGCAGCGGCGCAGCCGAATCAGCCTCAATCGGGCGCAGTTCGAACGCCTGCCCCAGACCGACGGCGGCATCGATGAAAAGCACCGCCGCTGCATCGCGCAGGTCCAGCGCGTGCTCGATCTGCAGCTGATACTCGGCCAGCAGTTTCACCCCGGGCGGCGACGCCTGTTCGATGCGCGCACCCAGTTGCGGGCCGAGTGCATCATCGCCACGGGCATCGTTGCCGATCGCGAACACCACCAGCCCGGGGACGGTGCTCAATCGCGCACCACGCGGTCGAACACCTCACCGTCGGCGCCCGCCAGTTCGACCACCAGCGGCATCTGGCCCAGCGCATGGGTGGCACACGACAGGCAGGGGTCGAAGGCGCGGATAGCCACCTCGATATGGTTGAGCAGACCCTCGGTCAGCTTGCGCCCGGACAGGTAACGCTTGGCCACCTCGCGCACCGCGGTGTTCATGGCCTGGTTGTTGTGGGTGGTGGACACGATGAGGTTGCACATCGTCACCAGGTCATCGTCGCCCACCTGGTAATGGTGAATGAGCGTTCCGCGCGGTGCTTCGATGATGCCCACGCCCTCGTGGCCGCGCGTGCCCTTTGCCATCAGCTCGCCCGCAGTGCAGTCCGGGTCGTCGAGCAGGTCGCGGATGACTTCTGCCGCATGCAGCATCTCGATCATCCGCGCCCAGTGATAGGCCAGCGGCGCATGGATGACGTCACCCTTGCCATGGTCGATGAACTCCCGCCGCTCGGCCTCTGCCAGTGGCGAGGGGATGAAATCGCAGTTTTGCACCCGCGCCAGCGGCCCCACCTTGTACCAGCCCAGGTCGGGGCCACGCTCGATGAGATAGGGAAACTTCATGTAGCTCCAGGACTTCACATCTTCCTGCAGCACCTGGTGATAGTCCTGATCCGCCACCTGATCGCGGATGATCCTGCCGTCACCATCGCGGAAACGCAGCACCCCGTCGTAGAGGTCCATCGCGCCATCGCTGCGAATCAGGCTGGCCAGCCCGGAGCGGAAGGTCCCGAAGACGTCGTACAGGCCGGGGGCGGCACGGTGCAGGCGCTTGACCAACTCGACCGCAGCCTGGCTCCACGCCACCATCTGGTCGGCATCGGCACGCAGCATATCGCGGTCGGCCAGCGACAGATGACGGTTCATGCCACCCGGTACGGCGCCGGTGCCATGAATGCGCTTCCCGGCCGTGGCGCGGATGACCTCCTGTCCGAACTTGCGCAGCAGCACGCCCTGGCGTGCAACCTCAGGATAGGCGCCTGCCACACCGACGATATTGCGTTGTCCGACCTCGGCATCGAAACCGAACAACATGTCCGGCGACGACAGGTGAAAGAAGTGCAACGCGTGCGATTGCAGAATCTGGCCATAGTGCATCAGCCGTCTGAGCTGCACGGCGGTCTGCGTCGGCGGCACCGCACCCACTACATGATCGAGCGCCTTCGACGCCGCCAGGTGGTGGCTGACCGGGCAGATGCCGCACAGGCGCTGCACCATGACCGGCACTTCCCAGTACGGACGGCCCTGAATGAAGACCTCGAAGCCACGAAATTCAACGATGTGCAGCCTTGCCTCGCAGATCTGATCATCGTCGTCGATCAGGAGCGTCACGCGACCATGGCCCTCGACCCGGGACACCGGATCGATCGCAACCTTGCGCAGTTTCTCGCGTCCCGCGGCAGTTTCCAGTTCGGCAGTCATTGGCGCCTCAGTCGAAATGCATCATCGGATACGACAGCCGTGGCGTGCGCCCGGCGATCAGATCCGTCAGAAACTTCCAGATCGCCTCGCCCGAAGGCGGGCAACCGGGGATGAAATAGTCGATCCGCACCAGCTCGTGAATCGGCCTCACCTTGTCGAGCAGCAAGGGCAGCTCGGGATCGTTCGGCACCCCGCCTTCGCCCAGACCCTCGCGCGACATGTAGACCTCGCGCAGGCAGGCTTCGAGATCGAGGTGGTTGCGCTGTGCAGGCAGGCCACCGTTGATCGCGCAAGCGCCAACGGCAATCAGGGTCTTGCAGTTACGCCGGAACTCGCGCAGCACGTGCACGTTTTCGGCATTGCACACGCCGCCCTCAATGAGGCCGATATCGCACGGACCGCAGTGCTTGATGTCGGTCAGCGGCGAGCGGTCGAATTCGGCCAGCTCGACCAGTTCGAACAGGTGCTCGTCGATGTCGAGAAAGGACATGTGGCAGCCAAAACAGCCGGCAAGCGAGGTGGTCGCAATGCGAACCTTGGGGCGCAGCGCATTCATTTTCCGTCCTCCATGGCCACGATGTGAATGGGCTTCTCGTCGTACGTGCGGTCGCCGATCGCCTTGGCGAAACCGACACGCTTCTTCAGGATCACGCCCACCGGACAGATGTTGGCCGCAAGGTCATCAGCTGCAAGGTCGGTGTCGCCCAGTCGGCCCGACTCGGCATTGACCACCAGATGCTTGTTGATGCCGCGGTTGGTCAGCGCGAAGACGTTCTTGCCATCGACATCGCGACTGGCCCGCACACACAGCTCACAGAAAATGCAGCGGTTGAAGTCGAGCAGCACGTCGGGGTGCGAGGCATCGACCGGTCGCTCGGGAAAGAAATGCGCGAAGCGCTCGCCGGTCATCTCCAGATCGTAGGCCAGCGCCTGCAGCTGGCAGTTGCCGCTCTTCTCGCACGAGGGACAGAAGTGGTTGCCCTCGACGAAGAGCATCTGCAGCAGCGCACGCCGCTCGCCGTTGATCTCCGGCGTGTTGCTCTCGACCTCCATCCCTTCCTTGGCCGGCATCGCACAGGACGAGACATGGCGCCCGGCCACCTTGACGATGCACAGCTTGCACGACCCATGCGGCGGGAAGTCAGGGTGCCAGCACAGATGCGGAATGTAGTGCCCCGCAGTACGGGCCGCCTGCAAAATGGTCTGTCCATCCTCGAACATGACCGGACGACCGTCAAACAGAAACTGCTTGCTCATCGCGCTGTCCTCAATGTCAGGCTGTCTGATCCGATCCCTCGGAACTGATGTGTGCTGCAGCGTCATCGCGACCGCTGGCACGCCGGGCCGCAGCCAGTGCGGCATCGAGATCGAAGGCAGGCTCGAAATCCAGAGACTGCAATCGGCGTTCGTAGGCGGGGCGGAACTTGAGCAGGGTGTCAATCACCGGGTTGGGCGCGGCCGAGCCGAGCCCGCAATGACTCGCGTTCTTCAGCAGGCGGTCGATCCACTCGATATCGGCGAGGTCGGTCTTTGCGCCCCGCCCGTCCGCGAGCTTCTTCATCGCCTTTTTCAGCAGCGCCGTACCCACCCGGCACGGGGTGCAGAATCCGCAGCTCTCGTGGGCGAAGAAGTCGACGAAGTTGCGCGCCACCTCGAACAGGTCTCGACTCGAATCGAACACCATGAAGGCACCCGCGGTGGGCACGTCCTCGAATGCGATGCGGCGGTGAAACTCGTAACTCGCGAGCGTGATCCCTGCAGCGCCGCCCACCTGCACGGCCTGGATGTCGGACGCACCGCAATCCTCCAGCACGCGCTCGATCGGTACGCCGAAGGGGTACTCGTAGATGCCGGGATGCGCGCAGTCGCCGGAGATCGACAGGAGTTTGGTGCCGGTGGACTGTGCGGTGCCGGTCGCTGCAAACGCCTCACCGCCGCCGAGCGCGATCAGGCAGGTCTTGGCAAGCGTCTCGACGTTGTTCACCACCGTCGGTCGTCCAAGGTAACCGTGCGTCACCGGAAACGGTGGCCGGATACGCGGCGTGCCACGCTTGCCCTCCAGCGACTCGAGCAAGGCGGTTTCCTCGCCACAGACATAGGCGCCGGCACCGAGATGGATCTCGATGTCGAAATCGAAACCGGCAACGCCCTGTATGCCGCGACCGAGAAGATTCTCCGCCCGGCGCAGATCGAGCGCCTCGCGCAGCGGCTCCAGCAGATAGCGGTACTCGCCGCGCAGATAGATGAAGCCCTGCCGCGCGCCCACCGCCCACGCCGCAAGCGTCATGCCTTCGAACACGACATCGGCCATGCGGGTCAGCAGCACCCGGTCCTTGAAGGTGCCGGGCTCGCCCTCGTCGGCATTGCAGACCACCACCTTCTCTGGCGCGGCTGCGTCGCGGCAGGCCATCCATTTCACTGCAGTGGTAAAGCCCGCCCCACCCCGACCGCGCAGGTTGGAAAGCTGCATCTGTTCCATCCAGCCGTCGCGCCCGAGAGCGACCGCCGCACGCAGCGCTGCGCCGGGCGCCATTTCCAGTTTGAGCAAGGCATCGGTGCGATGGATGTTGTCGTCGACACGGAAAAACTCGGGTGGCCACGACGACAGGGGTGCCTCGCGCCGGATGAGCTCCGCAATCTGGTTGATGCGCTGATGCGACAGACGGGTCAGCGGCACGCCATTGACCAGCAGTGCCGGGCCCTGGTCGCCCATGCCGATGCAGGAGGTGGTCTCCACACTGACGAGGCCATCTTCCGACACCCGCCCGGGCTCAACCCACAACTTGCTGCACAGCGAGGCCATGAGCTCTGCCGAGCCCTGCATGCGTTCGGTGATGTTGTCGGCAAACAGCAGATGAAAGCGTCCGACCGGGCGCTTGTGCAGGAAGTGATAGAAACCGGCAACGCCCTCGACCCTGGACCGCGGGATGGAGAGCTCAGCCGCGATCAGCGTAAGCACCTCCGGAGACAGCCAGCGTGTTTCGTCCTGCACATCGATCAGGATCTGCAGCAGACGCGTGGCGTCTCCACCATGCTTGCTGACGATGCGAGGAACGAGAACTGCGGGAACTTCGTGGGAGGTCATGTTTGCCAGGCTCCACTGCAAGAGCACGGCCCATTATAGTCCCGCGGCGTTCGCGGAAAAAAATCAAATCGGCATGTGATGTCGACCAGGGCACGACCGCAGCCATGTTTTCATGGTGCACGACGCGGGCGGTGCCCACCCCCCGATTGAATGGACCGCCCTTCGGCCTTCGACCCCGCCCGAAGTCCGGCAAGACACACGGCCAGCGCTCACACGCTCGCGTCTGCGCGCCCCGGTCGGGCGCAATGCAGACCAACAGGAAGCCGCCGCATCAGCACGCCATGGGGAGAACCCGCATCCACTTCCCGGTTCGCACGAGGGCGCCATGAAATTTCTTGATCGAGCTGCCACGACAAGGGCATTCCGTCGTCGAACAGCGCCCCGACAATGGCGTAAACCCCGCTAAAACACTGGCTTTTCGGGTCGAAACCCGACAAAAAACACCACTACATGTAGTGTAAATTTAGCGCTTGACGCACAAGATAAAATCTTAAACTACTGTTTTTATTTGTTTTTATTTTTTTGCGAAATCAACATTTAGGCGCTATGCTTCGGCTTGTTCCAATCCATACCAAGGCAGATCAAGAAGATCATGAGCGCGACCACTCAGAACACTGTCAAAGCCGATGCCAGCACGCTTGAAATGCAGGAAATTTCGGGCGAAGTCCTGATCGAAAAATATGCCAAGGGCGATGAGCAGACCGTCCACGCGGTCCGTCAGCGCGTTGCCCGTGCACTTGCCGCGATCGAGGCTGAAGACAAGCGCGCTCACTGGGAGGCAAAGTTCCTCGAGGCTCAGGAAAAAGGCTTCGTGCCCGCAGGCCGCATCAACAGCGCCGCCGGCACCACCCTCGCCGCCACCCTGATCAACTGTTTCGTTCAGCCGGTGGGCGACTCCGTCACCGAATCCGTCGATGGCCGTCCCGGCATCTACACCGCCCTCGCCCAGGCCGCAGAGACCATGCGCCGCGGTGGCGGTGTTGGCTACGATTTCTCGTCCATCCGCCCCAAGGGCGCGCTGGTCAAGGGCACGGCCTCGAACGCCTCGGGCCCGGTGTCCTACATGCGCGTGTTCGACCGCTCGTGCGAAACCGTCGAGTCTGCCGGTGCGCGTCGCGGCGCCCAGATGGGCGTGCTGCGCTGCGACCATCCGGACATCGAGGAATTCATCCACGCCAAGGACAAGGGCGACCTCACCAATTTCAACATCTCGGTCGGTGTGACCGACGCCTTCATGAAGGCAGTGGAAAGCGACGGCGACATCGAACTGGTGCACAAGGCCGAGCCGACGCAGGAACTCAAGGACGCAGGTGCCTATCAGCTCGACGACGGCAACTGGGTGTACCGCAAGGTGCGCGCGCGCAGCCTGTGGGATCAGGTCATGCGTTCGACCTACGATCACGCCGAGCCGGGCATCCTCTTCCTCGACCGCATGAACCAGGACAACAACCTGTACTACTGCGAGACCATCGAGGCGACCAACCCCTGCGCCGAACAGCCGCTGCCGCCGTATGGCTGCTGCTGCCTGGGTTCGATCAACCTCACCCCCTTCGTCAAGCATCCGTTTACCGACAAGGCCGAGTTCGACTACGCCGGTTTCGGCAAGGTGGTGGACGTGTCCATCCGCATGCTCGACAACGTGCTCGAAGCCACGCACTGGCCGCTCGAGCAGCAGCGCGCAGAAGCCGACTCCAAGCGCCGCGTCGGTCTGGGCTTCACCGGCCTGGGCGACGCCCTGATCATGCTGCAGAAGCGTTACGACAGCCCCGAAGCACGCGAGGAAGGTCGCAAGATTTCCGAGTACATGCGCAACCGTGCCTATCTCGCCTCGGCCGAACTGGCCCGCGAGCGTGGTGCCTTCCCGCTGTTCAACGCCGACATGTACCTGTCCGGCGGCAACTTCGCCTCGCGCCTGCCGGCCGAGGTGAAGGACAAGATCCGCAAGCACGGCATCCGCAACTCGCATCTGCTGTCGATCGCGCCCACCGGCACCATTTCGCTGGCCTTCGCCGACAACGCATCGAACGGCATCGAGCCGCCGTTCTCCTACACCTACACCCGGCGCAAGCGCATGGCCGACGGCACCTTCAAGGAATACGCCGTCGAAGACTACGCATGGCGCCTGTACAAGCACATGGGTGGCAACGTCGACAAGCTGCCGCCCTACTTCGTCACCGCGCTCGAAATCTCAGCCCAGGCCCACAAGGACATGGTCGCCGTCGTCGCCCCCTACGTCGACACCTCGATCTCGAAGACGGTGAACGTGCCTGCCGACTACCCCTACACCGAGTTCGAGGATCTCTACCTCACCGCGTGGAAAGCCGGCCTCAAGGGCCTGGCGACCTACCGCCCGAATAACGTGCTGGGTTCGGTGCTGTCGGTCACGCCGAGCAGCGAGCAGAAGCAGCCGCACGACGTCGAGATCTCGGACGCCAACAAGCGCCTGTCGATCAAGTCGCTGCCGGCACCGGTGCTGACCAGCCTGCGCTGGCCGGGTCGTCCGGACATGCCGGATGGCAACCTGGCCTGGACCTACATGCTCAACACGCCGCAGGGTGGCTTTGCGCTCTTCGTCGGCCAGTTCGGCACCAACGGCGGCACCTTCCCCTTCGAAGTCTGGGTCAACGGTGCCGACCAGCCCCGCGGCCTTGGCGCCGTCGCCAAGACGCTGTCGATGGACATGCGCGCCAACGACCGTGGCTGGCTCAAGCTCAAGCTCGAGACCCTGTCGCGCACCGTGGGCGAGAAGTCCTTCGAGATGCCGATGCCCCCGCATGGCGAGCGCAAGCTGGTGCCGGGTGTCGTTGCTGCCTTCTCGCAGATGGTGAACTACCGCTGCGAACAGCTCGGCGCGTTTGAAACCGAGGGTCCAACGCCCGTGCTCGACACCCTGTTCAGCCTGGAAGAGCCCAAGACCGGCACGGACGGCACGCTGTCCTGGACGGTCGACATCTACAACCCGGCAACCAGCGAAGACTTCGTGCTCGGCCTCAAGGAAATCACCCTGCCGGACGGCGTCACCCGCCCCTACTCGGTGTGGCTGTCGGGCAACTACCCGCGCGCACTCGACGGCCTCACGCGCATCCTGTCGCTCGACATGCGCGTCATGGATCCGGCCTGGATCGGCATGAAGCTGCGCAAGCTGCTCGACTACCCGGAGCCGCTGGGCGACTTCATGGCCTTCGTCCCCGGCACCAAGCGTCAGCAGAACTACCCGAGCACCGTGGCCTACATCGCCCAGCTGATGATTCACCGCTACGCCATGCTCGGCGTGCTCGACGAGAAGGGCTTCCCGACCCGCGAGATGGGCATTCTCGAGACGCCACGTGACGATAACGAGCCCAAGCTGATGCAGGGTGCACTGTGCAAGGAATGCGGCAACCACACCGTGATCCGCAAGGACGGCTGCGACTTCTGCACCGCCTGCGGCGCGGTCGGCACCTGCGGCTGATACCGCAGCCCCGCCCTCCAGTTCGTTCCGGATGCCCACTCCCGCAAGGGGGTGGGCATTTTTTCTGGGCAGACCTCTCTGCAGCGCGAGGGGCCTCTGTCAGGACCATCAGTGAGGGAACACCCCCTCGCTGTGCCCCGTCATGCCTGCCCGAGATGGGGGGAGAACAGGTGGATCAGCCTATCACCGTCGATCTGGCGCAGGCACGACCCGCGTGCTTTGACGTGTAGAGCTGCGCGTCCGCAGCCTCGATCAGTGCCTTCGAATCGAGCCCGTCGGCCGGCACGACGGTCGCGACACCAAGACTGACACTGACCACCGGTGACGCATCCGAGTCGGCATGCTCGATTGCCAGCTCACGCACCAGTTCGAGAAGCTTATCGGCAACCCGGGCCGCACCTTCGGCCCCGGTATCCGGCAGCAGGCACGCAAACTCCTCGCCGCCATAGCGGGCAATGCTGTCGTAAGGACGTGACAGGCCGAACTTGATCTTCTGGGCGATCGAGATCAGGCACTCGTCGCCCGCATGGTGGCCATAGTGATCGTTGTAGCGCTTGAAGAAATCGACATCGAGCATGATTAGCGACAAGGGCGCCCCGTTGCGCTTGCAGTGCCACCACGCTGCGCGCATGTCCTCATCGAACTTACGCCGGTTGCCAACACCGGTCAGACCGTCGCGCAAGGCGATGGAGCGCAGGATGTCGCTTTGCAGCTTCAGGGCCAGGTGGGTGCGCACCCGCGCGTTCACAATGACCGGATTGATCGGCTTGCTGATGAAATCCACGGCGCCGATCTCGAAGCCGTAGGCCTCGTCGCTCTCCTTGGTCAGGCCGGTGACGAAGATGACCGGCACCTCACTGGTACGCGAATCGGCCTTCAGGCGACGGCACACCTCGTGCCCGCTCATTCCGTCCATGACGACGTCCAGAATGACGAGATCGGGGGACTGCTTCAGGCAGAGTTCCATCGCCTGCTCGCCGGAAGTCGCCATGAAGACGTCGCAATCGAGGCGAAACAGCTCATGCAGTATGCGGATATTCGACGGCTGATCATCGACGATGAGCAGCCGGGGGCGCCGGCCCAGTCCGGACAGGCATGCATCAAGGGCAGTAGACGGATTCAAAAGTCCTCCAGCAACGAACGCAGACTCACGATCGCAGCAGCAAAATCAAGGCCCTGTACCTGTCCAACGAACACGTCGTAGCGACGCTGCTGAAGCTCGGGAGAAGGGGCGGGCAAGGCTTCCACCTGGTCAATTGCCGACAGATTGCCAGATTCGAGCGCACGAAGGATAGCCTTGAGCTTCTCACGCCACATCTCCGGGCTCAGGCCGCCTCCCGTTTCGGGGGTCGAGCACTCAGCGCAGCCGGGCTCGGGCGGGGCTGCGTCCGACAGTACTGCTGCCAGCTGTTGCGCACACTGCTGCATCAGCCGCGTCAGTTCCTTCACGGCCCGAGCGTTGAGCACTCGATCGATCGGCTCCGGGTCCGCACACCGGAGTCTTGCCTCCAGCGCCGAGGCGCACTCGGCAAGCGCACTTGCGCCGATCGTGCCGGCGTTCCCCTTCATTGTGTGAAGCACATCGGCCGCGCGCACGGCATCCCGCTGCCCAATGCGCTCCGACAGATCGGACAGCATCCTGTGCTGCTCCGGCGCAAAGCCCCGCGCCAGCCTTCGCACAAGTTCCAGATTCCCGCCAAAGCGGAGCAGGATCGAAGCCAGCGGCTCGATGACACGATCCTCCTTGTGTACAGCGGACGCGTCGTCGCCCGATCCGGACGCCGGGAGCGCCTTGCCGCCGACGAGGCTGCACAGCGCCGCGACCAGTTGCTCGAGATCGATGGGCTTACCGACATGATCGTTCATGCCTGCGGCAAGGCAGGCTTCGCGGTCGGCCGGCGAAACGTTTGCCGTCATCGCCAGTATGGGCAGATCCGGGTAACGCCCGTCGGCCCGGATGCGACGGGTTGCCTCCAGTCCGTCGATATCGGGCATTTGCACATCCATGATCACGACGTCGAACGGCGGCACCTCCTCCAGCGCCTTTCTGACCCCATCCAGCCCGCACGCTGCGAGGCTCACAACGGCGCCTTCGCTGCAGAGCAAGGCCTCTGCAACCTCGCGATTCAGCTCGTTGTCCTCGACGATCAGGATGCGCAAACCGGCAAGACGCTCGAATTCCCCACCCGGAGCACCCTCCTGTGCGGTCGCCGGTGCTGCGCCCGCGCCCGCGACCGCCCCGCGCACGGCACTGACCAGTTGCTTTGGCGTCACCGGCTTGACCAGAAGGTCCGCAAACGGCGGCAGGGATGCCTTGCCCGCCCCCTCCAGCACCTCGCGCTCATAACCGGTAATCATGATGACCACCGGCGGTCGTTCCGCCCCCTGTTCATCGCGGATCAACTGCGCCGCACTCAGGCCATCGAGCTCAGGCATGCGCCAGTCCATCAGCACGGCATCGTAGGGCTCGCCGCAAAGGCGTGCCTCGCGCACACGATCGACGGCCTGCCTTCCGCTGCTGGCGCCCTGTACGAGCCACCCCTGCGCGCTCGCAGTACGCATCAACACGTCGACCAGCACCGGGTTGTCATCCACCACGAGTACCCGCAGCGGCGCACCCGCACGCCCCTCTCCCAGGCTCATCGGAATGTCCGCAGCGACGCCGAGTGTGATGTCGAACCAGAAGCTGCTCCCCTTCCCGAGTTCGCTCCGCACCTTGAGCTCGCCGCCCATCAGGCTCACCAGACGCCTGCAGATTCCGAGTCCGAGACCTGTTCCGCCAAAGCGTCGGGTCGTTGAAGCCTCGGCCTGATTGAAGGCCTCGAAGATGGTCTCGAGCTGGCCGGCGCTGATCCCGATCCCGGTATCGGTGACGGAAATCCGCAGGCGAGTCTCGTCGCCGCTGCGCCCGAGCTCGCTCACACTGACGACGATCTGGCCATGCTCGGTGAACTTCAACGCATTGCCGGCGAGATTGATGAGCACCTGCTGCAGACGCATGTTGTCGCCGAAGAGCACTGCGGGCAGATGCGGATCGACGTCGAACATGAGCTCGACATCCTTCTGCCCCCGGTTGCCCGAGAGCACCACACCCAGGCCGTTCATCAACTCGTCGAGTTCGAACGGATGCAGGTCGAGCTGGAGCTTGCCCGCCTCGATCTTGGAGTAGTCGAGCGCATCGTTCAGCAAGCCTAGCAGCGATGTGGCCGCAGAATGCGCCTTCTTCAGGTATTCGTGCTGACGGGGAGACAGCTCGGTCTGACGCACGAGCTGGAGCATTCCGAGCACCGCATTCATCGGCGTCCGGATCTCGTGGCTCATGTTGGCCAGGAAGGACGACTTGGCCGCGCTGGCAGCATCCGCCTCCTCCTTGGCAAGCAGCAGGCCGCGTTCGAGCGCGAGCTGGGCGGTGATGTCGCGGTTGATGCCGGTCACCCGCACGGCACGCCCGGCGGCGTCGCGCTCGACCTGCGCCCCCGCATGCAGGTAGCGGATCTGCTCGTCACCGTCGAATACGCGGAAGGTTTCGTCAAACACACCATGACCTTCGATCGCAGCGAGAAGGCTGGCTGCGACCGCATCGATATCGTCCGGGTGGACGCGAGTGCGCCAGTGATCGTAGTTGAGGCCGGTTTCCCGCAGCGAAAGCGGCTGGCCATAGAACTCGAACATGCGATCGTTCCACTGCAGCTCGTTGGTCGCAACATTCCACGACCAGATACCGAGCTCCGCGACTTCGGCCGCCATCAGCAGCTGGTCCCGCGCGGCCAGCAGTTCGCTGCGCTGCCTCTTCTGCAGTGAAATATCGGTGATGATGGCAACGAACATGCGCTCACCGCCGCGATCCATGGCGCCGATCGAGATCTGGACCGGAAACACCGAACCGTCCTTGCACTGCGCCGTCGCCTCGCGGCCGCCGCGCCCCGCACGCTGGTCCTCATCGAACCACGAACCTGCTACATGACGTCCATCCTCGGCCTTGTCATAGTCGGGGATTAGCTGGCGGACATGCTGCCCGATGGCGGCCTTCGCCGAATACCCGAACACCCGCTCTCCCGCCGGATTGACCGACTGGACAATGCCGCTGGCGTCGATGGTGACAACCGGATTGACCACGGTCGCCAGAATCGCACGCGTGGTTTCAAGACTGGCTGCAAGCTTCTGCAAGGCGGCCTTGCGCTCGGTGATATCGATGGCAATACCCAGATACCCGTTCAGCTGCCCGTCCTCGTCACGCATCGCGGTCACGACAAGCGTCACCGAAACCTGCGAGCCGTCCTTGCGGACATAGGTCCATTCGCGTGTTTCGGCGCCCTCGCTCTCGGAGTTGTGCACCAGCGCACGAAAACCCTCGACCGGACTTCCCAGCGCGGCACTCAGCTCGGCACTCCAGGCCGCCACTTCGTCCTCGAGATGGATCACCTCGGGCGTGCACTTGCCCACCATTTCGTCAGCGCTGTAGCCCAGCAGGCGCTCTGCACCGCGATTGAAGACGCGGATGACACCGTCCAGGTCCGTTGCAATGATCGACACCTCGGACGCCGATCGCAGCACCGTTCCAAGCAACAGGTTGAGCCTGCTCAACTCCGCGGTGCGCTCGGCCACCTGGCGCTCGAGGCTGGCGTTGAGTTCGAGAATGCGCGCCTCGGCAGCCTTCTGGTCCGAAATATCGCGTACCGTCTTGGACGCCCCCACGACCTGCCCATCGGCACCGAAGATGGGCGAAACCGTCACCGAGACATCAAGCATCCGGCCATCGCGACTACGGCGACGGGTCTCGAAGTGGGGAACCCAGTCTCCGTTGCGCAAGCGCTTGAGGATGGCAGCCTCCTCGGCCAGCAGATCATCGGGCACGACGAGATCCTTCAGACTCCGCCCCAGCGCTTCCTCGGCGCTGTAACCGAACAGACGTTCCGCGCCACGATTCCAGCTTGTTACAACGCCATCGACGGACTTTCCGATGATGCCGTCGGCCGAACTGTCGACGATGGAGGCGCGCAGGGCCTGTTCGGCCGCGATCTGACTCCGCCTCTGGCGGTTGATGCTCAACACCCCGACCAGCGCCGCCAGCAGGACGCTGCCCATCGCACCCAAGAGCATGACCAGCGCAGGCGAGGCCTGGTGCAGACCACGGATGAACAAGGGCGTCGCACTGTATTCGATCTGCCATGAACGACCATAGACCTCGCGCTCCAGGATCTGGGGAAACAGTTCCCCGTCGCTCCCGGACGCCATCTGGCCGCTTTCGAAGAACTGTACCGAACGTCCGTCAGTCACGTCGCGCAACACCAGATGCGCTTTGCTGCCATCCAGATTGAGGCCGGCCAGCACCTCTTCCATCAGCAAGGGCGCGTAACTCCAGCCAAACGCTTCCTCTTCGCGGGCCTCGACGGTATCGGGTGCGGCGCCACCCCGGTAAACCGGCAACAGGATCAGGAAAGACTGCTGCGGCTGGCCCTTGGCCTGTACCAGCGTGATCGGGCCTGTCAGCCTTGTCTGGCCCGAACGGATCGCCGCAATGGCCGCTTCGCGCCGGTTGGTCTCCGATGCGATGTCCAGCCCCAGCGCAGGACGGTTGCGCTCCAGCGGTTCGATGTACTGGATCAGGAAGCGCTCGCCGACATGGGGGTTGAGTTGCCGCACCGCGAAGCCCGGCATGTCGTCGGCACGCGCCTGTTCCACAAAAAGGGCTTCGTCGCCCACCGGGACGCGGCGGATGAAGCCGAAGCCGCGGGCGCCGGGAAACTCACGGTCCACGTCGCGCGTCGTGCTGTACAGACGAAACTGCCTGCGGCTGATGCCGTGCTCGCCGGCGGTGACGATTGCCCCCCGTGCCCCGTGCAGGCCGTATTCGTACAGCCTGATACGCTCCACGACCGCATCGGCAGTATCGCGCGCCTCGGTCGCAACCGCGGTCGCGGCAAGGTCAGTGTTCCAGCGCTTGAGTTGCCATGCGCCAAGAAGGGTCACCACCAGCCCGGCCACCAGCGCCGCTCCGGCCCATTTGTTCACCTTTGCAAAACCGGAATCAGCCTTCATGCACGACATCCTTCGAACAAATCCCGAGCCCATGAAGAAGCGCCCATTCAATCTGCAAGCATCACCTGCCCATCGCCTGCCTTCTCCGCGCTTCATCCGTCCCGGCAACCGTCATGACCTTCATGTGGCACGGGTGCACCCAGGCACATGATCACATGTCATGCCGCAAGGATACGCGTCTGCATTATCCGTAAAGTTGGCACTGTGCAAAATGGGCAGTTTCCCGCACCCGCGTGAGCCATCGGCTCCCACACAGATTTTCCCGTCCCCCGCGGACAGACTAGAATGTCGGTAACAGCCGATTCACGCCGACCCACCGGCCAGGCCACAAATACAAGCAGTCCGCGCGCCGGAAGCATGCGCTTCCGGTCTGCCCTTATCCGGAGATTACATGGCCTCACCCACTGAAACCGTCAGCATGGCGCTGTTCTGTGACTTCGAGAACGTCGCCCTCGGCGTGCGTGATGCGAACTACGATAAGTTCGACATCAAGCGAGTTCTCGAACGACTGCTGCTCAAGGGCAACATCGTTGTCAAGAAGGCCTACTGCGACTGGGATCGCTACAAAGGTTTCAAGGCCGCGATGCACGAAGCCAACTTCGAGCTCATCGAGATCCCGCATGTACGACAGTCGGGCAAGAACTCCGCCGACATCCGGCTTGTCGTCGACGCGCTCGACCTTTGCTACACCAAGGCACACGTCAACACCTTCGTCATCATCAGCGGCGACTCCGACTTCTCGCCGCTCGTCTCCAAGCTGCGCGAAAACGCCAAGCAGGTGATCGGCGTCGGCGTAAAGCAATCGACCTCCGACCTGCTGATCGCCAACTGCGACGAGTTCATCTTCTACGACGATCTCGTGCGTGAAAGCGAGCGCGCAGCACGCAAGCGCGAGGCCAGCCAGGCCCAGTCCGGCAACCGTCGCCCGCAGAACGAGGACAAGGGACGCAAGGACGACATCGAGACCCGCCGGACGCAGGCGATCGAGATCGCAGTGGAAACCTTCGAGGCCCTGCTGGCCGAGCGCGGCGACAGCGGAAAGATCTGGGCATCCATGCTCAAGGAAGCCATCAAGCGCCGCAAACCCGACTTCAGCGAGTCCTATTACGGTTTCCGTGCCTTTGGAAACCTGCTCGAAGAAGCACAGGCACGCGGCCTTCTCGAGTTCGGGCGCGACGAGAAGTCTGGCGCCTACGTCTATCGGAGCAGCACCGCGGCCGAGACCGATGTACATGCGGAGCGTCCCGCGCGTGAGGCCGAACCCTCGCGCCGCGACCGCTCGCGACGCGGCGGACGCCGTGACGGCAGCGCACCCGGATCGGCCAGCAATGCGCCGGTCGACGAGGCGGCTGAACCCGTGGCAGAGTCGGCCCCCGAAACCGCTGCCGACAACCAAGCGGAGCAGCACGCAACCGACGCAGCGCCCCCGCGCCGGGAAAGACCGTCGCGAAGAGGCTCGCGTCGGACCAACACCACCGGCAGCGGCGCAGCTCCCTCAGCCGAAACACCGGCAGGCGCATCTGCGCCCGCCCCCGCACCTGCCTCTGCGCCGGCCGCCCAAGCCACCGTCGTCGAAGCCCCCGCCGCAAAACCGCCTGCAGCAGTGGCCAGCGCTCCCGCAGCAGCGCCTTCACGCGCACCCGATGCAGTGAGCAGCGCGGCGGCCGAGGTGCCGCGCGTACCGAGCAATGTTAGCCCTGCCGCGCTGCGCACCAGTGAGAAGATGAAGGCAGCAGACGCCGCAATCGCCGCGGCGGCGGCCGCGAGAGCGGCACAGTCGGGTGCTCCCATGCGTGCAGTGGAACCCGCTGCACCTGTACGCGCAGTGGAACCTGCGGCACCCGTCAAAATGGCAGAACCCGCTGCGCCAGCGAAAGCAGCCGACACCGTCGCACCAGAGAAGGCGGCAGACGCGGCAGCACCTGCACCGGAAGCCAAGCCCGCCAGGACGCGCAAGCCCGCAAAAGCCCGCGCCAAGCCTGCGGAAGACAAAGCCGAAAAGCCGGCCAAGCCCGCACGCAAACCGGCGGCACGCAAGAAGAGTGCGCCCAAGAAGGATGACGCGACCGACGATACCTCGGTCTGAGCACAGCCTGTCGGGCGCAACACGCCCGGCCCCGGAACAGCCTCCCTGCACTCACGTGCAGCGAGGCTGTTTTTTCGTCAACGCAGCTCGCCAGGCGGCGTCTGTTTGTGATTGCGCGGCCGGTAGCCGTAGCGCAGCGCCAGTGCATCCGGGTCGTCGCCCATCCAGTAGGCCAGACGCAGGCGCCACATCAGCACGATGGTGCGCAACACGCCGTGCTTCTCCCAGCGCCGTCCGGAGGTCACCACGCGCTCGCGAATGCAGGCGGGACGCGAGGCCTTGCGCAATGCCCCGGTCAGCGCGACATCCTCCATCAGGGCGATATCGGGATAGCCCTTCACAGCAAGGAACGCAGACCGGCAGACAAAAATCGCCTGATCGCCAGTGGCAATGCCAGTCAATCGTGAGCGCAGATTCATCAAGGCCGCGACAACGCGCAGCATCCACGGCCGGCCGTCGATGCGAACATCGAACCGACCCCATTGCGCACCCGTCGCGACTGCACGCCGAATACAGTCGATCGCGTTGGCGGGAAGCCGGGTATCTGCATGAAGAAAAAGCAGCACGTCGCCACTGGCGCTACGCGCCCCGGCGTTCATCTGACTGGCACGCCCGCGTGGCGCGGTCACAAAGCGATCTGCCACGCCTTGTGCGATCGTCGCGGTGTCATCCGTGCTGCCACCATCGGCGACAATCAGCTCGACCCCGGCCGTGCGCAATGGCTCGATACGCGACAGGCAGGCGGCCAGCCCCTCCGCCTCGTCAAGCACCGGCACGATGATGGAAATGCTGGGAGTCTTCATTGATCCGTCACGGTCAGGCTTTCACAAAAACAGGCGCCCAGCGCGAACTGCTCATCCAGAGCTCTAGATCCGACACCGACACCGGCTTGCTGATCAGATAGCCTTGTGCGAGGTCGCAACCGAGCTGCCCCAGGCGCTGCAATACATCCTCGGTTTCGACGCCCTCGGCGGTGACCATCAACCCCATGTCATGCGCAAGCTCTATGGTTGAGCGGACAATGATCTCGTCGCCCGGACGCGTGCACAGATTCATGACGAAGCTGCGATCGATTTTCATCTCCTGCACCGGCATCTGTCTTACATAGGACAAGGATGAATATCCCGTGCCGTAGTCGTCTATCGAGAGCATGCAGCCGGTGGCGCGAAGGCGCTCAAGATTGCTCAGGGCATGCCGTGGATCGTCGAGCACGGCGCTTTCGGTGATCTCCAGCGTAATCAGCCTGGCTGCACATCCATGTTCATCCAGCATTCGGCGGAAGATCACTGGCAGATCGGGTTGCAGCAAATCACGCGCCGAGATGTTCAGCGCCACATGGATATCGAGCCCCGCGCGCTGCCACAGCGCACATTGCCGGATGGCACTGTTCATCACCCACAGCGTGATCGTCTTGATGTAACCGGTCTGCTCGGCAAACGGGATGAAGTCCATTGGCGGGATGAAACCTCGCAGCGGATGCACCCAGCGCACCAGGGCTTCGACATGCAGTCCCAAGCCATCGCGCAATGCGAACTTGGGTTGGTAGTAGAGCACCAGTTCATCGCGCTCAACCGCCGCACGCAGTTCGGTCAGCAGCGATAGCCGGGCGGCGTTGCGCGAATGGTGCGCAGGGTCGTACACCTCCACCCCGCTGTTGTTGCGTTTGGCGTGATACATGGCCACATCCGCACAGCGCATCAGGTCTTCGGCGGTGGTGCAATGATCGGGAAAGATCGCAATGCCGATGCTGGCCCGAACATCGACCAGTTGCTCCTGCAGGTTCATTGGTTGCTCGAGGGCAAGTGCGATGCGGGTGGCAACGATTTTTGCCTCGTCAGCGTCCGCCCCCGGCACCAGCAGCGCGAACTCATCACCGCCAAGACGCGCAGCAGCATTGTCCACCGCACGCAGACCGCCCGCCACATCACGCTGCCTGACCCCGGCTTCACGCAGGCGCACACCAACCTCCTGCAGCAGCAGATCACCAAATCCGTGGCCAAGGGCGTCATTGACCAATCTGAAGCGATCAATATCCAGCGTCAGTACCGCGAGTCCCTTCCGCTGCTCGGCTGCGGCCTCCATGGCTGCCTTGATTTGCTCGTTGAACTGCACCCGGTTGGGCAGTCCGGTCAGGGTGTCGCGATACGCCAGCTCGGTGATTCTGGATTCACGCTGAGCGATCGCATTCGTCATGTGGTCGAAAGCATCGGCCAACTGCCCGATCTCGTCACCGCTGGCAAGCTTTGGCGGATGCATGTAGTCGCCGGCTTCGACGCGGCGGGCAAACTGCGCAAGACGGGTGACAGGCGAGGCAATCGTGCGCCCCATCAGCACACTTGCGAGCAGCATCAATCCCATTGCCACAATGGACAGCCCCAGCCACTCGCGATACAACCGCGTCCAGGGCGCCAGCGCCCGTTGCAGCGACAGCTGCAGCACGGCGGCAACACGATCACCTTCGCCCGAATCGATCTCGTGCACCCGACCGACATACTCGACGTCGTCGATCTGCATCGAGCCGGTTTCGAGTATCGAAGGTGTCGCCGGGCCGATCAGGCCGTTTTGCAGCGGCGAGTCGAGCGTACTCGCCAGCAGCGACCTCGGGAACGACGCGCCCTCGCGTACAAAGCTGACCTCCATCCCCGTGAGCCGCTTCAGATCCTCGGCAAACGGCGCGTCGATCTCGAAGCCGATCATCACCCAGGCCACCGGCACCGGCGCCAGCACCGGTACGAGCACGAGCTGATACAGCTTGCCCTGGACGATGCTGAACCCGGTGGCCGCACCCTTGCCACGCGCAGTCTCGATCAGTTGAGGCAGGCGCGTGATTGCGATCGCGTCTTCATCGGGATAGCGTGCAATGACATGATCATCCATTCCATACAACTGCATCAGGCTGGCATTGATGCGGGAGCCATGATTCTCCAGCGCAGACAGGATCGTGTCGCCGTCCCTGCTGAGCAAGGCTTCGCGGAACCCGTAATCGGCCGCGAGCACGCGCGCAGCCTGGGCGAGCTGCTGGCTGCGCTGATCAAGCAGGCGTGAAAACACCCGGTCACCGGTGACAAGTCGCGCCTGCACATCATCCAGCGCACTGCTGCGGCCGATCTGCTCAAACAACACCAAACCACCAATCTGTACGGTGAGCAGGATGAGTGCGAACCAGGCGGCAATACGCCACTGCAATCGGCTGAATCGAATACGCATCAGATCAGGGTTTGTCCGTGATGACGAGCCGCATCTTCTCGTCTCGCGCCAAATTCACCCGCACTCGCGGCAGTTCCGCACGACCCGCCCAGCGCGGATGCCAGTATTGAAGATCGTATTCGCCAGCCGGGACATCCTTGAACTCGGCGCGCCCTTGCGTATCGGTCACGGCCTGCCACGGCGTATTCGCCACCATTACGTAGGCCACCATGTGATCATGAATGTTGCATCCCAGCACAACGAGTCCAGGCTCATTGAATGTGACGGGTTTCGCAGGCGTGCCTGCATACAGTTTGAGTTCGAACGACTTGGCCGGGGAAAACGAGTACACATGATGGCGTACCGTGTCGCGATTGGGAAAGCTGATCGCGGTCCCGGTCTGCACAACGCTCACCAGCGGAATGAAGGTTTTGTTCTCCTGTCCGATCTCAGCCGTCTTCGGGCCTGCGGGCACTGGCCCGTTCAAGGGCAGCAAGGCCAGAGCGAGGTTTTCGACGACTGCAGCACGCTCATCAACGGCGCTCACGGCCAGATTTGCTGCCATAACCGACGCATTGAGAAGAGAGAAGCCCCCGAGCAGCAAGACTTTCCTGAATGTTGCAGAACAATTCATCGACTTCGTCCGAAAAGCACCCACAGCCGCCGCTGCCTGCCAAGTTTGCTGGAAACACTCGTGCTTGCGTAATCCTAGCCGAAAAGGCCAAACTCCCGCGCAAACTGTACGAACGTCACGACATTCCTTCGAGGGCTTCCATGCAAATCATCCGTTCAAGCGCGATCGCGTTCGCTTTCGCATCCGGATTCAGTCTTTCCCAGGCCGCACCGCTCTCCCCGGACGGTCCCTTGAGCACGATGACCTTGTATGCGGTGACGGCATCACACGATCTGATCAGCTTCAACGCCAAGACCCCGTCGACGGTGACGACCCGCGTCAAGCTCACCGGACTGGCCAAGGATGAGCGTTTGCTCGGACTCGATTACCGGGTTGCCCGAGGCGTTCTGTTTGCGCTCGGCAGCAGTGGCCGGATCTTCACTGTCGACACCGGCAACGGCGCACTCACGCCAGTTGGGGAAACGCCTTTTGCCATCGCGCTCGACGGCCATCGTTTCGGCTTCGACTTCAACCCCGCTGCAGACCGCATCCGCATCGTTTCGGACAGCGGGCAAAATCTGCGCGCGCATCCCGATACCGGTGCAATCGTTGATTACAAGGCCGATGAGCCTGGCGTGCAGGCAGACGGCCGCCTCACTTACGACGAAGGCGACTCCAATGCAGGCAAGGCACCACGTATTGTCGCCGCCGCTTATACCTACAATACGAAAAACGAGAAGCTGACAACAAACTACGCCATCGACATGGCGACTGCGACACTCGCGCGCCAGGGCTCAATCGAGGCGGAAGAGCCGGTGGTGTCGCCCAATACCGGTCGTCTGAAAACAGTCGGCAAACTGGGCGTCGATGGCATCACCGACGCCCATTTCGACATTTCGGACATCTCGAACACGGCCGTCGCCGCGTTCAGCACAGTCGCTGCACCGGGTTACCGGCTGTACTCGGTCGATCTCGCCATGGGCACGACACAGCTGCTGGGCGACATCAGCGCTGGAGAACCCTTGCTCGGACTCGCAATCGAGCCCTGAGCGCCACTGCGGGATCTAGCGGATAAAGTCGCGATTGACTTCACGAAACTCGGCAGTACCACCACGTTTCAACCACTCGAAGGCAACCATCTCGCGCGACACGATCTCGATGCCGTGACTGCGCATGCGAGCGTAGGCAAGATCGCGGTTCGCAGGGTCGCGGGATCCGGCGGCCTCGGCAACAACAAAGACCTCCTTGCCCGCCCAGCGCAGTTCGAGCGCGGTCTGCTGCACGCAGACATGCGCCTCGGTGCCGCACATGATCACCTGTCGCCGGTCCTCAACCGCCGAACCCTTGAAGCAGCCGTCGGCCTGTGCGGAGAAACACTGCTTTCCGAGGTACAGCGCCGACGCCGTCACTTCCTTGAGACGTGGAACGGTATAACCGATCTTCTCCGGAAAATGCTCGGTGACGACGGTCGGCACGCCCAGCCGACTGGCGACGCCTGCGAGCCAGATGCAGTTGTCGACGACCTGTTCGCCATCGTGAATCGCAGGCGCAAGGCTGGTCTGTACGTCGATGATCAGCAGCACCGACTTTTCCGGATTCATCAGCATGGCAGTCTCCCTCAGCTCATCAGTTCGGGACGGTCGCGGAACAGGGCGAGCGCC